>CAYLYQ010000001.1:0-11238 GCA_964388105.1 uncultured Acidimicrobiaceae bacterium
ACCCCTATCCGAGCGCCATCCCATCGATGAACCGCTGGATGCGCTCCCGGGTGATGAACCTCACCTTGGGCTGGCGATTCTCGATCTCGTGGATCGTGAAGGGGGCGTACTTCTCGCTGAGGAGCAGCCCACGGTCGGCGCCCGAAGTGGAGAAGTCGGCGAGGAACCGGCGGATCACGGAGTCGGCGATCTCCGGCGACTCCCCCGCCTCGTGGGTGTCGGTGAGGATGAAGGTGGACGCACCGTCCTTCATGGCCAGGTAGGAGCCCGGGAACGCCTGCTCGGTCACCGAGTAACCGAACATCCGCAGGAGTCCGAGCACCAACTCGGAGCCGTCCACGGTGGCAGGGTCGACACCCGTTGCGCGGAGCCCCCGGTCGAGCCCTATGGGGATGCGCAGCTCCTTGCCGATCGGTGGCAGTTCGTCCTCAGGCACGTCGGCGCGCGTCCCGATGGCGACCGGCGGACGGTCGTCCTCTTCGAACGGCGCGGCGAAGGGGTCGTGCGCAACGTGGGTCAGCAGGAGTCTCTCCACCATCTCGGGCGGAGGAAGCACGCCGGGGGAAGGCAACTCGGTCCGACCGATCTCGCGTACGCCGGAGCCCCGGCCGGAGTGGACGACGATGTGGGTGAGGCCCTCCAGGGGCAGGGTGTGACGCTTCTCGCGGATGACCTCGACTGCCTCGGACATGAGGAGGTCAATGAGCGTCTGGTCCTCTTCGGCCGGGAGGGGAACGTCGAACGTGACGTGCATCTCGCCTCCCCTGACGTTGAACTCGGTCACGGGAGCGCGCGGGCCGGTCTCGGTCGTGAACAGGGGCGACGAGGTCGAAAGCCCCGACTCGTACGCCGTCTTCGGGCCCTGCTCCAGCAGCTTGGCGTTGCGGGCCCGGGCTCGGAACAGGTACCAGATGACGAACGAGAGGATCGCAATGGTCAGGAAGAGAGCGAAAGGGTTGTCCATGAGTGAGAGATTCCTTGTGGGATTGAGCAGATTCTAAGTGTCGGTGTCGGCGAGGCCGATCTCGTCGAGGGAGATCTCGGCGGTCGGCTCGTCGGCTCCAGCGTTGAGCCGGTCGATCATCCTCTGCTTGGAGACGTCGGTGCCGAAGGCCGTGACGACGTCTCCGGGTAACAGGACCGTGGCGCCACTCGGCACCAGTACTTCGCGCCCTCGGCGAACCGAAACGAGGGTGGACCCCTCCGGCCACGCGACCTCCCGGAGCATCCGGCCGTCGGCCACGGAGCCAGGCGGGATCCGGAAGTCGTAGTACCCCGCTCCGGGCGCCGTGCGCTGTGCGAGGCGGTCACGCTGCAGCTCGGTGTCGGTCCGGGACCCGAGCGCCTCGTGATAGGCACGCACCGCCTCCTCCCTGCGGAACATGCCGATCAGCTTCAAGGGGTTGCTCTCGTCGACCACCGGGAACCGCCCCACCCCCAAGGCAGCCATCCGTTCCAGCGCCCGTGAGACCGGAGTCGAGGGAGTCACGGTGGAAGGCCGGGGAGTCATCACATCGGCCGCGGTCCGAGACCCGTCGCCGCCACGGGCGAGGTCGCTGATCGTGATCATCCCCACCAGCTGGCCCTCCCGGTCGACGACCGGCACGCCATGGGAGTGGTGGCTGCGCATCAACCGGTCGACCTCCTCCACATCCATCTCCGGGGAGACGGTCACCCGGACTGGTGCCATCACTTGGCCCACGTCGACGGTGTCGAGCACGTCAACAGTTCCCTGGCGGCGGACAAAGATGCCTCTCCGTCGCAACGCCTGGGTGTAGACGGACTCGGGATGGATCCTCTCGGCCAGGAACGTGGCCAGGGTGGCCACCAGCATCAGTGGCAGGATCAGCCCGTAGTCCCTCGCCCCGGTGACCTCGAACACGATGAGGATGGCGGTGAGTGGGGCACGGCCAACCACCGAGAACATCGCGGCCATTCCGACGACGGCGAACGCCCCGGGATTGAGGTCGACGCTGCCGAACCACAGCGGGTTGGCCATCTGGGCGAACCCGCTGCCGAGGGCGGCACCCATGAACAGTGACGGCATGAAAGCACCGCCCGACGCCCCCGAGGTCGTGGTGAGGGCGGTGGCGACCGCCTTTCCGAGAGCGAGAAGCATGAGGAGCCACCACACCTCGGTGGCACGACCGGCCAACAGCTCGTTGGTGAAGCTCTGGCCGGTTCCGAACAGCTGAGGGCCCAGGAACAGGATTCCTGCCACGGCGAGACCTGCGGCGACCGGCCTCCCCCACCCGCCCGGGGCCCGGTCACTGAGTCGCTCCATCCGGTCGATGAGCCAGAGGAAGAAGAGCCCGACACCCACGACCACGATGGCGAGACCCGCGTACGGGATCAGCTCGGCAAACGAATGCAATCGATAGAAGCCGGTGTCCAGGGCGAGTTCCGGGCCGACCAAGAGGCTGGAAGTGATCGCGGCTGCGATGGACGCAATCACGATCGACGACATGTGACGGGCGGCGAACGAGGAGAGGATCACTTCGAGCGCGAACAGCATCCCGGCGATCGGCGCGTTGAACGCGGCACCGATGCCTGCACCGGCGCCGGCGGCCACCAGGGAACGCACCTGGTCCTCGCCGAGTCCGAAGCGACGGGACACCCAAGAACCGACGGCACCTCCGACCTGGACGATCGGCCCTTCACGACCGGCCGACCCGCCCAATCCGACGGTGAGCGCCGTCGCCAGCACCTTCAGCGGACCGACCCTGCCCCGCATCCGGCCCCCGTGAACGGTCAGGGCAGCGACGGTCTCGGGCACGCCGTCACCGCTCACCTCCGGTGCGAATCGCCGGGCTATCCACCAGGCCAGGGTCAGGCCAACGGGAACCGAGGCGAAGATCCAGAATCGCGCCGGGTGGAACCACCCGTACTCGCCGGGATCGAAGAGCTCGACGAACACGGGCGACAACAGGCGGTCGAAGGTGTCGAGCAGGAAGACCAGGCCGGCGGCGCCGAGACCGACGCCGACGCCGACCACCGCCGAAATGAAGAGGAATCCCCCCATCTCCCTTTCGGCGATGACCCCTGCCACCGGCACGTTGCGGAGGCGTTGCAACGACTTCTTCACCGGCGGCAGGGTAGAAAGTGCCGCCTGCGAAACCGAGTCAGCCCGGTTGTCTACCAGAATCAAGGCCCATGGCGTTTCGCACTCACGTCGGACGGCCGTTCGACCTGCGGCTCTGGTCCAACCGCATCTTCTTCGCGCTGGTCGGCGTCTTCGGGCTTGCCTCACTCGTCTCGTGGCTCAACGGTGCACCGACCGACGTGTTGTGGGCTCCCGCCCAGGTCTTCGTGTTCTGGTCGCTGGCCCGGGAGGTGGACCCGGATCGGCCACTCACCGCTCACCTGGCCGGCATCGGCGCGGGTGCCTGGTCCCTCCTGGAGAGGCCGACCCCTTCGGCGTTCGTGGTGGGTGGGCTGATCCTCGCCGCGAGGGTGTTGCTCAACTCGACCGGGCGACGTCCGTTGATCACCGACCTGATCGTTCTCGCCGCGTTCGCAGCCGCCGTCTCGTATCGGAGGGTGGGGTGGGCGGCGGGTGTCGGCATAGCCATCGCCATCTACGTCGACGGCCGACTCGCCGAAGGGCCCAACACCAGCTTCACGGTCACCGCGGGCGTCGCCGCGCTGGGCGCGTCGATCGTCGCCTCGGCGGCCGGCGCATTTGCGGTGGCGGAGGTCGAGGTGCGCCCCATCCTTGTCACCGTGGCGGGAGTCCTCGCCATCCTGACCATCCTCCGCCCGCCGCCCGAACCGATGAGCCTGGTGGACTCGAGGATGAAGTGGCGCCTCGACCTCGGACGGCTCCACGGAGCGAGGTCGCTCGTCGGGATCCTCGTCTTCGTCATCGCCATTCTCTACGGGGCGGAGGCGGACCGGACGATCCCGCTGCTCGGCCTGCAGGTCCTCATTCTCGGCTCATCCGAGGTGGAGCGACTCCGCCGGCACGTATAAGTTGAGTGCATGTGCAGATCGATCAAACGCCTCCGGGAAGGTGCCGTCCCAGCCCCTGAAGAGGAGATAGAGGCAGCGGCACTTCAGTTCGTCCGCAAGATCTCCGGTTTCGGGAGGCCGGCGGCCCACAACGAAGAGGTCTTCCACCAGGCGGTCCACGAGATCACCGACGCTTCGATGAAGCTGCTCGCCGGCCTCCAGGTTCGCGGCGCCTAGAGCTTGGTGCCCAGGCCCAGGCGGGCGGCGTTCTCCAGCGCCCTGCGGCCCGCGGCAACGTCCTGGGCCGCGACGCCGACGCTCTTGAACACTGTGGTTCGGCCGGGCGGTGCCGCCACCGAGCCATCGAGAAGCTCGCGCAGCGTGGCGTCGGGCGACCGGCCCGCCTGAATCAGGTCGCCGGCCTCGGCGGCGGCCGCGTCCCGATCGTCGACCACGACGAACGCTTCGGCCAGCAACCCAGGCGGCAGCTCCGCCATCTCCGGGGTGAAGGCGCCGACGGCGTTGACATGAGTCCCCGGGCGCACCGACTCGGCCCGAAACAGAGGTGTCCGAGCAGGAGTGGCGCACGACACGACATCGGCCACTGCCACGGCTTCATCGGGGTCGCCAACTGCGTCGCCTCCGACTCGCTCGGCGAGTGCGACCGCTTTCCCGGCGTCACGCGACCACACCAGGATCCGGCCCAGGGGACGCACCGCACGGATCGCTTCCACCTGGTCGAATCCCATCGCTCCGGCTCCGAGGGCGGCGAGGGTCGAGGCTCCCTCGGGGGCGAGGAGCCGGGTCGCCAGTCCGCAGACAGCCCCTGTCCTGATCGCGGTGAGGGTCGGGCCGTCGACGACGCCCACCGGGCTCCCGTCCGGCCCGAAGACCACGACTATCCCTGCAGGGTTGCCCGGGACAGTGGAGACGACCTTGACCGCCATGTGATCGTCGAGCCGTCCCGGCATGACCAGAGAGACCCCTACCAGGGTCCGCAAGGGAGCCTCCGACTCCCCGCTGAAGGCCTCTCCCATGGCTTCGACGGCGTCGGACATGGGAAGTGCCCGGCGCGTGGCTTCGGCGTCGAGGAACTGCATCAGGCGAGGACGTGCTTGACGGCGAGTTGCAGCGGCGCCCGATCGACACCGAAGAACGACATGGGGACGTCGGTGTCGAACTCCCCGGACTCACCCGACACCGCCTGGGCCACCATCGAGCCCACCGCAGGCGCCAGCTTGAAACCGTGCCCGCTGAACCCGTTGGCGAGCCAGAAGCCGTCCTTGCCGCTGGGCCCGACGATGGGGTGGACGTCCTCGCGGTTGATCGTGTACAGGCCGGCGATGCCCGACACGCCGCCTCTGGCTTCGAGACCGGGGACGCGGTGGTGGAATGCCGCCAGCTTGATGGCGGTGAACTCCTGATCCGGTGTGCGCTTGAAGTCGTCCGGATCTGAGACGACCTCCTCCTCGTCCTCGGGAAGGACCGAGCCGACCAGCAGCTGGCTCGACCCTTGCGGCCTGAAGTAGATGCCGGTCGACGAGTCGGCCCCCACCGGGAGCCGCCCCAGGTCCTCGGGCCACGAGCGGTACACGGTCTGGATCCGGGTCGGGGTCAGCGACCATGAGATGTCAACTCCGGCCATCTCGTTGAGGCGGTTGCACCATGGCCCCGCGGCGTTGACCACGAGGTCGCCCGTCACAGCAGTCCCGTCGGCGAGCCTCACTCCCGTGACCCTGCCGCCCTCCTCGGTGACGCCGACCACCTGGGCACCGAAACGGACCTCGCCGCCACGAAGCCGTGTCGCCTCGATCAGGTCCTGGTTGGCACCGACCGGGTCGGCGTAGCCGCCGTTCGGCTCGTAGAGGAATCCCTCGGCGGGCCGGCAGACATGCTCGACCTCACCGGTGAAGTCGAAGGGCTCGCCGCAGTCGTTGAGGGCCGGGAAGTCACGAGCGAGGTCGTCGGGGCTGTAGACCTCGGCGGCGACACCCTGGGAAACCAGCTTGGCGGCGTCGGCTTGGAGCTTCTCCGAGCTCTCCCCCATCATCCACATGACTCCTGTGCGCTGGAGCCCGGACCGGGTCTCTTCCAGGCCGGTGAAGTCGCTCCATGCTCCATACGCCTCCTGCCCGTGGAACGCCAGGCGCACCACCTCGGGGAAGGTGTACCGGCAGCGGCAGATGCTCGAGGACGCGCCCGTGGACCCCTCAGCAGGCCCGGACCCCTTGTCGAGGGCCACCACATCGACCCCGTGCCGGGCCAGTTGGAAGCTGATGGACGAGCCGATGATGCCCGCACCGACGACGACGACTCTGGTTGTCATACGGCCCGAACGGTGTAGTCGCCGACCTCGTCGTTCCAGTCGAGGTGGATGAGGTTGCGGGCAGCGGCCGCCTTGCAGAACTGAAGAAACCCGCCGTAACCGAACTTCTTCTCGCTGAAGCCCGGCAGCCGCTTGCGCATCTGGTTCTTCAGGCCCGAGAGCACCACCGGGCCCCGTTCGGCCATGGCACTCACCACCTCGTGGAGAACACTGAACGCCTGATCCTCGCCACCGCCGCCGCTGGCGAACTGCACGATGGGGTCGCCGCGGCCAGGCCCTTCGGAGAGCTCGATCACGCCCTCGGAGTCGAGATGGCGCAGGAGCTCACCGAAGGCACGGAAGCCGTGGTCGGTCTCCGAGAAGGTCGGGTCCTTGCGGAGGATGGCCCGCTTCAAGGAGGACGCCAGCACCTCGCCCTGACCGCTGCGCAGGAGCCCACCGAGGGTCGTGGTCACGAGCGCCTCGATGCCCGGAGCGCCGTCCTCGCCCTCGCCGTCGTCGCCGTTCGTGGCGGGGGCGGGCTGGCGGGCCGGGTGCATGTCGACGCCCTCGAGGTTGTCGTAGAACAAGAACTCGTCACATGCCGGCGGGAGCAGGCTCGAAGTAGAGCCCTTGACGCCCACCCCGATCACCCTCTTGTTGAGCTCGCGGAGCTTGTGGACGAGGGGCGTGAAGTCGGAGTCGCCGGTGCAGACGACGAAGGTGGTGACGTAATCGCGTTCGAAGGCGACCTCGATGGCGTCGACGGCCATCTTGATGTCGGCGGCGTTCTTGCGGACCGCCCCTTTGCGCTGGGGGATCTCGATCAGCTCGACATGTCCCTGATTGAGCGAGTCCCGCGCCGACTGGAACATCGACCAGTCCGCGTAGGCGCGCCGGGAGACCACCCGACCCCTTTCGGCCAGGGCGTTGGCGATGGGCTCGAAGTCGAACGCCCCGCCGCCGGAAGCCTCCCTGACCCCGATGGCGAGGTTCTCGAAATCGAGGAAGACCGCAATTCTCTCTTCTTCCATGGATCCAGGGTAGGCGCGCAAGGCTTACCGCCCGCTGCGGGGAGTCGTAACCTCGCCGGATGCCGACCCACCGGGAGATGCGAGTCCACGGGGTGTCCGGCACACCGCCCCGCCAGATGCTGGGCACCGACCCGGTGACACTCGACCCGAGGACCGAGCACATCCGGATCTTCCGGCGCCGACCGCCGGACCGCACCGACGACGCCTCCGGGGTCACCCACGAGTTCGAGGCCACCGCGTATCACTGGGGCAGCCTCACCACCGGCCACTGGCTGACCGCGCTGTGGATCCTGCTCAGCCCGTTTGCCTTCGCCAACGTCGCCGGCTGGATGAACAGCAGGCCGAGTCGACTCACCCACACGACCGTGAGGTTGGTGGGCGTGGCGTTGACCGCCCTCTTCGTTGCCCAGGCGGGGTACGTCTTCATGATCATCGTCCCCCGGCTGGCCCCGGAGGCCTGGCGTGACGTCACCCGGGCGATCTCCGCGGCGGCCCTCCCGGCGCTCTTCGTCTGGGGCCTCGTCGTGCGGCTGTCCACCCAGTCGCACTTCACGAAGCTCCGCCCGGGAGAGAGAGCGAGACTGGTGTTCTCGCCCCGACCCCGCCACATGCTTCCCCGGATGTTCTGGCCGGACCCGTCGCCGGCCACGGTCGCCGGCCAGTGGGACGACCCCGCCGGGGCCAAGGTCACCGATGGGGCCACCTGGGAACAGCACGCCATCGTCCACCGCCTGCGCCGCATCCATCTCGCCGCCGGGTGTGGCGTCGTGGTCGCGCTCTACGGCTCACGCATGAGGGACGGCTGGTTGATGGTGGCCGCGCTGGCGATCGGTGTGGTGGTCGGAGCGCTGATCATCGCCACCGCCTACGCGCCGAGGCACCGCCTGGTGCTGACTGCCACCGCCCTGCTTCCTCTGGCCAGCCTCGCGCTCGTGGCTGCCGGGTGGGTGACGTTCGTCGGTGACCTGCCCGACGCCGGAAGGTGGCCCCCCATTCACGTCACCACCTTCGCCATCGCCCTGGCTCTCGGTGCCACCGGCCTGGCGGCGGCATCGGCTGGCCTCCCCGCCCTGGGGGCGATCGTCACCGGGACGCTGTTCGGGGCGTCGTTCGGTGTCGGCATCGAGCTGCTCGGCGAGAAGGCCGTGTCCATCGACGCCATCACCGAGCGCGGGGCAGGCTGGGTGGTGGTGGCGATGTTCTACCTGGTCGCCTTCATCGCCGGGACGGGTGCTCTTCTGGCGCTGCGCGGCGGCCCGCTCCCGAAGGAAGGCGCCTGGTCCGCCCTGGCCGGGAGGGTCTCGAGCCATGCGCGCACACTGCTCGTTGCCATCGCGCTCTTCGGGCTGGCGGCGGGGGTGCTGGCGTTCACCCTGGGCTGTCTCCAATCGTGCGGGCCGGAGATGCTCCGAACCCCGAGCCGTGACTCGGCGATCTACCCCGCGACCATCGCCGGGTTCGGATTGGTGATCGTGCTCGTGTCCCTGGCGGTGGCCCGGGTCCGCCGCTGGCTGGGCGCGGCCTTCGCGGTGGTGGCAGGGGGCGGGCTGGCCCTCTTTGCCATGGGCCGGCTGCCGGACTTCGCGTTCCCCACCATGGAGCTTGACTTCAACGACCTGGTCGACGTCTCCAAGGTGATCGTGGTGCTCATCCCGACCACCTTCGTGCTCCGGAGCATGTTGGGCAGCATCCGCCGCGGCACTTCCAACCGCCAGGTCGGGGTGATCTGGGACGTGGCGTCGATCTGGCCACGCTGGTTCCACCCGCTGGCACCGCCCGCCTACGGACCGATGGTCATCCAGGACCTCGCCCATCGCCTGGTCATCGACCCGCCCGAGATCCTCGAGGCCCATTCTCAGGGCTCCGTGATCGCGGCGCTTGCGGTCAGCCAGATGGAAGAGGAGCCAGGGTTCAGCCTCATCACCTATGGGAGCCCGATCGGGATGCTCTACCGCCCCCTGTTCCCGGCCGCGGGGATTCCCGAACTGGTCGACGAGGTGGATGCGCGGCTCGGCGGTCTGTGGCTCAACCTATGGCGCGGCACCGACCCGATCGGCGGTGCGCCCGTCGGACTCCCCGACCGGGATGTGCCGGTCCGGGACGGGTCGGGACATTCGGGCTACGAGTCCTCATCCGACTTCGTCGAGGCCCGCCACCGTATGGTCTAGATCTCGCCGGACGCCCTCTCCAGACCCCGGGCCACCCCTTCGACCAGACGGGTGACGTCGTCGTCGTCCATCGGCGTGGAGATCGCCGCCGTCGCGGTGTTCATGACGATGAGGCCGCCGTCGAACAGCGCATCGACCAGGGCCCCGAGGCGGCGCTTCCGTTCCGGAGTCAGATAACCCGACCGATAGTCGCCAGGCGCCTCACTCTGCAGGTGGAGCCGGAAGAGGGAACCCCGCCCGGTCACCGATGCCGGGAGACGGAGCGCCGCGATCGCCTCGCGGATGCCCGCCATGGCCTTGGCGGCGAGGGAGTTGACGTGTTCGACCGCGTCGGCGTCGTACAGCTCCATTGCAACGAGCCCCGCAGTCATGGTCACCGGGTTGGCGGAGAAGGTCCCCGACTGTGGGAAGGGGACGCGACCCGCGAGGGGGTTCATCACCTCCATCACCTCGGCCCGCCCGGTGACTGCGCCCACCGGGAAGCCACCTCCGATGATCTTGCCGAGAACGGTCAGGTCGGGTCTGAGGTCGTACCAGGTCTGGGCGCCTCCCACCTCGCTGCGGAAGGTGATGACCTCGTCCACCAGGAGGAGCGATCCGTCGGCCGCGGTCCACTGGCGCAACGCAGACACGAAATCCGGGTTGGCCGGGATCAAGCCGACCCGATGTGGCATCGGGTCGAGGAGGACACAGGCGATCTCGCCCCGGTGCCGGTCGAGGATCTCGACCGCCCTCTCGGGAGCGTTGAAGGGAACGACCACGACGTCGGCGAGGACGGAGTCGGGGGTCCCGGCGACCGTGGGCACCCTCTCCGGGCTCTCTTCCGGGCCCCAGTTCTCCGGGCTCGACTCCTGGCTGGTCTCGGCGTAGTCGTACCCGCCGTGATAGGCACCCTCCACCTTGGCGATCTTGTGCCGGCCGGTGAAGGCACGGGCCGCCTTGACCGCGGTCATCACGGCCTCGGTCCCCGAGTTGACGAACCGGACCATCTCGAAGGAGGAATTGCGTCCGGTCAGGTGCTCTGCGAGTTGAACTTCGACCTCACTCGCCAGAGAGAACGCCGTGCCCTTCTTCACCTGCTCGGTCACGGCGGCGACGATGGCGGGGTGGGAGTGCCCGTGGATGAGCGAGGCGAAGTTGTTGGCGAAGTCGATCCGCTCCACCCCCTCGATGTCGACGACACGGCTGCCGGACGCGTGGTCGACGTATGCGGGATGCGGCTTGCGGAGCACCGTGTTCCGGCTCACACCACCGGGGAGGACCTTCTTCGCCCTCTCGTAGAGGCGGGCGCTCTTCGTGCTCTCGTCACTCATTGCCGACCTCGGAAGAGAGGGGCGGCGGTTCGCTCGGCCACCTGTTCGAAGGCGACTCCCGGCGCCAGCTCCACCACCTCGAAGCCGGCCGGGGTCACGTCGATGACGGCGAGGTCGGTGTAGATGCGATCCACCACCCCCTGCCCTGTCAACGGGTAGGTGCACGACTCGACGAGCTTGGGGGCGCCTTCGGCTGTGGTGTGCTGAGTGGCGACGAACACACGCTTCACGCCCGCCACCAGGTCCATGGCCCCGCCCACCGCCGGGATGGCGTCGTCCGCCCCGGTCGACCAGTTGGCCAGGTCGCCGTTTGCCGCCACCTGGAGAGCCCCGAGGACGCAGAGGTCGAGGTGGCCGCCGCGGATCATGGCGAAGCTGTCGGCGTGGTGGAAGTAGGCCGCGCCCGGTCTGGCCGTCACCTGGCGTTTGCCTGCGTTGATCAACTCCGGATCTCCCTGCGATGGGTC
>CAYLYQ010000001.1:11338-114763 GCA_964388105.1 uncultured Acidimicrobiaceae bacterium
CCGCCCTCGTAGCTCAGGGGATAGAGCACAGGTTTCCTAAACCTGGTGTCGGAGGTTCGAGTCCTCCCGGGGGCGCCAGCGATCAGAGCCCCCACTCTGGCTCGCTTCGCTCGCGCCCCCTCCCCCTCCGGGGACTCCCCCGGCAAGCCGGGGGAGAAATCTAGAAGGCCGCCACGGGCATTAGGCCCTGCCAACGGCAGTTCGTTTCTTACGTCGCACACCTACGCTGGAGAGGTTGCGCTCGGCACGAGCAACGGACAGAAGTGGAGGCCGGCCGGACCGCTGGTGGGAGAAGACAAGAAGAGTTCCCGCTATCTCTTGACCACGTCCATCGCAGCCTTGGGCGTGGTGTTCGGCGACATCGGTACCAGCCCCCTCTACGCGTTTCGCGAGACTTTCCACGTCGGTGACCTGGCCGCGAGCGACCAGAACGTTCTCGGGGTGCTGTCCCTCATCTTCTGGTCACTGGTCACCCTCGTCACGATCAAGTACCTGGTGCTGGTCTTGCGGGCCGACAACCACGGGGAGGGCGGGATCCTCGCCCTGACCGCCCTGGCCGTCCGCCCCGGTCGACCACACCTGAAGACGGCGGCCAGGGTGCTGCTCACGCTGGGCGTGATCGGCACCGCCCTCCTCTACGGCGACGGCGTGATCACCCCGGCCATCTCTGTGCTTTCTGCGATCGAAGGGGTGAGCCTGGCAGCCCCCTCGTTGGAGCCCTTCGTAGTCCCACTGTCCGCCGCCGTCGTGGTGGCACTGTTCGCCGTGCAGAAGAGCGGAACCGGCCGGGTCGGAGCCGCATTCGGGCCTGTCATGGTCGTCTGGTTCGCCGTCATGGCGGTCCTGGGGCTCGGCCAGGTGATCGCCAACCCCGACGTGTTGCGGGCGGTCGACCCCCGCTTTGCGGTCGAGTTCTTCGCAGGACAGCCGGGAGCCGCTTTCCTCTCACTTGGCGCCGTCTTCCTCGTGGTGACGGGGAGCGAGGCGCTCTACGCCGACATGGGCCACTTCGGCAAGCGCCCGATCAGGTTTGCCTGGTTTGTCCTCGCCTTCCCGGCCCTCATCCTCAACTACTTCGGGCAGGGGGCGCTGCTCGTCGACCGGCCCGAAGTCATCGGGAACCCGTTCTACGCCATGGCGCCGTCTTGGGGGCTCGTCCCGATGATCGTGCTGGCGACGATGGCAGCCGTGATCGCCTCCCAGGCCCTCATCTCCGGTGCGTTCAGCCTGACCAGGCAGGCGATCCAGCTCGGGTTGCTGCCCCGGATGCGCATCGACCACACATCCGCACAGGAGCACGGCCAGGTGTACATCGGGTCGATCAACTACGCCCTGATGGTCGCCTGCGTCGTCACGATCGTTGCCTTCGGATCATCCGGGTCCCTGGCCGCGGCCTACGGCATCGCGGTGACCTCCACGATGCTGATCACCACGATCCTCCTCTACTCGGTGATGCGGGTGCGGTGGCGCTGGAACACCTGGGCCGCAGGGGCGATCACGGCGTTCTTCCTCGTGATCGACATCGCCTTCTTCTCTGCCAACGTCCTCAAGGTGGCGAGCGGCGGTTGGTTCCCGCTCGCCATCGGCGCCGCGGTTACCGCGGCCATGCTCTCCTGGTTCGTCGGGCGTCGGCGGCTGATCACGAAGATGGGCCGGGGGAACCTGTCGATCGAGCGGTTCATCGGCTCGATCGCCTCCCACCCCCAACGACGGGTCGGCGGCACCGGCGTCTACCTCTTCCCCGAGCCCGGTGTGACCCCTCCGGCGCTCCTGGCCAATCTCCGCCAGAACGGAGTCCTCCACGAGACCATCCTCCTGGTCGCCGTCCAGACCGCGGCCGCGCCGCGGGTGCAGCGAGCCGCACGCGCCACCGTCCACCCTCTCGGCGAGGGCTTCTTCCAGGTGGTACTCAAGTTCGGGTTCATGCAGAGAGTCGACGTCCCGGAGGCACTGACCGCGATCGGACGCGCCGACTTCGGGTTCGACCCCTCCGACGCCGTCTACATCCTGGGCAAGGAAACCGTGGTCGTTCCGGCATCGTGGCGGCGGGCGCACCTGCGCCTCTTCGCCCTCATGCACCGCAACGCGGTCGATGCGGCTCGTTACTTCAAGCTCCCCCCGAGAGACGTCCTGGAGGTCGGCGTCCAGGTCGAGTTGTAGGGGTAGCCTCGGCCCATGGAGCACCCCCTGATCCAAGAAGCGGCCATTCGGCGCCCGGCAGTCCGGGACCTACTCGCCATGGGCGCCGACGACTACGAAGCGGTGCGCGAGCTGTGGAAGGCCCACTCCAAGGCCGAAGACGCCAGAGACATCGCCGGGCTGATGGCGACTCTCACCGACGACTGCGTCTACGAGTTGGTGCAGAGCGGGCACCGGTGGGAGGGCCACGAGGGGGCGACCCGCTTCTACACGGAGCTGCTCACTGCGTTCCCGGACATCGACTTCTCGCTGACCAACATCTTCGTAGGGCCACAGGGCGTCTGCGAGGAGGCGGTCGTCGTCGGGACCCACCGGGCCCCCTGGCTCGGCATCGAGCCGACGGGCGACCGGATGGTGTGGCGGAACGTGATCTTCTTCCCCTGGGATCCTGAACGACAGCTCTTCACCGGAGAGCGCGTCTACACCTTCTTCCCGGGCCTCGAAGGTCCGGGCCCGTTCGCCTGAGACTCAGCGACCGGCGGCCGCGAGCGCACGACCGGTGAGGTAGAGCCCGGCGCCCATGGCCACGGCGACGAGGCCGGCGAGGACGACGAGAACGCGCATCCACAAGGAACCGCGGATGACGCTGTCACGGGTGGCGCGGATGGCCTCGTCGAAAGCCTGAGCCTGTTCCTGGTACTCGGCGATCACCGCGGCAGCTTCATCGACGGCGCCGCCGATCTCTTCCACCTGGGAGACCAGCAGTTCGGTCTGAGCGCCGAACCCGCCGAGGTTGGGCACGAGCCCCTCCATGATGGCGGCATTGACCCGGAGGCTCGCCGAGAGCGGGGCGAGCTGCGCGTCGAGCGTGCTGAAAGCATCGTCGAGCGGGACCTCGGGGTTGTAGGGGACGCCGAAGAAGGACAATCCCCGCAGGGTGCCGTCAATGACCGCGGACGCCTCGATCAGCGCGGGCATGGTCTCTCGCACGGCGTCGATCGTGTCCGGAAGCTCGGTGCCCACGATCGTTGCGGCCTGCTCGAGCGTCTGCTCCACGAGGTCCGCCGAAGCCGCGGCCTGGTCTGCGGCCGCCCCGACGGTGTCCAGCGCCAGCCCGAGGCTGACCATGGCGTCGGCGGCGACATCGAGGGTGTCGTCGACGGTCACCACGGCCGAGGCGGTGACCTCCACGGACTGGTCGATTCGCTCGTAGACGTCGCCAACGATGAGGAACGCGATCACGCTCAGGATCGCAGACCCGATCATCCCGGCGATGCCGATGAAGGCGACCGTTGATCCCGGGCGCCGGACCGGTTGGGGTTGATGCACGAGGGTCACAGTCTGGCTGATACCCGCCGTCCGACATCGTCGAAACAGACGCAATTGAGCTGTTTGTCGGCCATCACCGTTGGGTAGCACCAATGCATGCCACCGAATGAGCTCGGAGTACGAGCGCGCCAATTGACCAAGATGTTCGCTCCTGACGTGGGGGTCAGCGACCTGGACCTCGATGTCGAGCCAGGGACCATATTCGGCTTCATCGGGCCCAGTGGGTCCGGAAAGACCACAACCATCAGGCTGCTCACGGGGGTGACCGCCCCCGATTCGGGCGAGGCCATGGTGATGGGCAAGTCACCCGCCGCATTCGCACGGGCCGATCGGGCCCGCATCGGCTACATGCCACAGCTCTCGGTCCTCTACGACGACCTCACCA
The DNA here is from genome assembly GCA_964388105.1 of uncultured Acidimicrobiaceae bacterium. Lineage (GTDB taxonomy): Bacteria > Actinomycetota > Acidimicrobiia > Spongiisociales > ZC4RG35 > ZC4RG35. The sequence continues at coordinate 15,192 of CAYLYQ010000001.1, forward strand.
TCTGGCAGAACATGACTTTCGCGGCGTCCCTGTTCGGGATGTCAGGCCGCGTGCGCAGGCGCCGCATCGCCGAGGAGCTCGAAGCGGTCGAACTGACCGACGCCCGCTCACGCAGACACGGGGACGCGTCCGGCGGAATGCAGCGTCGGGTAGCTCTCGCCGCGACGCTCGTCCACGACCCGGAGATCCTCTTCCTGGACGAGCCCACCGCCGGGATCGACCCGTTGCTACGCCGCCGGATCTGGGACCGCCTCGCTGCCCTCCGGGACGAGGGCCGGACCATCTTCGTCACCACCCAGTACGTGGGTGAGGCCGCCTACTGCGACCGGGTGGGTGTGCTGGCCGGCGGCAAGCTCGTCGCGGTGGACAGTCCGGAGGGCCTCCGGCGCCAGGCTTTCGGCGGAGAGCTGATCGACGTCGAGTTCTCCGAGCCGGTCTCAGCCGGCACGCGCGACGCCCTCGTCGCGGCGATCGGGGCGACCAGAAGCGAACGCCTGGGCGCGACCGGGATCCGGCTGGTGGTGCCCGACGCCGGGAAGGCGGCCCCCGAGGTGGCCGAATGGGCAAGCCAGGACGGCCGAGCCGTCGAGTCGATCGAGCCCTATTCCCCGCCCTTCGACGACGTCTTCGTCGAGTTGATGGCCCAGGTCGAAGAGAGCGCATCTCCCGATCTCGAACCGGTGGGGGCAGGCAAGTGACCGGCGGCGCCGGAACGAGGACGATGGCGTTCCTCCGCAAAGACCTGATGGAGGTGTTGCGTCAGCCGAGGCTGGTCCTCATGCTCATCGTCGGGCCCTTCCTGATACTGCTTGCATTCGGCCTGGGCTACGACGCTTCCCGGCCTCCCCTCGAGGCCGTTCTCGTCCTCGATGAGGAGAGCCCCCAGAACCGTCAGGAGCTGGAGGAAGCACTCGGAGCGGGGATCTCCCTCGCTCAGGTGACCGCCGATGAGTCGTCGGCGCGGCGGCGGCTCGCCGACGGACAGGTCGATCTCGTCATCGTCGTCCCGCCAGACGCTGCCGACCAGGTCCGGGCGAACGAACGGGCGACGATCGAGATCTACCACGCACAGATCGATCCTTTCGAGCGGGAGTTCGTCAACCTGGCTGCCGCGTCGGCCGTCGAGGAGCTCAACCGATCCATTCTCCGGCAGGCTGTCGTCGAGGGGCAGCGGGAGTCAGCTGACCTCGAAGAGCAGCTTCCCCGCGCCCGGGCGGCCGTGGACTCGATGCTCGCCGCCAGCGAGCAAGGGCGGGACCCGTCTCCTGCCGACCAGCTCACCCTGCAGCAGAGCCTCATCGGGCTCACCACTCTTGCCGGTTACCGGGCCGGGGTCCTGGCCGGGATCGGCCCGGAGGCCGAGGACGCCGCAGGATGGGAGGCGCTCGGCCGCATCGACGGGAACTCGTCCACCGTGCGGGATCCGTCTACCCCGGCGGACGAGCGAAGGGCGGCACTGGAACAGCTCTCGTCCGACCTCGAGATCGTCGAGTCGGATCTGGCGACCTTCCGGGACGTGGATGCCGACGTCCTCGTCAGCCCCTTCCGCTCCGAGGCCAGCAACGTCAGCGGGGTCTCGGTCGGATTCTCCGACTTCTACGTCCCCGGCGTGGTCGCCCTGCTCCTGCAGCACCTCGCGATCACCTTCGCCGGGCTTTCGTTGGTGAGGGAGCGTGTCCTCGGTTCCGTCGAGCTCTTCCGCGTGGCGCCGGTGAGCGCGGGCGAGACCCTCGCGGGCAAGTACCTCGCCTACCTGCTCCTGGCGGCTCTGGTCGCAGCTGCTCTCGTGGCGGCCGCCGTCTTCGGATTCGGGTTCACCGTCGCGGGCAACTGGGCTTGGTTCGCGGTGATCGCCGTGCTCGTGATCATGGCCTCCCTGGGCCTCGGGTTCGTCATCTCCGCCCTGGTGAGGAGTGAGAGCGAGGCGATCCAGTACGCCATGATGCTGCTGTTGATCTCGATCTTCTTCAGCGGCTTCTTCCTCCCCATCGACCGCCTCATCGCGCCCGTCCAGGTCGTGTCCTGGCTGCTGCCCGCCACCTACGGCATCGAAGCGCTGCAACAAGTGGCCTTCGAGGGCCGGGCTCCCGACATGTCCCTCGTTGCCGGTGCTGCCGCCTACGCAGTGGTGACTCTGGCGGCCGCCTTGCTCCTCACTCGCCGGCAGGGGATCACCACCCACGTGAGGGCCGCCGAGGCCCAGCCCGCCACCTAGATTCAAGGCCATGGACGAGCCAGCTTTCGTCATCGACCCCGAAACGCTCCGTGACCGACCGGCCGACGAGTCGGCCGCCAGGGCGAGGCTCGTCGAGCTCGAGGCCATGGGAGAGGAGGGCGACGCGGCGAGGGTTCCCCTCCTCCGGATGCTCGGAGAGGTCGACCAGGCTTGCGAGCTGGGCTGGCGCGTCCTGGCCCGCGCCGGCGGCCCATCGGACGCCGAAGCCCTCGCCACCTCGGGAGTCGTGCCCGTCGACGCGGCCAAGGCGGCGATCCGCCTGGCCCACGCCCTGCACTGGAAGGGCGACTTTGCGACTGCAGGTGACCTCTATTCCACAGTCATCAGGTCACTGGCCAACGCCAACATGGAAAAGGACCCGAGGGTTCCCGAGTTGGAGGCGTACGCCCATCAGCACCTGGGCAAGATGAGGTTCGACGAGGGGAAGCTCGATGTCGCCAGGTTTCACTTCGAGCACGCTCTCGATCTGAGGGAGAAGACCGGGGCGCCGGCCGACCAGATCGAGTCCACCCGCCAGGCGCTGGCCCGGGTGTCCCAGCTCAACGACTGAGTCGATCGACTCCGCCGACCCTACGATTCGGGGTGATGGCCGACTTCCACTACGAGCCGCTCAGCTACCTCGACGCCTCGTTCCTCGCGCTCGAGAGCCCGACGACCCACATGCATGTCGCCGGGGTCGCCATCTTCGACGCCGGTGCCCTCCAGACCGCCGGCGGCGGCATCGACATCGGCCGGATCCGCGACCACGTCATGTCCAAGCTCCAGTACATCCCGCGCTACCGCCAGCGACTCGAGTGGGTCCCCTACGACCGGCGCCCGGTCTGGGTGGACGACGACCGGTTCGACTTCGACTACCACGTCCACCACATCTCCCTCCCCCGCCCGGGCTCCGACGCCCAACTGAAGGAGCTCGCCGGGCGGATCATGTCGACGAAGCTCGACCGCGGCCGACCCCTGTGGGAACTGTGGATGGTGGAGGGCATCGAGGGCAATCGGTTCGCGGTCATCGCCAAGATCCACCACTGCATGATCGACGGCGTTTCGAGTGTTGACCTGACCACCATCCTCCTCAATGTGGTGCCGACCTCGGAGATCGAGGCGATACCGGAGTGGGAGCCCCGTCCTGCCCCCACGCCCACCCAGCTGGCGGTTGCCGAGGCGGCGAAACTGACCCGCCGCACCATCGATCGACTCTCCCATCTCGGCGAGAGCATCAAGGAGGGCATCGGCATCGCCGAGCGCACCAAGGACAAGTCGGCTGCCGCGTTGAGCTCGCTCCGGTCCGGGTGGCTCACACCCGCAGGGAGGACACCCCTGAACCCCGACCTGGGCCCCAACCGCCGGTTCAACTGGGTCGATCTCGACCTGGATGTGGTGAAGGAGATCAAGGCCGGTCTCGGAGGCTCGGTCAACGACGCCGTGCTCTCCATCGCGACAGGAGCCGTGCGGAGCTTCCTGGTCGAAGAGAGAGGCTACGAGCCCGGAAACGAGCCGTTCCGGATCATGAACCCGGTCTCGACTCGGAGCCGGGACCAGCGGGGCAAGCTGGGCAACCAGGTCGCGATGTGGCTGATCGAGCTGCCGATGTCGGAGCCCGACCCGGTGGCCCGACACGAGGCCATCAAGGCCCGCACGGCCGAATTGAAGAGGGAGAACCACGCCCTCGGCGCGGCGACGCTCGTCGAGCTCAGCGCCGGCACTCCCCTGACCCTCCTGTCCCTCGCCAACCGGGTGGTCGGTCCGAAGATGCGGCCGTTCAACATGACCGTGACCAATGTCCCCGGCCCCCAGTTCCCGATGTACCTACTCGAGGCGGAAATGCTCGCCAACTACCCGATGGTCCCGCTCTGGGCACAACACGGGGTCGGCATCGCCCTCTTCTCGTACAACGGAAAGCTGCACTGGGGCATCCAGGCCGACTACGACACCCTGCCTGACACTCCGGCCTTCACGGCCCACATAGTCCGCGCCGCGGATGAGCTGAGAGAGCTGGCCAAGGCTTGACGACCGCTGCCGCCCTGGTCGGGGCGACCATCATCTCGTTCTCCGCGATCTTCTACACGCTCTCCGGCGCGGACGCGGTCACCGGCGGGTTCTTCCGGGCGGCGCTCGCCCTACCGGTCCTGTTCGTGATCTGGTGGCTGCGTCGGGACCAGGACCAACGCCCCCGACGCGACCGGATCATCACCTTCGCGGCCGGGATCGCCTTCGGCTTCGACATGTGGGTCTGGCATACGTCGATCGAGTACATCGGGACGGGTCTGGCGACGCTCCTCGCCAACACCCAGGTGGTGTTCGTCGCCATCGCCGCGTGGCTCTTCTTCGGTGACAAGCCGCGACGGCTGGTACTGGCGGCCATCCCAGTGGTCCTGGTCGGCGTCGCTCTCGTCGCCGGTGTCGGGCAGGGCGACGCCTTCGGCGAGGATCCGGTCCGGGGGACCCTTCTGGCCCTGGCTGCGGCCGTCTTCTACACGATCTTCATCCTGGTGTTGAAGTTCGCCAACAGCTCCCGGGCCCCAGCGGCAGGCCCGCTCCTGGATGTCACGGCGGGTGGGACGCTCACCATCCTGGCCATCGGGCTCCTCGGGCCGGGGATCGACTTCGCCCAGACGTGGCCTGCGGCGGGCTGGCTGCTCGCCCTCGCTCTCGGCCCGCAGGTCGTGGCCTGGCTCCTCATCGGCTACGCCCTCCCCCGCCTCCCGGCATCGGAGACCGCGACCATCGTCCTGCTCCAGCCGGCGCTCACCTTGATCTGGGGAGCGGTCATCTTCGCCGAGCGGCCGTCGCCGCTGCAGATCACCGGTGCGGTGGTCGTGATGATCGGCGTCGCCCTCGTCGCCCTCTCGGGCTCGAGAGCACGGTCGTCGGCGCAGCCCGTCCCCGAGGCGGCCTAGCCACCCAGGACGATCAGGACGAGCCGTCCGGTCGGACCGTCGACCACGGCGACACCCGCACGGTCGAACCTCCCCTCCACGACCACCGACCCCGTCTCCTCATCGGCCAGAATCGCGTCCAAGGCCGCCAGGGACGTGCTGGCGAGGGCGACGACATCGGAGCACTGAGACAGGAGGATGTAGGCCTCGGCTTCGGTGAGGCAATCGGCATCCCTTGCCAGACGGCCGGTCAGATAGGAATCGGCCGCCCGCCGCTCGGCGAATGCGACCAGTGCGTCGCTCGACACCAGCAACGGGACGTCGGCACCGGTGCGGCGCCGGTTGAGCTCCGTGAGGACCATCTCCGCCTCGGCGCGGACCTGGCGAACCTCATCGGCTGCGGGCGGAGGAAACTCGGCGACCTCACCGTGACGCGGGACCACACGCCCCGACCCGAATATCGACTGGATGGAGTGCAGGGTGGCGAGCACGGACTCGCCGGCGAGACGGTGGAACAGACGCTGTGGCCACGCGTCGGGACCCGCCACAGTCTCCACCACAACTGACCGGTCCAGTTGGTCGTCCCAGCTCTCCGGGAGCGGCAGTGCCCGTGCCACGTTGACGACGACCACGAGCAGCACCAGCGCCCAGAGCAGCGCCAGCACGGAGCCTCCGATGCGGTTGAGCATGTTGAGCCCGGGAAGCCGCATGACGCCGGTGAGCACGGTGGCGCCGATGCCGAGGACGATCCCCAGGAGGACGAACAGCGCAATGCCTCCGGCGATCCGGCTCGCCTCGGGGGGCCATCCGAAGCTCCGGGACAGGAAGTCGCCGACCACGCCGCCCAGACGAAAGGCAAGAAGCGTCCCCAGGACGAGGCCCACCAGGCCGAGTGCCTCCCGCACCAGGCCCCGCACCCAGCCGCGGACGGCGAGCCAGGCCAGATAGGCGCCGAGGATGACATCGAGCATGAGCGGTCAACGTACTTTGGAGTTGGTCCCCCGGAGCGGAACGACAGGGGAAAGAAGTCCAGTCGTCTAGCCCTCGGTCCAGTCCCAAGTTCGTGTCTGCGATGGGATGATCCGGATCACATAGCCGGGCTCGGGATAGTCCTGGACCAATTGGTCGGCGTGGTCCTCGTCGTAGTACCGCTTGGCGGTACGCCACATGACCCCGAAGTAGTCGTCCTCGGTCACTGTCGCCTCGCCCCGGAACTCGATCCCGCGATAAGGCGGTTGCGGGGTTGAGATCACGATCGTGACCCGGGGGTCTCGTCGAATGTGAGTCACCTTGCCGGCGGATCCCTGATCGACCCAGATGGAGATACCCCCGTCCCGCCACTCGAACCAGACCGGCGAGAGAAGAACGGTGTCATCCTTCCGTCGAGTGGCGAGCACGGCCACGATGGGCAATTCGAGCATGTCGCTGACGCTCTCCGGAACCACTGAGCCTTCAGCCATTCCGCGAGGCTACGCGAGCCCCGTCAGACGATGCGGATGCGCATCCGCTTGTTCTCGCGCCCCTTGGACTCGGTCTTGATCACTTCGACCCGGCCCACCTCCAGCGTGGAGGCGACGTGGGTGCCGCCGTCGGCCTGACGGTCGAGCCCCACGATGTCGACCACCCGGATCTCCTTGACGAACTCGGGGATCAGGTTGACCTTGGTGCGGATCAGATCCGGGTCCTTCAATGCCTCGTCCCGGGCCATCTCGATGATCTCGGTGGGATACCCCTTGACCAGCTCGGCGTTGAGACGATCCTCCACCATCTTCCCGAATTCGACCGTGATCCCGTCGAGCTCGAAGTCCATGCGCGCCTCACCGGGCGTCATGTTGCCGCCGGTCACCTTGGCCCCGAAGTCCCTGAACACGACCCCGGACAGGGCGTGAAGCGCGGTGTGGGTGCGCATGGTCAGATACCGGCGGTCCCAGTCGATCACCGCTTCCACCGGCGTCCCCGGGTCAGGGAGCAGCGAACCCGGGGCGACTTGATGGAAAGGGACACCGTCCTTGCGGAAAGTGTCCACCACCTCGACCTCGCCGCCGTCCCACCGGATGATCCCCACGTCGCCTGGCTGTCCTCCGCCACGCGAGTAGAAGACGGTGCGATCCAAGACGATGCCGTCCTCGAAGACCGACAGCACGGCGCCTTCGCTGGCCGTGAGGTACGAGTCCTTGGGAGCGATCTCCTCCACGGGTCCGCCAGCGGCCATCAGCGTGGTGTCTCCTCATTCGGGGTGAAGGCCGGGCCGTGCCCCGGAATGACGATCCGGGCGACCTCGAGCACCCGGGCGCGTCCGGCATGGAGCGCCTCCGGATCCGTCGAGTAGGGGTCTTCGGGCGGGTGGGTGGCCGTCCACCAGAGATGGGTCAGCGCAAGAGTGCCGTCGTCGGTCTCCACGAGCGTGGTGATGTCCTGGGGCGTGTGGCCCGGCGTCTCCCAGAGCGTCACACCCGGTGCCACTTCGAAGCCCTCGGCCGCGCGGGAGGTCCACTCGTCGTTGCGGTAGGTCGCCCAGTGGTCGTGAACCGAGGCGTTGGCGAACAGGGCGATGTTGATGGTGTGATCAGGATGGTGATGGGAGATGATGACGTCGGTCACTTCCTCCGGCGAGTGCCCGTGCGCGGCGAGCGGGTCGAGAATGGCGGCCCGGGAGGCCACCATTCCGGGGTCGACGACGATCAGCGCGCCTTGCGCCTCGATGAGGGACACCGACGAGCCGACGCGTCCGCCGAGATAACCGGCGCTGAGGACGTGGACCGAAGGCACGGGACGAGTCTAGGAACCGCCGGACAGTGGGATGATCCCCGCCCAGTGCACCGCGTACCCCTCCAGCACGGTCGTGGCGGCATTGTCTTCCAGATCGATGAGGGTCAGGCCTCTCGGCGACCCCGGCACGGCGACGAACCCCGGGCCCGCCCAGTAGAGCTCGCTCGAGAGCGTGGGTGCCGGATGGCGGAGGACCGGGGCTCCCTCCTGGCGATCGAACACCGTGATCATCCCTGCCGCGAGCATCGCCACCTTGGAGCCGTCGGGCGAGATGGAGGCATCGACCAGATCGGGTGCGGCCGAGAGGACCAGCGAACCGATACGCCCGCCTTCCAGGATCAGCGACCCCTCACGGAGAACGAGGAACTCTCCGTCCCGGGAATCGAGGAACTGTCCCCTGTATGGAGTCACACCGTCGGCGGTGATCACCTCGAATCCCCCTGCCCCGCCCACGGCCCATCCCCAGTCGCCGAAGGCCAGCATCGGTCCGGGATAGTCGGGACCGAGGTCGACTTGCAGCTTGGGGATCGGGTAGGCACTCGCCTCGTAGAGACCCCACGAACCCTCATCGAATCGCAGGAAGCCGATTCTTCCGGGGGCCGTGTCGTGCCAGGCGAAGCTGTCGACTCCGGACACGACGGGCGAGATGGCCGTGGAGCGGCCCAGTGAGAGCACCCCGCCCTCGACATCGGGGAGGTCGCTGAGCGACGCGATCCAGGCGCCGGACAGGTCGATGTCGAACCCGTCGCTCGCCGTCACCGGTATGCCCCTGGTGTTGGGGCCTCTGGCGAGAGGCCACAGCAGGTACTCGAACCCGGCCGGACTCTCGACGATGGCCACCAGCGCATCCTCGAAGCCGGAGACAGTCCTCGCCAGCCCCACCGCTCCCTCCTCTTCCCCGGGGGCGAGAGGCGTCCCCGGGGTGTCGTCGACGGTCGACTCGGTCGGCTGGGAGACCACCGGACCGAAGAAAACGGCACCCGCCATGACTCCGACGACGAAGGCAGCGAGCAGGGGAAGCCAGGGCCGGTTGGCGCGCGCGGACCGGGGTCGCTCGACCTCTGCTTCCTCGATCACCTGGACACTGCCGGCCACGGCTGAACGCTAGGCGGTCCGGGGCCACTTGTCTCCAGGAATCGATCAGTTGGGCGGCGCGGAGCCGGCGGTGTCCTCGTCGATCGGAGGCAGTTCCTGAGTGTCGAATAGCCGCTCCTGGTCCCCGCGGCGGGTGAGCCGTGCGAGCCGCTCCGGCGGCGGGGTCACCTCGATCATCGCCTCGGACGCCTCCCTCCACGATTGGCCGAGTATCCGCGTGCGCCAGAGGTGGCCGGCGATGATGCGGATCGCGGCCGTGGCGGGTACCGCGACCAGGACACCGAGCAGCCCGGCCACGGAGCCACCGATGACGAGGGCGATGACGATGGCGAACGGTGACAGGTGGACCCTGGTCCTCTGGATCATCGGCGTGATGATGTGGTTGTCGACCTGTTGGATGCCGGTGTAGATCGCCACCGCGAGGACCCCTTGCCACGGGTCGGCGTTGATCAGCGAGATGACGAACGCCAGGGCGCCCCCGGCGACCGGCCCGAGGAAGGGGATCATGTTGAGGAGGCCGGAGATGATGCCCACGAGCAGCCAGAAGGGCAGCCCGATGATCCACATGCCGATGCTGGAAGCCACGCCGACGATGAGCGCCACCAACAGCTGGCCTCGAACGAACGACCCCATCGCCGTCGCCACGTCGGCGCCGACATAGACCACCTCGTCCCGGTGTGAGGGCGGCGTCAGGTTGACCGCGTTGGTCTTGAACCGGGGCAGGTCGATGAGGATGTAGATGGCGAGCACGGGGGCGAGAAGGGCGATGACCACGGCCTCGGTGACACCCCTGATGAGGAGGCCGGCCCCCGAGCCGAACCCGATCAGGAGGTTCTGGATGGTCTCTTGATTGGCCGGGTCGTTCAGCCACTCCTCCAGGGCACCACCGCCGATGATGTCCTCCAGATCCCAGCCGAAGCGCCCTACCACGTCGCCGGCCCAGGCGATCAGGCCCTCGTAGAGCTCGGGCAGTCTCTGGGCGAACTCCGTGATCTGGGATTGGACCGTCGGGTAGACGAGAGCGGCGATGGCGACCAGAAAGGCGATGAGGCCGAGGAACGCGAGGAAGGTCGCCACGATCCGATGAACGCCCCGCCTCTCCATCCAGCGGACCGAAGGCTCGAGGAGGAGCACGAGCCCGAAGGCGAAGGCCATCGGCAGCCAGATGACGCGGACCGAGGCAGCGACACGAATCAGGACCCAGCCGAGCGCGGCGACTCCGACAGCCGTCCACACCACGAGGGCGACCCTGCGGAGACGGTCGGACGGCACGGCGGGGATACTAACCCTCGACGCCCACGACGACCGTTGCCCCCGAGGCCACTTTGACCACCCACCCGGCGCCGGCACCGGGGGACGACCAGCCATCGGGGCCCGCCGACCACCCCGGTGGGACGCTCGCCTGGCCGATGACGCGCACCGGCGCACTGGCGGGGAAGATCAAGGTGAAGTCACCCGAGACGTCGATGTCCGTGGCCCGCAGGGGCTGGCCGAAGCCAACCCGTCCCCCGCCGCTCAGCCCTACAGCGGTGAGCCTCAGGCCGCGGAGGTCGGCCTCCAGCGTGCCGCCGAGAGCCAACTCCCAGAGGGGTGTCGGCGACAGGCTGATGTCCCAGCCGCGGAAGGACTGAAACACACCTCCATCGTCGGGCTGCAAGGTGACCGAGATGGTCCCCTCGACCGTCCGCTCGGTCGCCGTCGGGAGGGCGACCGGGCCGCCCCACCGAATCGGGAAGGCCTCGTAGAGGAACTCGGCGTCGCCTTCGATCCGCAACCATCCGTCGATCTGGGCCGACAGGGACGCCCGTTCGAAGCCGGGTTCGGGGCCGATGAGCCGTGTCGAGGACGATGGCATGAGCGCCCACCCCTGGACGTGGGCGACGAGGAAGACCACCGTGGCGAGCACTCCCAGGAGGGGCACCAAGCCCGTAGCGCGGATGAGCCCGATGTAGCGGCCCCGGGAGCGATAGGCCACGGCGCCGAGGACGAACCAGACCGGCCACCAGGCGATCAGGTCGAGCACCACCGCCGCGGAGAGGACTCCAGCCAGGGCCGCCACGACCGCTCCCCCGACGATGCCGACAGGGATCGCCCAGAGGGCGGGCACACCGCTGCGCCGCTCCCGGGAGCCGGGGATCATTCCTGGTAGCCGGTACCGAGAACGATGATCACATCGGCGCCCTCGCCCAACGAGGGGTCGGGCAGTTCTTCGACCCGTCCGTCGGGCACGAACACCAGCAACACGTTGGCCTCGGCCGAGAAGCCTTCTCGGTACCAGACGCGGGTCGGGTTGAGCTCGGGTGAGTAATCGGCAGCTTGGACCGTCTGGTAGCCGTCCTCGGCGATCCGGGCGGTCAGCCGCCCGGCCGCTCCGGCGACGCCCATCGAGTTGAGCACTTGTACCCGGACTTCGCTCGGTGACCGGACGGGAACCGTCGTCGTCGGCGGGACCGTGGTGGTCGACGGTCCCGCGGAGGTGGACGTGGTCGACAGGACCGTGGTGGTGGTCGACGACTCGGCGATGGGGATGGTGGTGGTCGCCGGAGGGCTGTCCGCCAGCACGTAGAGGATGCCGAACACGACCGCGCCGACACCGATGATCCCGAGGATCATCACCACCAGACTCCTGTAAAACGAGGAGTTGTCGGGTGAGGCGTGCCGCCCGGGGCGGATGGTCACAGCGCCACCACCTGCTCAGGAGGCTCGATGAGCGCCCGCACCCGGTGAACCGTCAGGGGGTCGTAGCGGCGCGCGTCAGGGTCGTCGAGCAGGGTCAGCAGCCGCTCGTAATACGCCTGGGATGTGAGTCCCAGCGTGGCCTCGACCAAGCGGTCCTTGGCGCCGTCGGCCAGCCACCAGCTCCGCTCGAAGTCGAGGATCGCCCTCTCCTCGAAGTCCAACATTCCCCGGCAGGGTATTGGAGGGTCTTTGATATAGGGAGTATTTGACGACTGGCTGCGGACTTGTCCCCCACGAAGTGGGGGACAAGGCACCGCCGGCGACGAAAGGAGCCGGGGAGAAATCCGAATACAATGGGGTTCCCAGCCGCTGTAGCTCAATCCGGTAGAGCAACGCACTTGTAATGCGTAGGTTGCGGGTTCAAATCCTGCCAGCGGCTCTGACGCGCATGATCTCGTACGCGGCCAGCGCAGCCGAGACGGACGCGTTGAGGCTCTCCGACTCGCCGGCCATGGGGATCGAAGCGGTGACATCGCATCTCTCTGCCGTGAGCCTGGACAGCCCGGCGCCCTCGGCACCGACGACCACGGCCACCGGTTCGGTGAGCAACTCCAGCCCGAAGAGCGACTGGGACGCCCCTGCCTCCAGGCCGACCACCCAGGTCTCGAGCTTCTTGAGCCTGGCCAGCGCCTCCGGGATCGAGCTGACCACGGAGACCGGCACCCGCTCGAGCGCGCCCGCCGCCGCCTTGAATGCCGCCGCCGACAACGGGGCAGACCGGTGTGACGAGACGACCAGCCCGCCGCCTCCCGCAGCGGCGACCGAACGGGCCACTGCACCGAGATTGTGCGGGTCCTCGACGTGGTCGAGGACGACCAGGGCATCCGAGCGCAGACGGAGCTCTGCCAAGTCCAGAGCAGGGATCGGCCGGCACTCCGCCACCACGCCCTGGGGGGCGCTCGTGTCGGCCATCGCCCGCACGTCGTCGACCTTCTCCACGGGCCCATCGACCAAGTCGAGGATGACAGCGATCTCTGGACGACCCGCGCGGGAACGCTCGACCCAGAGCCTGCTCACCCGCCCGGCGCGCGCGGCCGCCTCGACGGCATGGATGCCTTCGACCCTAAGCCCGTAACCAGCGGGTGCCATCGGGCCCGTCCTCCAGCACGACTCCAGCCTCGGCGAGCGCCTCGCGGATGGAGTCGGCGTCGTCGAATCGGCGATCGGATCGCGCCCGCCGGCGCAACTCGATCAGCGACTCGATCGCCCCGGCCCCGGCGCCCTGGACACCGAATCGTTCCGCCACTGCACTGACGTCGGGAACCTCTTCAGGCGCCGGATAGGCGTCGTACACCCCCAGCACTCCCAGGATGACCTCGACGGCGCCGGCGAGCGACGAAGCGTCTTGGCCTGCGTCGGAGAGGCGGTTGCCTTCGCGAACCAGGTCGAAGAGCAGTGAGACGGCCTCGGGAGTGGAGAAGTCGTCGTCCATCACCTCGCGGAAACGGTCGATTGCCGCTGTGTCGGCCTCGCCGGGCTCGATGCGCTCCCGGAACCGATCGAGGCGGGCCAGCGCCTCTTCGGCGTCCTCGAGCAACTCGACCGAGTACTCGATCGGTGACCTGTAGTGGGCCCGGAGGAACAGCAGGCGGAGGCCGCGCCCGCCCCGGGACGAGATGATCGAGTCGAGATCGACCAGCTGGCCCGTCGACTTCGACATCTTCTCCCCGCCGAGGTTGACCATTCCGTTGTGGAGCCAGTAGCGGGCGAATGGCACACCCCGGGCGCCCTCGCTCTGTGCGATCTCGTTCTCGTGGTGGGGGAAGATGAGGTCGGTACCCCCGCCGTGGATGTCGAACCCCATGCCTAGGTACCGCTCCGCCATTGCCGAGCACTCGATGTGCCAGCCCGGCCGGCCGGGGCCCCATGGCGAGTCCCAGTAAGGCTCCCCCGGCTTGACGCCCTTCCACATGGCGAAGTCCAGGGGATCCTCCTTGGCCTCGGCCACCTCGATCCGATACCCGGAGCGCAGCTCGTCGGGCTTCATGCCGGAGAGCTTCCCGTACGCCTCGAACCCGGACACCGAGAAGTAGACGTCGCCGTCTCGGGCGTACCCCAGCCCGCGGTCGATGAGGTCGGAGATCAGGTCCACGATCTCGGGGATGTGATCCGTCGCCTTGGGCTCGTGATCGGCCTCGCCCACGCCCAATCCCCGGTAGGCCGCGTTGAAACGGGCACCCATCCGCTCGGCGAGGACGGACATGGGCTCGCCGGACTCGGCAGCGGCGGCGATGATCTTGTCCTCGACGTCCGTGACGTTGCGGACGATCTCGACTTCGAACCCCCTCCAGCGGAGGTAGCGACCGATGACATCGAATGCGACTGCGGCGCGTCCGTGCCCGACGTGAGGCTCCGACTGCACCGTGGGACCACACACGTACATGCCCACCTTGTTCGGGTCGCGGGTCTCGAACGGGACCAGCGCACGCCGCATCGTGTCATACACCCGGATCACGTCACGCTCACCATCGTGACCACAGCCACGGCGGCCACTCCCTCTCCGGCCCCGATGGCACCGAGCCCGTCCGTCGTGGTGGCCTTCACCGACACACTCCCGGTTTCGACGCCGAGCACTGCCGCCAGCTCGACGCGCATGGCGTCCCGATGGGGGGAGACCCTTATCGACTCCGCCACCACGGTCACGTCGGCATGGCTGACCGCCCACCCCAGATCGGCGGCCTGGCTGACCGCCTTGGCGAGCAGCCCCATGGAGTCGGCACCTGCGAAAGCGGGATCGTGGGAAGGGAAGTGGTCGCCCATGTCGCCTGCAACGGCGGCACCGAGCACGGCATCGGTGAGGGCATGGGCCACGACGTCTCCGTCGGAAGTGGCGATCACACCTTCGGTGGCGGACACGACCACGCCGCCGAGAAGGAGCGGTGGCTCCCCTCCGAGCCGGTGGGCGTCAAAGCCCCAACCCGTCCTGGGAGGCACGGGTGGAGTGGCGGTCATTACTCGACGGGCTCGACCTTGGGAAGCGCGCGGTCGAGGCGGCGGACCGCCTCCTCGTCGTCCACTTCCAGGCTGAACGCCAGTTCAGAGCTGAGCGTGAGGCGGGCACGGGAGAGCATGCGCTTCAACGCCGGGCTGATCCCCTTGGTCTGCTGGGCGTAGGAGAGATCGCGCACGACCTCGGCCACTTGGAAGATGTCGCCGGAGGTCATCTTCTCGTTCAGGACCTTGTACCAGCGGCTCCAGTTGGCTCCGGCCTCTTCGGGCTCGCCTTTCATCGACTTGAGGACGTCACGGGCCTTCGTCTTGGAGATGACGGGCCGGATGAGCTCCTCGACCTTGTCCACCGGCACCATGACCGTCAACTGCTCCGTGGCGATGCTGAGGACGAAGTAGTCCATCTTCTTGCCGCCGAACTCCTGCTTGAGCCGTTTCGTGATGGTGGCGGCGCCGTGCTGGGGATGGACGACCTTGTCGCCGACGCCGTACTTGGAGGTCTGGGTGGCCATGGGGGAACCGGAGTGTACCCCCGGCGGAATTCAATCCAGGATGGCTTCCCACTCCTGCGCCGAGGACAGGAGCCGGTCGAAGAACGCCCTCAGCTGGCGTGCCCGGGTCTCGCCGACGCCCTCGACGCGGTGCAGGTCGGTCTCCGCTGCGGCAAGCAGCTTCTGCACCGTCCCGAAGTCTCTGATGATCTCCTCCCGGACCGATTCCGGGAGTCGCCCCACCTTGGACAGAATGCGGTGGCCACGGGCTTCAGCGGGATCGTCGAGGTCCCCGAACCCGAGCTCCTTGCCCACCCGGGACGGATCCTCGAGGTCCGAGCCGGAGAGCCCGTCGAGTGCCTCCAGGGCCTTCTCCACCGATCCGGGTCGAAGCGGGCGGAGGTAGTCCAAGAGCACCAGGCGCAAGGTGTGGTCGACGCCGGCGAGGAGGTCGTTGAGCTGGACCACCACGACACGACCCTCGTCACCGAGCGTGGCCGCCCGCGCCGAGACGAGGCGTCCCAGGCGCTCCACCAGCTCGGCGCGCTGGATGACGGTCACCGCATGCCGGTAGGTGGCGAGACCGGTCACCTCGAGGCGGGTGAGCCGGTTCTCGGAGTCGTCGAGACGACCGCGCAGGCGGTCGAGGCTCTGCAGGTCCTGGTTGACGTGAGCTGCGACCTCGGTGGGTTGTGCCAGCTCCACCTTGCGGTTCTCGTAGAAGAGCGTGGCGACCCGGCGCCCCTCGCTCACCGCCACCACCGGCTTGGACGTCTCGGCCGCGAGTCGCTCGGCCGTGCGATGCCGCGCCCCCGTCTCCTCCGTGGCAATCGAGCCGTCCGGAACGAAGTGGACATTGGCTTCGAGTATGGTCCCCCAGCTGTCGTCGAGGACGATTCCCCCGTCCATCTTGGAGAGCTCTGCCAGCCGTGCGGGGGTGAAGGTCGCGCCTTGCAGCTTGAACCCGCCCGAGCTCGCCCGGGCGACGGCGGCGTTCTGCCCCAGCACCACGAGTCCGCCCTTGCCCTGCTGGATGATCCGGTCGAGGGCACGGCGCATCGGCGTCCCAGGGGCCAGTCGCTCCAATGTCTCGTTGAAGGTTGGACCGCCCACGCTTCCGTCAGGCTATCAGGCCTGCCCGGGCCAGGGCTTCCCGCAGGCGCATCGGCTCACCGGATCCCGGCGCCACCCGCCGCGTCAGGCCCATGCGGTCCAGCTCCTCGATCCGGCGGGCCTCCATGGGGATGGGGCGCACCTCCCCGGCCAGTCCGATCTCGCCCCACGCAGCCAGCCGGCCCAGCGGGATGTCCGCGTCGGACGAGGCCACGGCCAGCGCGACGGCCAGATCGCATCCCGGCTCATCGAGGCGCCAGCCGCCCACCACGTTGACATACACCTCTTTGTCGTGGAGCCGCAACCCGCAGTGGCGCTGGAGGACGGCGAGGACCTGGTTGACGCGGGCCGTGTCGAGACCGCGGATCGACCGACGGGGCTGGACCTGGTTGGTGGGCACGACCAGTGCCTGGATCTCCACCAGCACCGAGCGCCGTCCTTCGACCGCCGGGTAGACCACGGTGCCGGCGACCTCCGACTCCCATCCCTGAAGGAACACCTTGGATGGGTCGGCGATCTCGGCGAGACCGTCGGAGGCCATCTCGAACATGCCCGACACGTGGGTGGCGCCGAACCGGTTCTTGTTGGATCGGAGCACCCGGAATCCACGGTCGGGATCGCCCTCCATGTAGAGGACGACATCCACCATGTGCTCGAGGATCTTGGGACCGGCGAGGCCGCCCTCCTTGGTGACGTGGCCCACCAGCACGAGGGCAATCCCGGACTCCTTCGCCAGGCGGATCAAGCGCGCCGCGCTCTCCCGCACCTGGGCGACGCCCCCCGGAGCGGAAGTGATCTCGGGGACACCGACGGTCTGAATCGAGTCGACCACCAACAGATCGGGCCGGGTGGCGGACGCGAGAGAGACGATGGCGTCGACGTCGTCGTCGGCGACGAGGGAGATGGCCTCCGACTCGATGCCGAGGCGGGAGGCACGCATCGCCACCTGTTCCACCGACTCCTCGGCGGACGCGACCAGGGCCGTCCTTCCCTGCGCGGCGAGGCCACCGGCGAGCTGGAGCAGCAAGGTCGACTTGCCCACACCCGGCTCGCCGCCCAGCAACACGACGGATCCGCCCACCAGCCCGCCGCCGAGGACACGGTCGACTTCACCCCAGCCGGTGGGAAGGCGTTCCGGAGTGCTCTCGCGGGCCTGGCCCAGGGTCACGGCGACAGCCGGCGGCGCCGACCGGACGGGGGACCCGGTCTCGGCCAGGGGTTCGGCGGCGCCGCACTGGGGGCAGAAGCCCATCCACTTGCCGGACCGAAAGCCGCAGGTGGCACATCTGAAGGCGGTGTCCGATGCCACGACGTTTAACGATTGGCGCGGTCGGCGACCAGAATCAAGAGAGTCACGAGGACGCCAAGAATCAGCAACCCTGCGAGCACAGACAGGGGAGTCCAAGGCTCAAACGTCCGAACGGCCAACAATGGCATCCCGTGGCACAATACCGTCCCTAAGGAGGGCAGTGGTTTCGCACACATGTGAGCAGTGCGGCGCGACGGTCGCCGCCGACGAGCAGTTCTGCCCGTCGTGCGGCTCCTTCATCGATCCTTTGCGCCAGCCCGCTCCTCCCCGCGCCTCCCGACCGGAGACACGCCCCCGCCGCAGCGGGAACGTGATCTCGGTGTCTTCCGACGGCCCTTACGAGGAGTTCACGCTCAAGGAACCCGAACCGTCACCGGCTCCTCCGCCGCCCCCGCGGCGGAACGGGGGGACGGCGGTGGAGTGCCCGTCTTGCAAGACGCCCAACCCGTCGACCAACCTCCACTGCCAGAACTGCGGGGCGCGCCTCCGCCAGGACCCCCTGCCCACGGCCCCTCGACCCGCCGTTCAGGCCACTGCCGGCGTCCGGGCAGCCCTCGCGATCAGCGGGCTCCTCCTGATCGTCATCCTGGTCGCCCTGGCGTTCAACATGTTCTCCGGGGACGGCACCGCCGGTACCAGCACCACGGTTGCCTCCACATCGACCTCGGTGCCGCCCGTTGTCGAGAACGCGCCGATCGAGATCCTCCGGGCCGACTGCACCCCACCCGGGCTCGGCTCCTTCTCATGCTCCAACCTCGTCTCCGGGGAGGGCACCGAGTTCCAGGTCAACTGGGAGGAACTGGAGGCCGCCGAAGACACCCTGACGATTCGGCTCTCCTTCGCCCAGCCGATGATCGTGGCCAGGGTCGACTGGACCAACATCACCGATCAGAACCGCTTCCTCCAGAACCATCGTGCCATGGGGATCACCATCGACGGAAACAACCAGCTGACCCCGCTGAGCACCAATCTCGAGGACGTGCCGGGCACCCAGCTGATCAACTACGCGGCCATCGGCGCCGACTACATCGAGATCACGGTGCACAGCACGTTCCGGTCGCAGGTCGTTGACGACCGGACCTTCCCCGAGTTGGCCATCGACGAGATCGTCGTCATCGGCCGCCCGTCCGGCACCGCCGCCGGCTAGCCCATGCCCACCTCAGGAGTTCTCTCCCGGGAAACGGGCTCAGCGACCCCCTGCCTCCTTCGTCGGCTGGCTGCGATGGGGGGACCGATCCCTGTGCTTCAGCTCTCCCCGCGGCGGTAGACCACGCCGTCGGCGGCAGGCATCCGCAGCCGCTGGGCAAAGAAGATCAGCACCAGGAGCACGATCACGTACGGGAAGATGTTGATCCACACCGGCTCCACCGACTCGGAGAGCAGGTACCAGAGGATCGACAGCGAGCCGAGGATGGTGGCCAGGACGGCGTCTGCGATGCGACGCCGTCGGAAGGCGGTGAATGCCACCACGGCCAAGCCGATGGCGCTCACCAGGATCAGGGAGTGGGACGCGGAGCCGTCGAGGTCGCGCAGTCCGATCCCGAATGGGTACCCGAACAGCAGCGATGCCCCGAGCACACCCACAGGTCTCCAGTTCCCGAAGATGAGGGCGGCGAGCCCGACGAAACCCCGCCCCTGGGTCTGGCCCTCGAGATAGATCCCGGAGAGCTCCGGACTGGCGATGAACGCGCCGGCCAGGCCGGCGAGGGCGCCGCTGATGATGACCGCGATGTACTTGTATCTGTAGACGTTGATTCCCTGCGCCTCGCCCGCGGCCGGGTACTCGCCGCAGATCCGGACCCTCAGGCCGAAGCGCGTGCGCCAGAGCAGCCAGGCCGTGAACGGAACCAGGATCAGCGCGGCGATCGTGACCCAGTTGGCGCGGGTCAACAGCCCCTTGGCGATGTTGGCCATGTCGGAGACCAGGAACCAGTCCTGGCCCCCCAGCCAGCCCAGGATGTCGGGTGAGGTCCAAGAGCCGATCTGGCCTCCCGCCAGCACCGGGACTGTGGCGTTGCCGACTCCGGGCACTCGCGGCGACTGCGTGATCGACCACCCCGGTATCTCGATGATCGAGGACAGGAACCGCGTAATCCCCGGGGCGAGGATGTTGATGGCGACGCCGGAGATGATGTGGTCGACGCCGAACGTGACGGTGGCCACCGCGTGGAGCAGCCCGCCGAGGGCCCCACCGAACAGAGCGGCCACGAGCCCCCACCACGGACCATAGGAGATGGCGCCCCACGCGCCCATCCAGGTCCCGAGGACCATCATGCCCTCGAGGCCGATGTTGACCACACCAGCCCTCTCCGCGTAGAGCCCGCCCAGACCGGCAAGGAGGATCGGGACCGCCCAGCGCATCATGGACTGCGCGGTGGTCGCGGAAGTGAGCCGATCGGTGTCATCGAGCCCCTGGACGACGGTGAGGACGAGGATCGCCACGATGGCGTAGACCGGCCAGCGGACGTAGGCGGGGAGCTCGGCGAAGCGCTTCACGACACCGCCGCCTTCCCGCCGATCAGCGCCTCCGCAGCGGCGCGGGCCTCCTCACGCTCCCGGGCCCGCCGGGCGATCTCGTAGGCGATCACGGCAGCCAGGATGATGATGCCCTGCATGATGACCACGATCTCCCGCGAAGCGGCACCGGTGAACTGGAGCACACCGGAGGAGACGTCGAGGAAGGCGAAGAGGAGCGCAGCGAAGGCCGCCCCAACGGCGCCGTTGCGTCCGAGAAGTGCGACCGCGATACCTGTGAAACCCAACCCTTGAATCGGGTTGGCCGGGAAGAACCCGAGGTGGTTGACCTCGGTCAGGCCGACGAGGCCCGCAACGACTCCGGAGATCAACATGGCCATGACAACCATGCGCTTCGGGGGCACACCGCCCGCGCGGGCCGCGAACGGGTTCAAGCCGCTGGCGCGGAGGTCGAACCCGAATCGGGTCCGGTTGACCAGCAGGTGGAAGAAGATGCCGACCAGGACCGCCACGACCAAGACGCCTGTGAGGGTCTTGCCCTGGCGGATGTCGCGGGTGAAGAACTCCACCACCGGATTGAGGTCCGGGATCAGCCCGGACTCGGGAATCGGGGCCGTACCGACCCGGCCCACCCCGCCTTCGATCGCGCCGCCCGACTGCCACTTGCGAACCAGGAAGGCGACGATTCCGGACACCGCGATCGCGTTGAGCATGATCGTGGAGATGACTTCGTTGACGCCGCGGGTCACCTTGAGGACACCGGCGAGGCCCGAGTAACTCGCTCCCACGACCATGGCGACGAGGATGATGAACGGGACGTGGAGGACCGGCGGCAGAGCCACCTGCGCACCGAGGTGAGCGGCGATGACGGCAGCCAGCAGGTACTGGCCCTCGACGCCGATGTTGAAGAGGCCCATCCGGAAACCCACTGCCGCGGCGATGCCGGCGATGAAGAGCGGCGTGGCCCGGTTGAGGATGTCGATCATCGTCTCCAGGCTGGAGGCGTGCCGGAACATCTGCGAGAACGCCAGGAGTGGGTTACTCCCCACGATGAGGAGCACGACGCTGGAGAGGAGGAGCGCCACCAGGATGGCGGCCACCGGCGCCGCCGCGGCGAGCGCCAGCCGCTTCCAGGTCGGGACTGCGGTCATGTGGCTCCGTTTTCGGAGGCGGCACCCGTCATGTGAGCGCCGAGCTCACGCGGGGTCACCGAGGCCGGATCGAGCGTGGCCACCAGGCGGCCACGGAGCATCACCACGATCGTGTCCGACAGCCCGATGATCTCGTCGAGGTCGGCTGAGACGAGGAGCGTGGCCATCCCTGCGCGGCGAGCCTCTCGGATGTCGTCCCACACCGCGGCCTGGGCCCCGACGTCGATTCCCCGAGTGGGATGCCCTGCGATGAGCAGAGTCGGATCGGCGACCATCTCGCGGCCCACGATGAGCTTCTGCTGGTTGCCGCCGGACAGGGCGTGGGCAGGGGTGTCGACTCCGGGTGTGCGGACGTCGAAGTCTTCGATGATCTCGGTGGTGCGGGCCTTGGCGCCCTTCCTGTCGAACCAGATGCCCTTGGAGAACGGAGCCTTCGTCTGGTGCCCCAGGGCGGCGTTCTCCCAGAGCGGGAAGGCCAGCAGCAGCCCTTCCCGCTGTCGGTCCTGGGGGATGTAGCCGACGCCTGCCTCACGCCTGGCTCGAACCGTGGCGCGGGTGACGTCCTCCCCCATGAGAATGATCTGTCCGGACTGGGCGGCTCTGATGCCGATGAGGGCGTCGATGAGCTCCCCCTGCCCATTGCCCTCCACGCCGGCGATGCCGAGGACTTCTCCGCGGCGCACCTGGAAGGAGACGCCGTGGACCATCTCACGGCCTTCGTCGTCCACGACCGTGAGGTCGACCACGTCGAGCGCCACCTCCGGACGGACCGTCGATTCGGTCGTCTCCGGCGTCGGCAGATCGGAACCGACCATGAGCTCGGCGAGGTCGTGCGCGCTGACCTCCTCGGGCTTGACGGTGGCAACCGTCCGGCCGTCGCGAAGGACAGTGATGGTGTCGGCGATCTCGAGGACCTCGTCCAGCTTGTGGTCGATGAAGAGGATGGTCGACCCTTCCGCCTTCAGCTCACGCATGTTGCGGAACAGCTCCTCGACCTCGTGGGGCACCAGCACCGCGGTGGGCTCGTCGAGGATGAGGATGCGGGCCCCCCGATACAGCACCTTGATGATCTCGACCCGCTGTCGCTCGCCGATCTCGAGCTCCTCCACGAGGTCGTCGGGGTCGACGGTGAGGCCGTACGCCTCGGCGACCTTGCTCAACTGGGCCTCGGCGGACTCGAAGTCGATCACGCCGGCGGTCCGCGTGGGCTCGGCCCCGAGGATGACGTTCTCCAGGACCGTGAGCTGCTCGGCGAGCATGAAGTGCTGGTGGACCATGCCGATGCCGGCTGCGATGGCATCGACGGGCGAGGCGAAGCTGACCTCCTTGCCCTCCACCTTCATAGTGCCCTCGTCCGGCTGCTGCATGCCGTAGAGGATCTTCATCAGAGTGGACTTCCCGGCGCCGTTCTCCCCGCATATGGCGTGGATCTCGCCTGTCTCCACGGTGAGATCCACGGAGTCGTTGGCGATGACCCCGGGGAACCGCTTGGTTATGCCTGTCAACTCGATGGCTGCCGCCATGCCTCCACCCTGCAACGAGGAACGGGACCGGAGGATATCCGGTCCCGTTCCACTTGGCCCGTCAACCCGGGCCTGATCGACTCGGACCTCAGCCAGCCGGGGTGGTCGGGACTTCGATCTCCCCGTCCACGATCTGCTGCTTGAAGTCGTCGAGCTGCGCCTTGATGTCGTCGACGAACCCACCACTGGTGGCGTAGCCGACACCGTCGACCGACAGGTCGTAGGTCTGCGGACCGGCCGCGAACTCGCCATCGAGGTGAGCCTGGATGATCTCGAACACGGCAACATCGACCCGCTTCAGCATCGACGTGAGGATGTAGTCACGAACCTCTTCGTCGGCGGTGTTGTACTGGTCGGAGTCGACGCCGATCGCCCACACCTTGCTGTTCGTGGCCTCGCTGTGCTCCTTGGCCGCCTCGAAGAGGCCGGCGCCGGAGAGCCCGGCCGCGTGGTAGATGATGTCGGCGCCGTTGTCCTGGTACATGCCCAGGGCGATGTCACGGGCCCGGTCCGGGGCGACGAAGCCGTCGAAGTCGGGAGCCGCCGTGATGTACTGGCGAACGATCTCGATGTCGGGGTTGACTGCCCGAGCCCCGGCCTCAAAGCCGGCCTCGAACTTCTCGATCAGGCCACCCATGCCGGACACACCGCCGATGAACCCGACAACGCCGGTCTGCGACTTGAGCGCGGCAGCCGCTCCGACCAGGAACGAGCCCTCGTGCTCGGCAAAGACCAGGCCGGCCACGTTGTCACCGTATGGTGCCGGCGGGTCGACCTCGAAGTTGAGCATGGACGAGTCCACGACCGCGAAGTTGACCCCTTCGTTCTCGGCGGCCACGGCCGCGGTGTCGCCCTCGAACAGGAAGCCGACCGCGATCACGATGTCGCTGGTGTCGGCGGCGAGCTGCAAGAGCTCGGCCCGGTTCGAGCCGTCGGCGTTGGGAGAGGCCTCACTCGACGTCACGCCGAGCTCGGTCTTCGCCCGGTCGAGACCGGCAGCGGCGGCGTCGTTGAACGACAGGTCGCCACGGCCACCGATGTCGAAGACCAGGCCTACATGGGTTTCCTCGCCATCGCCGTTACCCCCGTCATCCCCGCAGGCGGCTGCCACCAGGGATAGAGCAAGGAGCGCGGCGAGAAAGCGAACGCTTCTCTTCACGTTTCCTCCGTATTAGCTGAGTCGGGCCGATGGGCGCCGACGGCAGGTAACGATAGTGGCGGCGGGACCCCTAGGCCCGTGCGGAACGGCCCTTATCGCAGAGGACTTTGGCCCTACTGGCCGGCAAGGGCCGGCTCGGCCCGATCGCTCTTGGAGATGCCCTCGAAGGTCAGTTCCTGATTCTCGGCGTCGAGGCCGACGAGGATGGTCATCCCGGCGGTGAACTCGCCCAGCAGCACCCTTTCGGACAGCGGGTCCTCGAGAAGTCGCTGGATCGCACGACGCAGCGGACGCGCTCCGAGCTCCGGGTCGTAGCCCTTGCTGCCGAGGAACTCCTTCGCCGCGTCGGTGAGCACCAGGTCGAGCTGACGGGATGTGAGCTGCTCCCGGACCCGGCCCAACAGCAGATCGACGATGTCCTTGAGCTCGTCCATCGTCAACTCGTGGAACACGATGATCTCGTCGAGCCGGTTGATGAACTCCGGCCGGAAGTGCTTCTTGAGCTCCTCGGTGACCCGTTCCTTCATGTAGTCGTAGCTGACCTCTTGGTCTTCGACGTGGAAGCCGACCGCCTTCTTGTGGATGTCGCGGGTGCCGAGGTTGGAGGTCATGATGATGACCGTGTTCTTGAAGTCCACGGTGCGACCCTGGGCGTCGGTGAGCCGGCCTTCCTCGAGGATCTGGAGGAGGGTGTTGAAGACGTCCGGATGTGCCTTCTCGATCTCGTCGAACAGGACCACCGAGAACGGCTTGCGGCGCACGGCCTCCGTGAGCTGGCCGCCCTCGTCGTAGCCGACGTATCCGGGGGGCGAGCCCACCAGGCGGCTGACCGTGTGCTTCTCCATGTACTCCGACATGTCGAGCTGGATGAGGGCGTCCTCGTCACCGAAGAGGAACTCGGTGAGGGCCTTGGCCGTCTCGGTCTTCCCGACGCCGGACGGGCCGAGGAAGATGAAAGAGCCGGACGGGCGACGCGGGTCCTTGAGGCCGGCCCGGGTGCGGCGGATGGCCTTGGAGACCGCCGTGATGGCGTCGGTCTGGCCGATGATCCGACGGTGGAGCTCGTCCTCCATCTTGATCAGCCGAGCCGTCTCCTCCTCAGTCAGTCTCTGCACGGGGATGCCGGTCCAGAGGGCGAGGACCTCGGCGATGCCGTCCTCGTCGATGACCCAGCCGTCGTCGGCGCCCTCCTCGTGGGAGGCCCGCTCGGCCAGGAGAGCGCGCTCTTCGTCGCGCAGACCCGTCGCCTTCTCGTAGTTCTCCAGCGCGACCGCGTCCGACTTCTCCTTGCGCAGCGTGGACAGCCGCTCGTCGATGCGGGCGATGTCAGGGTCGTCGCTGGTGCGATGGATGCGCATGCGGCTCCCGGCCTCGTCGATGAGGTCGATTGCCTTGTCGGGCAGGAACCGGTCGGCCAGGTATCGGTCGGCCAGGTTGGCCGCCGAGACGATCGCCTGGTCGGTGAAGCGAACCGAGTGGTGGGCCTCGTAGCGGTCCTTCAGCCCCATCAGGATCTCGATGGTGTCGGCGAGCGACGGCTCCTCGACCTGAACGGGCTGGAAGCGCCGCTCCAGGGCGGAGTCCTTCTCCAGGTACTTGCGGTACTCCTCGAGGGTCGTGGCGCCGACCGTCTGCAGCTCACCCCGGGCCAGCATCGGCTTGAGGATCGAAGCGGCGTCGATGGCGCCCTCGGCGGCGCCCGCGCCCACCAGCGTGTGGATCTCGTCGATGAAGAGGATGATGTCGCCCCGGCTCTTGATCTCCTTCAGCACCTTCTTGAGGCGCTCCTCGAAGTCGCCGCGGTAGCGCGATCCCGCCACCAGCGCGCCGAGGTCCAGCGTGTAGAGGCTCTTGCCCTTCAGGGTGTCGGGCACGTCCTTCGCCACGATGCGCTGGGCCAGTCCCTCGACGATCGCGGTCTTGCCCACACCCGGCTCACCGATGAGGACCGGGTTGTTCTTGGTGCGGCGGGAGAGGATCTGCATGACCCGCTCGATCTCGCGGGCACGGCCGATCACGGGGTCGAGCTGGCCTTCGCGGGCGGCCTGGGTGAGGTTGCGTCCGAACTGGTCGAGGATGGTCGAGCCGCCCCCTCCGCTCTCACGGGCGGGCGCTCCTCCACCGCTGCCCTTGGGCGGCTGCTCCTCGGAGCTGGATGGGCCGGACAGGAGTTGGATGACGGTCTGGCGCACCTTCTGGAGCTCCGCGCCGAGCTGCTGGAGCACCTGGGCCGCGACGCCCTCGCCCTCACGGATCAGGCCGAGGAGGATGTGCTCGGTCCCGATGTAGTTGTGGCCGAGCTGGAGAGCTTCGCGCAGCGAGAGCTCGAGGACCTTCTTGGCCCTGGGGGTGAAGGGAATGTGTCCCGGGGGCGACTGCTGGCCTTGCCCGATGATCTTGACGACTTCGTCGCGCACCGAGGCCAGGTCGATGTCGAGCGACTCGAGGGCATGGGCGGCGATGCCCTCACCCTCGTTGAGGAGACCGAGAAGGATGTGCTCGGTCCCGATGTAATTGTGGTTCAGGTAGCGGGCCTCTTCCTGAGCAAGGACCACCACCCGACGAGCTCGGTCTGTGAAACGCTCGAACACTCGCTGCTCCTTGGCCTGGCTGACCAATTCTATCACTGGCCCGTCATTGAGCTCGACCGCCCTGGAGGGCCCCGAGCTGTAATACCATCGGCACCGATGGAGGACCTCCAAAGCCTCGTCTCGATATCGAGGGTATGGCAGCAGCTGGATCGTGTCGAGGAGAGGCTCCTCGAGGCGGCAACGGCTGACGACCCGTACCTGACCAAGATCGCCCAGCATCTGCTGCTCGCGGGCGGGAAGCGCTTCCGTCCCCTGCTCGCGTTGCTGGCCGCCGAGTTCGGCGACAACCTCGACGGGCGGCCCGTCGAGGCGTCGGTGTCCGTGGAGCTCATCCACGTCGGATCGCTCTATCACGACGACGTCATCGACCAGGCCGACACCAGGCGAGGCGCCGAATCGGTCAACGCCCACTGGACGAACACCGTCGCCATCCTCGCCGGCGACTTCCTCATGGCGAGAGCTTCGGAGGTGGCCGCCACCCACCTCAGCCAGGAGTCGGTTCGTCTGCTCGCTTCCACCTACGCCGAACTGGTCGAGGGACAGACCCGGGAGCTGCAGCTGCAGAACGACCTCACCCACACCATCGACGACTACCTGCAGGTGATCGGCGGCAAGACAGCCTCGTTGATCCGGACTTCCGCCCGCCTGGGGGCGATGGCGGCCGACGCTCCGGAGCAGGTGATCGAGGACCTGTCCACCTGGGCATGGGAGGTGGGGATGGTCTTCCAGATCGCCGACGACGCACTCGACCTGGTCGCCGACGAGGCGACGATCGGCAAGCCCGCCGGATCCGACATCCGGGAGGGGACCTTCACCGCTCCCGTGCTCATGGCCGCCGACGGCCCGGACGGCGAGCGCATCCGCACCCTCCTCTCGACCGAGGGGCCCCCGGACGACTCCGTGGTCGGAGAGGTCATCGCCCTGGTTCGCCAAGGTGGTTTCGTCGACAGGTCCCTCGACTCGGCCCGGAACCGTCTCGACCTGGCCCGGGAGGCTCTCGCCAGGCTGCCTGACGGCGAGCCGAGGCGGATCCTGGAGACGCTGGGGGTGTATCTGCTCGACCGCGTGGAGGCCGTGCGGTCGTAGGGCACTTCCCCCATGCGGAGCATGAGGGTGGCATCCGATTGGTCTACCGGTCCAGGATCTTCTCCAGGACCATGCGAACGATGCTGATCACCAGCGCACCGAGGAAGGTCGCCCACCAGAACCCGGTCGAGGTAAGCCCCAGCTCGAACTGCCCCGACAGCCACACTGCCAGCTGGAGCGCCAGGGCGTTGGTGATGAGCAGGAACAGGCCGAGGGTGAGGACGATGAGCGGGATGCTGAGGACGTTGAGGATCGGCTTCACGATGGCGTTGGCACCGAGCACGATCGCGGTCACGATCACGAAGTCCCAGAAGTCGGCGTCGAAATCGAGGCCGGGGACCACATAGATCGCAGCCCACAGAGCGGCGCCGGTCGCGGCGAGTTTGAGCAGCAGGTTCATTCGTCCTCCTCGTGGTCGATGGCTCGCATGGTGGGGAACAGGATGACATCGCGGATGTGCGCCTCGCCGGTCAGAAGCATCACGAGCCGGTCGACGCCGATGCCGATGCCGCCGGTGGGCGGCAGCCCGTACTCGAGGGCCTGCAGATAGTCCTCATCGACAGGATGCGCTTCTTCATCGCCCCCGGCCCGGGCCTGGGCCTGAACCTCGAAACGCGACCTCTGGTCATCGGGGTCGTTGAGCTCGCTGAAGGCGTTGGCGTACTCCGAGCCGGCGATGACGAGCTCGAAGCGCTCGGTGGCACCCGGCACATCGTCGCTGCGCCGGGCGAGGGGGCTCACCTCGACGGGATAGTGCGTGACGAAGGTCGGCTCCCAGATGGTGTCCTCGACGACCTTCTCGTAGATCTCGGAGATGAGCTTGCCAGAAGTCCAGCCAGGTTCGGTGGGGACACCGAGGCGTTCTGCGATCGCGGCCAGCTGCGCGGCGGGCGTGTCGAGTCCCACTTCGGTTCCGGCCACCGTGGACACCAGTTCGGCCATCGAGACCCGGCGATAGGGGGCGGCGAGCGAGAGGTGCCGGTCACGGAAGACGAGGTCGGTGCCGCCGGTGACCTCCCTGGCCACCGCGGCGAAGACCCCTTCCGTCAGCTCCATCATGTCGGTGAAGTCGGCGAACGCCTGGTACGCCTCGAGCATCGTGAACTCGGGGTTGTGGGTGGCGTCGATGCCCTCGTTGCGGAAGATGCGCCCCAGTTCGAAGACCCGTTCCATGCCTCCGACCACCAGCCTCTTCAAGTGCAACTCGGTGGCGATCCGCAACTGCATCTCCTGGTCCAGGGCGTTGTGCCGCGTGATGAAGGGGCGCGCGTTGGCCCCCGTCGCCTCGGACAAGAGCACCGGCGTCTCGACCTCGACGAAACCACGCTGGCTGAACTGCCGTCGCAGCTCGTCGAGGGTGCGCACCCGGGCCAGCGCCACTTCGCGCGATCTCCGGTTGGCGATCAGGTCGAGGTAACGCCGCCGACTCCTGGTCTCGATGTCGACCAGGCCGCTCCACTTCTCCGGCAGCGGGCGAAGCGCCTTCCTCAGGAGTTGAAACTGGTCGACCCGGACGCTGAGCTCGCCCTTTCTCGTCGTCATCACCTTCCCGGATGCGCCCACCCAGTCCCCGAGGTCGAGATCGGCGAACCGGTGGGCCAGCTCCTCCCCTGCCGTGCCCTGATCGACGAAGAGCTGGATGGTGCCCGACCAGTCGTCGAGCGTGCCGAATTGGAGCTTTCCGAAGGATCGGTGGAGCATCAGGCGACCGGCAACAGTCACCCTGGCTTCGGTATCGGATCCGGGCGGCAGGTCGCCGTGCTCGCGATGGATGTCCGCGGCCAGATGGGTCCGGTCGAACCGACTGGGATACCCGCCCGCGGCGAGCTGCGCCTCGTGCTTGCGGCGCCTGGCGCTGATCAGCTCGCTCTCGTGACTCATGGGAACCCGATCATGGCATCCGCGCCAGGGTGCTCGGCTCGTCGAGGAACACTCCCCGATCCGGCGTCGGTCGCCCGTCTCTCAGGTCGAAGATGACATTGTCGATGAGACGCACCGGCCCCACCTCGGCGGCGACCGCCAGGACGGCAGGCTCGTCCAAGGTCGTGAGCGGCTGCATCGTGGTCACCGAGGCGAGCTGGACGTAGTCCACTTCGAGTCCCTTGAGCGAGCGCTTCACCGTCGCCTCCAGGCGCTCCCCACGCCTCTCTCCCGCGTCCACCTGCTCGGCGGCCATGAACAACCCCCGGCTGATGGCCAGCGACCTGTACCGGTCCTCCTTGGACAGCCGCACGTTGCGGCTCGACAGGGCGAGGCCGTCCGGTTCCCGGACCACCGGTGCCTCGACGATCTCGATGGGAAAGCGCAGATCGGATGTCATGGCCTTGAGGACCGCCAACTGCTGGGCGTCTTTGCGCCCGAACATGGCGAGGTCGGGCTGCAGGCCGGCGAAGAGCTTGGCGACGACCGTGGCCACGCCGACGAAATGGCCCGGCCGGTGCCGCCCCTCCATCTCGACGGTGACCCCCGAGACCTCGACGGTGGTGACCGACACGCCTCCGTAGACCTCTTCCACATCAGGAGCGAAGAGCAGGTCGACGCCGTGGGCTTCGGCGAGAGAGGAGTCCCGATCCTCGGCACGGGGGTAGGCGGCGAAGTCGGATGGATCGTTGAACTGCGTCGGGTTGACGAACAGAGACACCACCAGGGTGTCGCAGCGCTCGCGGAGCATGTCCATGAGCAGGAGATGTCCCTCGTGGAAGAAACCCAGCGTGGGCAACAGCCCGACGGTCCCCCGATAGGCCTCCCGAGTGCCGGCGAAGGACCTCGTCACTTCCATCGGTGGAGGTCCTCCTCCCGACCGGCGCGCAAGGTCGTGGCCTCGGCCAGGAGCCGGAACTGGCGTCCCACGGAGTCGGACACGTCCTTGGCCGCGGTCAGATGCCCGATCACCGTGTCGGTGTCGCCTCGTGCGATCGGGCCGGTCAGGGCTGCTCCGGCGCCTCCCTCGAACACGTTGCCCACGACCCGCTCGGTGAGCGGACGGACCACCTCCGGTTCGATCCCGGCGGACTCGAGGAGGTCCGCGGCGACGGCCAGCGAAGCGACGACGAAGTTCGACGCGGCCGCAGCCGCGGCGTGATACGCCGGCCGCGAGGAGTCTTCGAGCTCGAATGGGATCATCTCGAGGCTGGCGGCCAGATGCGTGAGCACGTCGACGGCCAGCGGGTCGCCGCCGATGCCCGCGTACGACCCGGCCAGCGCCTCCGAGCCGCGCATGGGGTCGGGGAGGGTCTGCAATGGATGGAAGCCGCCGATGGCGGTCTCGGCGGCCAGGGGTGAGAGCACTGTCACCGGCAGGAAGCCCGAGACGTGGGCAGCAACCGGAACGGCTGCCAGGTGCCCGGCCAGCCGGGTCACGACCGAGGGCACCGCGTCGTCCTTCGTTGCGATCAGGACGACGTCGGCTTCGGGCAGGTCACTGTCCCAGTCGAGCGCCGGCCCGTAGTCGTCGGATCCTGAACGGGACAGGACCCCCGCGATGCGGTGTCCGGCTGCGCGGGCAGCCAGCGCCAGCGAGCCGCCGGCACGACCCGGGCCAACGATGATCAGACTCAGGCCTTCGGCGACGGGCACGAACAAAGGCTAACGGGTCGAGCCCCGGCTCTCCCGCCCGGTCTCAGTCCGGCAGTTGTTCCGGCGTGATCACGGGCCAGGACGCATCCATGGCCGACTTGGTGTCGCGATAGCTGTCGCGCCGCTTCCAGAACTTGGTCTTCCAGACCCGGAATCGCTTGGGCTCCGGTGCGTTGGGAGTCGCGGGGATCTGCGATGCCTTGCTGCCCCTGGTCTCGGGGAGGACGACGTCGTCGGGATCGTCGATGATGTGGAGTACCTGGTGGGTGGCGTGCCGGGTCGACCGGTGCTGCAGTCGGCGGTCGTCGCGGGACGGCTTGGGGACGTATCCGGGGATGTCGTTGCGATGGGCTCTGGACCGATGTGCCATGTGGGGGATCTCTCCTGTTCTCACGCGGGCGTGTGTCGAAAGGAGATCGATGGCGGGGCTCGGCCACTCACCATGACTTGAAGCTAGCACGGGTCGCCGGTTGCCGACAGGGCCAAAGGTCAGGACTTCGGAAATCAGAAGATTCCGGGGATGAGCCGCCGAGGAACCCTTCGCCGGTATTCGGCGTAGGCCGGGAACCTGATGCGCAACCGTCGCTCCTCGTAGTCCAACTTGACCAGGATGAGCGCGGCAAGAGCCAGCCACCCCACGACCCCGTACATGCTGCCCGCGGCGAGCGCGGTCCCGAGGACGAGGAGCAGCAGACCCCCGTACATAGGGTGCCGCACGACCCCGTAGACCCCCTTCTCCCGGAGCTCCGAGTTCGCCTTGGGCTCCGGCGTGATGGTGAGGTCGCTGCCGGCCGCCACCGAGGCGGAACCGCTCAGGACCGCGCCGATCACTGCCAGCACCAGGCCGAGCCCCCTGACCAGTGGCTGATCGTCGAGGTCGGCCGAGCCGTCGAGGATGATCCCCAAGCCGGTGAGGAGGATCAGAGCGAGTTGCGCCGCGGCCAGCCAGGTCCCCACCGGCAGGTCCTTTTCCCAGGTTCCCGCGAGGCGGTCCACACCCTGCGGGCTCAGCTCGGTCAGGGCCGTGGAGGCGGTGTGATCCTCGGACACCGGTGCGTCCGGCCAGACCTCGCGCAGCGGGCGGAGCACGAACTCCCGGTCGACGGCGAGCGGATGCGGGACGGTCAGGCGGTCGTCGGAGACCGGTGGGCCGTCGGATGTGATGATGTCGAGGTCGAGCGTTCTGGGGCCCCAGTGGACCTCCCGGTCCCGCCCTCGGGACGCCTCGATCTTCAAGCAGGCGTTGAGCAGCTCATGGGCGTCGAGCGGTGTGTCCACGAGGACCACCGCGTTCAGGTACGGGCCCTGGTCGGGACCGCCAACGGGAAGAGTCTCGTAGAGCGACGAGCGGGCCACCACCCGACCCAGGCTCGCCAGACCGGCGTCGCCCGCCCGCATGTGGGCAATCCTGTCCCCGAGGTTGGAGCCGAGGCTTATGGCGTAGCGGGTCATCGGCTGCGCTCGATGGTGACGGAGACGTCGCTGAGCGCGACATCGACCGGTGCGTCAGGCTTGTGGATCGTCACCCGGACGCGTTGCGCCCGCTCGTGGGCGAGAGTGACCGCAGCCACCCTCTCCGCGACCCTTTCGATGAGCTGATGGGTCTCGGAGCCGACCACCTCCCTGATCTCTGATGCCAGAAGCCCGTAGTCGACGGTGTCGCCCAGGTCGTCGGACGCCCCGGCCGCGGAGAGGTCGGCGTAAACCCGGACATCGACCTTGAAGACGTGGGCGCGCTCCTTCTCCTCCGGAAACACGCCGTGGCGGGCGAATACCTCGATGCCGGTGAGATCGATGTGGTCCGTCACGTAGGGGTCGGTTCGGGGATCAGAGACCGGCCTTCCGGCCCCAGAGCCCGTCCGAGGATCTGCTGGATGACCGCCAGCGCCAGGATCGGATCGTTGATCATGCCCGATGAGACCAGATAGCCCCCGATGAGACCGCCGATGGCGTCGTCGATGTTCTCCCGGTGGACCAGGACCCGTGCCCGCTGCCGGGAGAGCGCCTTGTCGAGCGTGCTGAAGAACCGCCCGGCCTGCTCCGGTCCGGGGAAGCTGACGACGGGGACCGAGTAGGTGGCGATCCCGGCCTGGCGGTAGGCGGCGAGATTCTGATTGGCGGGGAGCATCGACACGATCGTGTTGATCGAGGCCTCCTCGACGAGCCAGGTGATCTCCTCCTCCCTGCGCACCCTCCGGTGCTGGAAGCCAGAGCCGCCGACTCTCTCGGAAACCGCCAATCGATCGTTTATCACCCAGGTGAAGCCTCGAGGCTTGAGCCCGGCGACCATTCGTGCCATCGGGAGGGAGGTTAGCCGCAGCCGGGGGCGCCGAAGCCGGCCGCGTAGGGGGATTTCGGCCTATTTTCGGGCTCTATCCGGTGCCGAGCATCAGTGACATCGCCTCGGCTCTCGTCGCCGGGTTGGTCTCCATGACTCCGCGCACCGCGGAGGTCACCGTCTTCGCCCCCGGCTTTCGCACCCCGCGCATCGACATGCACAGGTGTTCGGCCTCGATGACCACCAGCACCCCCAGCGGATTCAGCTTCTCGTCGAGGGCCTGGGCCACCTGGGCAGTGAGGCGCTCCTGCATCTGAGGGCGTCGGGCGTACCCGTCGACGATGCGGGCGAGCTTGGAGAGGCCGGTGACCCGGCCACGCGGGAGATAGGCGACGTGCGCCTCGCCGTGAAACGGCACGAGATGGTGTTCGCACATGGAATAGAAGGGGATCTCCTTGACCATGACGATCTCCTGATAGTGCTCGTCGCCGAATGACACGTCCAGCATCTCGCCAGGATCCGAATCCAACCCTTCGAAGACCTCGGCGTAGAACCGCGCCACCCGCTGCGGCGTCTCGAGGAGGCCCTCCCGATTCGGGTCCTCACCCAGCGCTTCGATGATCTCGAGGACGGCACGTTCGATTCGGGGAAGGTCGATAGCCATGCGCCGAGGGTACCTGGGGATTTGTCCCCCCCACGCCGCAGGCGTGGGGGGACACATCCTTCTTGCCATTTTTTCGCCAAATGACTTGACAGATGTCACTGTGACGCGTATGGTGACATCATTCTGACATCAGATCGATGCCAGAACTGACAGAAAAGGGACACCATCATGATGGCCGAAAGCCTGATGCTCTCGATCCCGAGTAGCCTCGAATCGATCCGAGAGATCCTGAATCAAGAGATCCGGTCACGGAGGAGCTGAAGTGCAGCTCAACCAGGCACTGATCGGTCTCGAGACCGCGGTGGAAACGCAGCTGCGGGTCGCCGGTCCTGAGGCGACCGAAATCGGCACCCAGCTCATGGCGGCCCTGCAGCCTGCGATCAGACAGACTTTCTTCGACGTTCTTTGCATGGCCGCCTCCGAGGTGTCGAGCCAGCTCCCCGCCCAGCGGGTCGAGGTGAAGATCGTCGACGGCGACCCCGAGCTCGTGGTGAGCGCCGATCCGAGCCAAGTCGCGCACGACGCCGACGAGGACGACAGCACGGAGACCCGCATCACGCTCCGGCTCCCCTCCAACCTCAAAGACCTCATCTCCCAGGCCGCCCAGACCACCGGCGAATCGGTGAACACCTTCGTCGTGGACGCACTGAAGAGCCAGGCCCGCACCATCAAGACCGGCAAGACCACGGTCCGCACCACCATCGACCTGTGATCGCCAAGACTTTCAGCGTCGGGGAACACCCCGAAATCGACGTTCGGATCCACGCAGGAAGGGTCGAAGTCGTCGAGGGCGAGCCGGGAAGGGTGGAGGTCACCGTCGACACCAACGACAAGGACTTCCAGGTCGGGCAGCGTGGGGATGTCATCGAGGCTTACTCCGACCGCGAGGCGCGCTGGCTCTTCTCCTCCCCTGCCGAAGTCACCATCACCATGCCCGCGGGAGGACGAGCCACCATTCGCACGGCGTCCGCCGACGTCGACGCAAAGAACGACTTCGAGCGTGCCCAGATCGACAGCGCCTCCGGCGACGTGCGCCTACGGCGAGCCGCCCGGGCGTCGATCAAGACGGCGAGCGGAAACGTCCGCGTCCGGGCGATCGACGAATCCCTGAAGGTCAAGTCCGCTTCCGGCGACATCAACGTCGAAGTGGCCGGCGGCACGGTGGAGATCTCGACCGCGTCCGGTGACGTCCATATCGGATCGAGCGACGCCTTCCTCGAGGTCAACACGGCTTCAGGCCGGGTCGTCATCGATCGCTACGTGGGAACCGACATCGAGATGAAGACCATGTCGGGGAACTTCGAGATCGGGCTCGAGACCGGCACCAAGGTCGACCTCGACGCCTCCAGCCTCTCCGGTCGGGTGACCTGGCCGCCCAAGAAGGACCCGCCGCCGGAACTGAAGCGTCAGATGCGGATGAAGGCGAAGTCGGTCTCCGGAGACCTGACGATCAACCGGATCGAATAGACCCTGCGGGGCGCCCCCTCGGCCCGTTCGGGCCGCTCCCAACTCTTGAGCACGGAGAGGAGCTGGGGCGCGTCTAGGCCTCGGCGGGGCGGGGGCGGCCGGGGACCTTCTTCGCCGGCTTCAGCGACTCGCTGACGGGCGCAGTCTCCTCGGCCTCCACTGCCGCGGCGACTTCTTCTTCCTTGCGCTCGTGCGGGAACACCGGGTTGTCCGGGTAGCGGATGCGAAGTGTCCCATCCGATGCGTGCTCCCACTTGGGCACGTCGTGGAAGATCTCGTCGACCCGATCCCGATCCACGGACTCGTGGTCCAGGAGCTCGGCGACCATCCGATCCATCGCCTCTCGATGGTGCTCGAGAATCGCCCGGGCCTCTTCGTGGGCCGCGTTGATCAGCTTGCGAACCTCGGCGTCGATGAATGCGGCCACCTGGTCCGAGTAGTCCTGCTGCCGCGCGTAGTCCCGGCCGAGGAAGACCTCGCCACCCGGGCGCCCGTACTGCATCGGGCCGAGCTCGTCGCTCATCCCGTACTCCATCACCATGCGGCGGGCGATGGCGGTCGCCTTCTCGATGTCGTTGGCGGCACCGGTCGTGGGATCGGCGAAGATCAGCTCCTCTGCGGTCCTGCCCCCGAGGAGCATGGCGAGCTGGTCGACCAGCTCACTGCGCCGTGCCAGATACTTGTCGTGATCGGGCAGGGCAAGCGTGTGCCCCAGCGATCGCCCGCGGGCGACGATCGTCACCTTGTGAACGGGGTCGGCGTTCGGGAGGGCGAAGCCCACCAGCGCGTGGCCCGTCTCGTGATAGGCGATGACCTTGCGCTCGTCGTCGGTCATAATCCGGTTCTTGCGCTCGGGGCCGGCGATGACCCGGTCGATCGCCTCCTCCATCTCGGACATCGTGATCTCCTTCTTGCGCCGCCGGGCGGCGAGAAGGGCGGACTCGTTGATCAGGTTGGCGAGATCGGCGCCGGTGAACCCGGGTGTGCGGCGGGCGAGGACCTTCAGGTCGACTTCGTCAGCCAGCGGCTTGCCCTTGGCGTGGACACCGAGAATGGCCTCTCGGCCGTCGATGTCGGGGGCGTCGACCACGATCTGGCGGTCGAAACGCCCGGGCCTGAGGAGGGCCGGATCGAGGATGTCGGGACGGTTGGTGGCAGCCATGACGATGACGCCGGAGTTGCCCTCGAACCCGTCCAGTTCGACGAGGAGCTGGTTGAGGGTCTGCTCCCGCTCGTCGTGGCCGCCGCCGAGACCGGCCCCGCGATGGCGTCCCACGGCGTCGATCTCATCGATGAAGACGATGGCCGGGGCGCTCTGCTTGGCCTGCTCGAAGAGGTCACGGACGCGTGCGGCGCCGACACCGACGAACATCTCCACGAAGTCCGATCCGGAGATCGACATGAAGGGCACGCCGGCCTCGCCGGCAACGGCGCGGGCGAGGAGGGTCTTGCCGGTGCCCGGAGGCCCGTACAGGAGGACGCCCTTCGGGATCTTGGCGCCCATCTGGCGGTAGCGATCCGGGTTGGCGAGGAAGTCCTTGATCTCAGCCAGCTCCTCCTTGGCCTCGGTCAGGCCGGCCACGTCGTCGAAGGTGATCTTCGGCTGTTCCTTGCCAACGAGCTTCGCCCGCGACTTGCCGAACTGCATGACGCGGTTTCCACCGCCCTGCATCTGCATGAAGATGAACACCATGAAGCCGAGGAGGAACAGCCACGGCAGGAAGTTGATGAGCAAGGCCCAGAACCCGGGGGGCTCGGGGTCGGTGGACCATGCGACCTGGTTGCGGTCCAGGATCTCGGTCAATTGGGCCTCGAAGCCCTCGACGTAGTTGGCGACGTGGTCATAGGACCCTTCGGGCGCCTCGGTGTCAACGAGACGCGCCCTGGCCTGCTGGGTGTTGCGGCCGAGGGTCACCTCCTCGTATTCGCCGGCTTCGATGTTGGCGACGAACTCGGAGATCGGCAGCTCTTCGGGGCCGGCCACCTGGTCCATCCACCACTGCGCGAGGATGGCGACCAGGATGATCGACATCCCGTAGACGATGAGCGTGCGGACGGTGCGGTTCAAGAAATCCTCAGGGGGAAGGGGTGCCGTAATGCTACGCCGGAGGTGCCCCTAATAGAACCCCGGATCAAGGAACGTCGCCCATCACCCCGACGTACGGGAGGTTGCGATATTTTCCGGCGTAGTCGAGGCCATAACCCACCACGAACTCCGGCCCGATCGGGAACGCCACGTACTTGACCTCGATCGGGACCCTCTGGATTCCCTCCTTCAGGAGCAGCGATGCGATCTCGAGCGAAGCCGGCTTGCGGACCCGCAGGCTCTTGACGAGGTAGTTGAGGGTGAGCCCGGAGTCGATGATGTCCTCGACCACGAGCACGTCGCGCCCGGCGATCTCCTCGTCCAGGTCCTTGAGGATGCGAACCACGCCGGAGGTCTGAGTCGATGCGCCGTAGGACGACACGGCCATGAAGTCGAACTCACACGGCAGGTCGATGTGGCGGGCGAGATCGGCCATGACCATGAAGGCCCCGCGCAGGACACCCACCAAGAGGAGGTCCTTGCCCTGGTAGTCCTTGGTGATCTGGCGGCCCATCTCGGCCAGCTTGGCCTCGATCTCCTCTGCCGTGATCAAGGGCTTGATGTCCATCCGCTTTCCTCTCTGGCGAGCACGGAAAGGTAGCCGACGGAGCCGGGGACGTACCAGGCGACGGGCAGCCGCCGCCCGCCGGGGATCCAGGCGGGCACTCCATCCGCCATGACCGTGCCGTCCGGTGCCACTGCGAGGTCCGCTCCGGTGGCGAAGACGGCGGCCCACCGGCCGAGGGGGGCAACCTGGCAAACGCCGGGGTGGAGCACCACTTCGTAGACGAATCCGGCATGGCGGGTCACACCCGGTCCGAGGGGGACGGTCAGGTCTGCTCCTGCCGGCGGGACGCCGATGACCAGGAACGGGCCACGGCGGGAGGCGGTGACCCCACCGCCCAATTCGGCGCTCGCGGCTTCGGAGAAGGCGACATCGGTGGCCCGCTCCACCGCGGCGAGGGTGACCGCTCCACCGGCTCGTTCGATCATGGCCCGCACCACGCGGGCCCGGACCGGTTCGGCGCGTGCCCTCAAATCCCCCACCGCGACGATGACAGCTCCGTCCGCCTCGCGGACCGTGACGTCCTCCGTCAATGCATCGAGGAGGTCGGCATCGGCGCGGACCAAGGCGGCCGACCTGGTCACGGTGGCGGCGATGTCGGGGTTGAGGGCGGCGAGCGCCGGCAAGACGAGGCTGCGGATGTGAT
The DNA here is from genome assembly GCA_964388105.1 of uncultured Acidimicrobiaceae bacterium. Lineage (GTDB taxonomy): Bacteria > Actinomycetota > Acidimicrobiia > Spongiisociales > ZC4RG35 > ZC4RG35. Next base: position 54,033 of record CAYLYQ010000001.1, read on the forward strand.
TCCGGGCGAGGGAGGGATCGGCGTTCATCGGGTCGTCCACGAACGGGAGGCCGGCCAGGACGGCGATCTCCCGCACCGCGTCGCGGCTGACATCGAGCAACGGGCGCCGGACGCCGGCCATACCGACCCGGGGGATGCCGGCAAGGCCACGGGTGCCGGTCCCACGCACCAGGTTGATGAGCACGGTCTCCAGGCTGTCGTCGGCCGTGTGCGCGGTGACGACGGTCTCACCCTCTCTGCGTGACTCGGCGAATGCGCCGTAACGGGCCGACCGGGCCATGGCCTCCGGCGACGCCCCGGGGGCCACTTCGACCTCGATCACCTCGAGCTGGAGTCCGAGCCGCTCGGCGATGGCTGTTGCCGCGGCCCTGACGACAGGAGATCCGACGAGCCCATGGTCGACGTGCAAGGCGCGAGTCGTCCGCCCGGCCTGGCCCAAGAGCCAGGCGAGCGCCGCCGAGTCGGCGCCACCCGAGAGGGCGACCACGAGGTCGCCTTCCGGAAGATCGAGGAGCGCGAGGGTCTCGGTCGCCAGCTGGTTCAGGCGACGCGTCGCAACCATCGCGCAGGATCTGAGATCTCGTCGAGGGAGGGCAGCGACTCGGGGTCGGAGAAGGCGAGGTTGACCGTCTCCCACGAGGCGAGCCGCTCCACCTTGGCCACGAACTGCTCCCCCTTGCGGTACTGCTCCATCTTCATCTCGAGTCCCGTGAGCCGGAAGAAGGCAGCCGTCCTCCGGTCGAGCCGCCGTCCCTTGAGCACCCTGCTCATCCGGTCCTGGGCCTTGAGATGCTCGGCGCCCACCCGATCCATGACGTAGTGACCGTGCCCCTCGAGGAGCGACATCAACGCCTGAACCCGATTGACCACTTCGTGCTGCTCCGGTGTCGCGAAGAGCCCGAAGATCCCACGCTGGTCGATCAGGGGGAGCCCGGCGGTTCGCCTCTCCCCCATTTCGGAGAACACCCTCTGCCATTTGCCCGGCTCCGGCTTGGACGCCTCGACCAGTTCGGTGACGAGCCCGCCGAAGTAGCCGCGCAGCCAGGGCACCCCCTGGAACTGGGCGCGGTGAGTGAGTTCGTGGAGGGCCACCCAGAATCGGAATTCGGCAGGCCGAAAGTGGTGGCGGCGCTCCATCTGGATGATGTTGGGGCCGACGTAGGCCACGGTGTCGCCGGGCTCGCCCCCCGGGAGCACCAGCTCGTACTGGCCCAGCACCCGCCGCGACAGGACCGCAAGCAGCAAGCCGGTCTCCCGGTCGATGATCTTGCCCGCGGTGGCCGGGTTGCGGCCCGCACGCTCCAAGCGCTCTTCCATGTGCCGGCGGACGGGCTCGATCATGGCGGCGAACGACGCCACGTTGCGCTCCACCCAGTCCGTGCGACCCAGGATCACGGTCGTCGGCTCACCGGGCAGGTCGAGACCCGTGGCCTCGGGAACGATGCGCGAGACGCGCTCGGTGATCCCGTCCATCTCGTCGGCCAGGGCGGCGATGTGATACGTCTCGGCGAGTGCGTAGGACCCCGCCAACTTGGACACCAGGCGGTCCTCGACGGACCGGGTGGTGGTCACTCCTCGATGATGCGGTACCGCTTGCGCACCACGTTGGTGAAGTAGCGGATCGAGGTGATCAGGATCACCAGACCGGCCAGCACGAGGCCCGTGGGGATCAGGAAGCGGTAGGTCCAGTCGAGCACTGCGGGGGTGTCGACCGGGGGCTCGATCGGGACGGCGGGCGTCAGGTTCTGGGCAGGAGCGGTCGACGTCGTGGTCGTCGACCCGTCCTCCTGGGCCATGGCCGGAAGCGCGAGGACGAAGAAGACGAGGGCGAAGAAGGCGAGTGTGGTGCGGAGACCCATCGAACGGCCGGCGCTCATGGCTGTGAGCCTAATCCCTGGCCCGGCGGGCGCCGAACCTAGGAGTGCGCCTCGTAGGCCAGGACGGTCCGGATCCGGATGATCATCGCCTCGGGCACTTCCTCGTCGAGCTTGGCGCGGATCACCTCCCGCAGTCGCCGCTCGAAATCGAAGGGGCGGTCACACCCACCGCACTCGGCGAGGTGCGCCTTGATCTCATCGCAGCGAGCTTCGTCCAGCTCGACGTCGAGATAGGTGTACAGGTTGGCCAGTGCTTCGTCGCAGTCTCGACTCATGGTCTTTCCGCCTCGTCGGGGAGCAGGCCACGCTGCTCCGCGAAATCCCACAACCTCTTCTGCATCGCCTTTCTTCCCCGGTGCAGCCGCGACATCACCGTACCGATCGGGATGTCGAGGATCTCGGCGATCTCCTTGTAGGAGAATCCCTCCAGGTCGGCAAGGAGCACGGGGATGCGGAAGTTCTCCGGAAGCTCCTCCACCGCCCTCTTCACATCCTCCTCGACCAGGCCGTCGAGAACGCTCTCCTCGGCGCTGCGGGTCGAGTCCGCGGAATCACCCCGCGAGATCCGCCGGTACATGTAGAGGTCCTCGACGTCGCCCAGCTCCGACTCCTTGGGACGGCGGGAGTCGGCGCGGTATTTGTTGATGAAGGTGTTGGTGAGGATCCGGTAGAGCCAAGCCTTCAGATTGGTCCCCGCCTCGAACGACCCGTACGCCCGGTACGCCTTGAGGAACGTCTCCTGGACCAGGTCCTCCGCATCGGTCGGATTGCGCGTCATGCGCAAAGCCGCCGAGTAGAGCTGCCTCGTGTATTGGAGGGCGTCCTCTTCGAAGGTCGCCTGATCGGCCATCTGGGGAGGCACGGTAGCCGTCGAAATAGGGACTTTCGTCCCTGTCATCAGGGCCGCGGACTCGGGTGAGATACGGCCATGACCAACCAAACATCGCCCTCTGGCTCTGCCGTGGGCGGAAAGACATTCGATCGGCTCCTGATTCTCGTGGGGGTCGTCGCCGTGGTCACCGCGGTGATGGCCGGTGTCGCTGCGGTTCGCGCCGGCGAAGCCCCAGCTTCCGGTGGGAACGAAGGTGGGGCCACCACGACCACCACCGTCGCCGACGGACCGCAGACGGTGACCTACACGCTGAACGAGTTCTCGATCAACGGCCCGGCCGAGATCGAGCCCGGGCCGACCGTGTTCCGGGTGACCAACCAGGGGGCGATCGCCCACAACCTGGCTTTCGAAGGGAACCAGACGCCCGACCTCGGCAACGGCGAGAGCCACGACCTCGATGTCGGTGACCTCGCACCCGGCACCTACACCATCACGTGCGAGGTGCCCGGACACGTCGGGGCCGGCATGACCATGACGCTGGTCGTCAAAGACGACGCCGACCCGGACTCCGGAGGCAGCACCGACCACAACGGCCACGGCGGCATGGGATCGCTCACCTGGCAGGAGGTCGAGGAGAACATGCGTCAGTCCGTCGTCTCCTTCCCGGCCGAGACCGCCGGCACCGGCGCCGAGTTGATGGAGCCGACCATCGGCGCCGACGGCGTCAAGGAGTTCCGCCTGGTGGTCGACGAGATCGACTGGGAGGTCGAGCCCGGCAAGGTCGTCCAGGGATACGCCTACAACGGGCAGATCCCCGGCCCGACCATCAAGGTCGACGTGGGCGACCGCGTCCGGATCATCGTCGAGAACCGACTCGACATGATCACCTCATGGCACCCGCACGGGCTCCGCCAGCACCCCATCGAAGCCGACGGCGTCGGGTTCATCACCCAGAAGACGCCGATTCGCCCAGGAGAGACCTGGACCGTCGAGTTCGAGACGCCGGAGATCTCCGTGGCCATGTACCACGGCCACGACATGGGCCTGCACCAGGTGCCGAACGGCCTGGCCGGTGCCTTCATCGTCGGCGAGCTCCCCGTTCCCTCCGTCTTCGACGTGGTCTCGGAGGAAGTGATGGTGCTCAACGACTCCGGCAACATCGGCTTCAGCCTCAACGGGAAGTCCTTCCCTGCCACCAAGCCCTACGTCCTGAAGCAGGGCGAGACGATGCTGGTGCACTACATGAACGAGGGGTTGATGAATCACCCCATGCACCTGCACAACAACCGGCAGCTGGTGATCGCCAAGGACGGCTTCCCCCTCGATTCGCCGTACTACGTCGACACTCTCGACGTCGCCCCCGGTGAGAGGTACTCGGTGCTGGTCATCGCCGAGCTCCCCGGCACCTGGGTCTGGCACTGCCACATCTTCAGCCACGTGGAGAAGCCCGACGGCACGATGTTCGGCATGCTCACGGCGCTGATCGTCGAGGAGTAGGCCGCTCTCGTACGAGCGCCGGGTCGCTTCGACGCCCCGGCGCTCGTGCCTCTGCCCGACTCCACTTCGCCATCGGGGCGTTCTACGATTTAGGGACCGGCCGGAGTAGCTCAGGGGTAGAGCAATTCACTCGTAATGAATAGGCCAGGGGTTCGAATCCCCTCTCCGGCTCCCTGGCTCGGGCGATGGACTTCTCCCCCCTTGGCTCGCTTCGCTCGCGCCCCCTCCCCCCTCCGGGGTACTCCCCCACTCACGTGGGGGAGAAATCCTGTCCTCGGCTCCCTAGTCGGCGCCGAGCTCGGCGAACAGGTTGGTGAGCACGAGCTCACGGCGCAGGTTCGCCTGGATGTCGGCCACCGCCTCCAGGGTCAACTCCGCCGCGAGGACGGCCCGACGCGGCGAGACGTCCGTGAGGTGACCGAGGTCGAGGTCGGTGTTTCGGATAGGCCCACCCACCTGCAGCGACGCGGAGTCCGCATACCAGGACGCCAGGATCTCGAGGCCCGTCACGATCAACGACATCTCGGCCCGTCTCCGGAAGCGGGTCGCCTGGTCCTTCGCCAGGTCCTTCGGGACGGCGTCGTCGGCCAGGGGCGATATCTCGCCGAGGACCACGGACGCCAGATGCTGGGCGTCTCCGGGTCGGGCAGTCACCTTCCTCGGGATCGAGAGCCACAGGGCGCGAAATCCGGCCACCTCGGGCCGGGTCATCAGGGCGAGGGCGAGCCCGGGCCGGCCTCCGGCGACGGCCGCCAGCCCCTCCGCCCGCTCAGGGGACATGCCTCTGGCGACCAGGGCGGCGGTCATCTCCTCGTCGGTGACCCGGCCCATCCTCACCACCCGACACCGCGATGCGACCGTGGGAGGAAACTGGTCCTCCGACTCGGCGACGAGCAGGAACACGACGGTCGCCCCCGGCTCCTCGAGGGTCTTCAGCAGGGCGTTGGCTGCCTGCTCGGTCATGGTGCCGGCTTCGGGGAAGAGGAACACGGTGCGGGCTCCCTCCACCGGCGCCATCGACGCCCGACGCACGACCTCGCGCGCCTGGCCCACGCCGATGCTGGCCGCGCCCTCCGGCTCCACCACCACGAGATCCGGGTGCGTTCCCTCCAGCGCCATGCGTCGGGCGCGTTCCGCTTCCGCGCCGTCGGGCGGCGTGAGCAGACCGGCGGCGAACCGGCCGGCGACCATGGCCTTGCCCACCGACGACGGACCGACGAACAAATAGGCCTGTGACGGACCGGCGATCTCGGAGCGGAGGAGCTCGATGACACTGCTGTGCCCGATCACGTCCTCGAAGAGGTCATTCACGGCCGGCTCGCTCCAGGATCCTGTCGACCATCTCGTCGATGCTCAGCCCGCCGTCGAGCACGAGCACCCGCTCGGGATCGGACTCGGCCAGATCGAGATAGGCGCCGCGCACGAGGCTCTGGAACTCCACACCCTCGCCGCCGATACGGTCCTCCCGATGCTGCCGGTCCAGGGCCTCGACGGGGTCGACGTCGAGCACGACGACGAGGTCGGGGGTCGTGCCGGCGACGGCCCACTCGTTGAGATCACGGATCCGATCTTCCCCCAGTCCGCGGGCCCGGCCCTGATAGGCGATCGAGGAGTAGAAGGTGCGATCGCTGACCACCCACTTCCCCGCTTCCAGGGCCGGCCTGATCACCTCTGACGCCAGCACCGCCCTCTGAGCCGCGAACAGCAGCGCCTCGGCCCGGTCGTCGAGGGTCTCGGAGTCGAGGAGCAGTCCGCGGATCACTTCGCCGATCGATGAGCCACCCGGCTCGCGGACGGTGACCACGCCCTCGCCGAGGGCCTCGAGGCGGGCGGCGAGGGCGGCGGCGATGGTGCTCTTCCCGCTCCCGTCGACCCCCTCCAAGGCGATGTATCGGTTCACGAATGCAACGCTAACCAACCGGGATGACGCATCATCCGTGTTGACATACGCACCCGATGTGCGTTCAACTCTCAGAAAAATGCCCAAATCACTCGTCATCGTCGAATCGCCCACCAAGGCTCGAACCATTTCCGCGTTCCTCCCCGATGCCAAGGTCGAGTCGTCCATGGGCCACATCCGTGACCTGCCCCGGTCGGCTGCGGAGATCCCCGCCAGCGCCAAGGGCACCGAGTGGGCGCGCCTCGGGGTGGACGTCGACAACGACTTCGAGCCCCTCTACGTGGTCCCCAAGGACCGCAAGAACCAGGTCAAGAAGCTGAAAGAAGCCCTCGCCGGAGCCGAGGTCGTCTATCTCGCCACCGACGAGGACCGCGAAGGCGAGGCCATCGCCTGGCACCTGGTCGAGGTGCTCAAGCCCAAGGTGCCGGTGCATCGGATGGTCTTCCACGAGATCACCAAGCCGGCCATCGAAGAGGCCTTCGCCAATCCGAGGGACCTCGACGAGCGCCTGGTCCAGGCACAGGAGGCCCGCCGGATCCTCGACCGCCTCTACGGCTACGAGGTCTCGCCCGTGCTGTGGCGCAAGATCCAGCCTCGCCTGTCTGCCGGACGGGTCCAGAGCGTGGCGGTGCGCGTCGTCGTCGAGCGCGAGCGGGAGCGAATGGCGTTCGTGTCGGCGGACTACTGGGGAGTCGACGGGGTATTCGCCCGGGTCGACGACCTCGACCGCACCTTCCCCGCCGAGCTGCACAGTGTCGACGACAAGCGCGTCGCCACCGGTAAGGACTTCGACGAGAAGGGCAAGCCGAAGCCGGACGTGGTGGTGCTCGACCGGTCTGATGCCGAGTCGCTGGCGACCGAACTGGCGAATGCCCGATTCGAAGTCCGGTCCGTCTCTTCCAAGCCGTACAAGCGCAGCCCCTATCCCCCGTTCCGCACCTCGACGCTGCAGCAGGAAGCGGGCCGCAAGCTGCGCTTCTCTTCGAGTCGGACCATGTCCGTGGCCCAGCGCCTCTACGAGAACGGCTACATCACCTACATGAGGACCGATTCGGTCAACCTGTCCCAGTCCGCCATGGATGCGGCACGGGCTCAGGTGACCAAGTTGTTCGGCTCCGACTTCCTGTCCCCCAGCCCCCGGGTCTACCAATCGAAGGTGAAGGGCGCCCAGGAGGCCCACGAGGCCATCCGCCCAGCCGGCGACTCGTTCAAGACACCCGAGGAGGTGGCTCGCGAAGTCGGTTCGGACGAGGCCGCCCTCTACGACCTGATCTGGAGACGGACCCTGGCATCGCAAATGGCGGACGCCGCCGGAACCACGGTGTCGGTGCGCCTCGGCGCCACGGCAGGAGACGGCCGCGACACGCTGTGGGCCGCCTCCGGCAGGACCATCACCTTCCCCGGTTTCCTGCGCGTGTACGTCCAAGGTGTCGACGAGGGGGACGGGGACGACGCCGAGAACATCCTCCCGCCGCTGGCCGAAGGGGACGAGCTCGCCACCCAGCGGCTGGAGCCAACGGGCCACACCACCCGGCCCCCGGCTCGCTACACCGAGGCGTCACTGGTCCAACGCCTGGAGGAGTTGGGCGTGGGCCGTCCCTCCACCTACGCCTCCATCATGACCACGATCCAGGACCGGGGTTACGTGTTCAAGAAGGGCACCGCCCTGGTCCCCTCCTTCACCGCTTTCGGAGTGGTGGCTCTGCTGGAGCGGCACTTCCCCCGGCTCGTCGACTACGAGTTCACCGCCGCGATGGAGGCCGACCTCGATGGCATCGCCGAAGGTGAGCAGGAGTCGGTGCCCTGGCTCTCCGACTTCTACTTCGGCGAAGAGGGCCTGCGCGAGAACGTCGCCCGCCACCTCGACGAGATCGATCCGCGTGAAGTCGGCACCATCCCCCTCGGTACCGACGATTCCGGAGTCGAGGTGGTGGCTCGCATCGGACGCTACGGGCCCTACGTGGAGAGAGATGGCGAGCGGGCCTCGATCCCCGAGGACCTGCCTCCGGACGAGCTCAGCGTGGCCAGGGCCATCGAGCTGCTGGAAGTCCAGAACGCCGGCGCCAAGATCTTCGGCACCGACCCCGACACCGGCCTGGCCGTGTACGGGATGACGGGGCGGTTCGGCCCGTACGTCCAGCTCGGGGAGCAGGAGGAGGGGAGCAAGGAGAAGCCGAAGCGGGCGTCGCTGCTCTCCAAGATGACCCTCGACGAGATGGGCCTCGACGACGCCATCCGGCTGCTCTCGCTGCCCCGAACCGTCGGCGTTGACGAGAACGGGACCGAGATCCTGGCCCTCAACGGCCGGTACGGCCCGTACATCCAGCGGGGGGAGGACCGCCGGAGCCTCGAGTCCGAGGACCAGCTCTTCACCCTCACCGTCGAAGAGGCCCTGGCGCTTCTCGCCGAGCCGCCACGGCGACGCGGCCAGGCCCGAACCTCGGTGCTCGCGGAGCTGGGCGAGACCCCGGACACCGGGAAGAAGGTCACCGTGCGGAGCGGCCGATTCGGCCCGTATGTCACCGACGGGGAGGTCAACGCCTCGCTTCGCAAGGACGACGACCCGAGTCAGATCACACTGGACAGGGCACTCGAGCTCCTTGCCGCCCGCCGCGAGCGGATCGCCTCCGGCTAGAGGACGGTGGCGGCCATCTCGGCGAGCGGGGAGCGGACCGAACGCTGCAGCGAGACGTGGGCGAACAAGGGCGACCCCCGGAACTTCTCGATCAGCGCCGCCATGCCTCCGAACGGCGAGATGTAGGGGTTGTCCACCTGTGACAGGTCGCCGCAGAAGATCACCTTGGAGTCCTGTGAGATCCGGGTGAGGATCACCTTCAGGGTCGGCAACTCCAGGTTCTGCGCCTCGTCGATGATCACGATCTCGCCTGTGATGGACCGCCCCCGCAGATAGGTGACGGCAGCCATCTCCAACTCTCCCCGGTTCACGAGCTCATCCACCGCGGCACGGGCGCCGTCGGGCCCTGCTTCGGAGAAGAGGGCGTAGAGGTTGTCGTGCACCGCGGCCATCCACGGTGTCAGCTTCTCGCTCAGGTCGCCGGGCAGGTAGCCGACTTCCTGGCGTCCCACCGCGACCAGCGGCCGGTAGACCGAAACCCGGCGGTAGCGGCGCTGTTCCAGCACCTGTTCCAGTGCGGCCGCCAGGGCCAGGAAAGTCTTCCCGGTGCCCGCCATCCCCATCAGCGCCACTGCCGGGATCGAAGGGTCGAGCAGCTGATGGAGGGCGACGGTCTGGGCGAGGTTCTTCGGTTCGACCCCGAATGCCCGCACGTGGCTCGGGACCCGCTCCACGACGGTCTCGGGCTCGGACTGGATGACCCGGGCCAGAGCGGAGCGAGAGACCCCGTTCCGGAGGACCACGAACTCGTTGACCGCCGCCGCCAGGCCGTCGAGGGTGATCTTGCCCTCGTCGTAGAGCCGGTCGATGGTGGCGATGTCGGTCTGGTGCTCCGTCATCCCCTGGCGGGCTTGTTCCACGGGAACGGTGTCCGCCCGGTAGTCCTGGACGGGCACGCCGAGCTGAGCCCCCTTGATGCGGAGCGACGCGTCCTTGGTCACGAGCACAGCGCCGAGGTTGATACAGGTCGCCAGGATCCGGTGGTCGGGCGTGTGGGGGTCGAGCACCGGCGGGAGGTGCTCGGAGACGATGCCGTTGAGCTCGATGCGAAGCGAGCCGCCGCCGCTCAGCGCTACCGGATCACGAAGGCCGCCCGGTCTGGAGGCGCCGAGCTCCTCGAGGAGCCGGATTGCGGAACGGGCGTTGGCGCCGACCTCGTCCATCCGCGTCTTCATCCGGTCGAGCTCCTCGACCACCACGAGAGGGAGGACGACCGCGTGCTCGTCGAAGCGAAGTGGTGCCTTGGGATCGGCGAGCAGGACGCAGGTGTCGAGGACGAAGGTGTTCGAAGCCGGGCCGGTCTCTGGCTGGTTCAACGACACCGCGCACAGCATCACGACTGAGAGTGAGAATTACAAGGATTGTGGGGTACCCCGTGCTCCGACGCGTCTGGCCGCACCGGACTTGGGAACCGACCCCCTCGGCCCTTCGGGCCACTCCCCCACAAGTGGGGGAGAAGTCCTAACGGCGAGCGCTGACGCGGGAGCGGATGACCTCCACCGGCTGGGCGTTGAGGACCCGATCGACCGTGACCCACCCCCGCTGCGCCCAGGTGACCCCGTAGTCCATCCTCACCAGCTCCCGTACATGGTGGGAGTCCGTGTTGATGACGACGTCCACTCCGGCCGCCATGGCGCGGCGGGCCACTTCGTCGGTGGCGTCGAGACGGTCGAGGGCACCGTTGATCTCCAGCACGACGCCGGTGGTGGCCAGACCCTGGAGAACGGCGTCGACATCGAGCTCCACACCTGGCCGCCTCCCGACATACCGGCCAGTCAGGTGCCCGATGGCGTTCACCGCGGGATCGGCCAGAGCCTTCAGGATCCGCACCGTCTGCTGCTCCGCCGGGAGGTCGAAGTGGGAGTGGATCGACGCCACGCACCAGTCGAACTCGAGCCGAAAGGCGGCGTCGTAGTCGAGGTCGCCGTCCGGAGAGATGTTGAGCTCGCAGCCGAAGAGCAGGTCGATCTCCGGGTATCGGTCGTCCAGTTTCCGGATGCGGTCCCGGTGGTCGAGCATCTCCTCCCGCGTCGACCCGTTGATCGTGAGGTCTTCTCCATGATCCGTGAAAGCCACGTACCGGTAGCCCGCCGCGATCGCGGCCTCGACCATCTCCGCCAAGCTGGAACGGCCATCCCCCGATCGGCTGGAGTGGAAGTGCATGTCACCTGCGATGTCTGAACGCTGCACCAGCCTCGGCAGTCCGTCGCCCGCGGCGACTTCGACCTCGCCGCGACCCTCCCGCAGCGGCGGGGGGACGAACTCCATCCCGAGGGCGGCATAGATGTCCTCCTCGGTGTCCGAGGCGACGACCTGGTCGTTCTCGAACAGTCCGTACTCGTTGAGCAGCAAGCCGCGGTCGATGGCGCGCTGGCGGAGAGCGATGTTGTGCACCTTCGAGCCGGTGAAGTAGAGGAGCGCCGACCCGAACTGATCGGGACGGACGGCACGGACATCGACCTGGAGCCCTTCGTGGGTGAGGAAGGAGGTCTTGGTGTCGCCGGCACCCACCAATTCCGAGAGCTGGGGCAGCTCGGTGACGACCCTCATCACTGCCGCCGGATCGGTGGTGGCGACCACGATGTCGATGTCGCCGACAGTGTCGGAGAATCTTCGCAACGACCCGCACGGCATCGACGCCGTGACCCCCGGGATCTCCGCGAAGCGCTTCGCCAGCGCGTGGGCGAACCCCCAGACGTCCATGATCGGCGTCCGGCGGTCCTTGCCTCCCATCCCCAAGCGTTCGATCGACCGGCGGATCTTCTCCTCGCTGGCGGCGCCCATCCCCGGGAGCTCCCGGATCTGTTCGGCGTCCAGGGCGGCGATCAGGCTGTCGAGGTCGACCACGCCGAGGTGGTCGCGCAGCAGCTTCAGCTTCTTTGGGCCCAGGCCCGGGATCCGCGTCAGCTCGACGAACCCCGGCGGATACTTGGCCCTCATGTCCTCGAGCTTCGCCACGCGACCGGTGGTGTCGAGCTCGATGATCTTGTCGGCGATGGCGTTGCCGACCCCCTTGATCTTGACGAGGTCGGCTTTGCTCAGGCCGGACAGCTCTCCGGGGTGGCCCTCGACACCGGCGACTGCGGCCTCATAGGCACGCGCCTTGAAGGACTGGGGCGAGCCCTCGTCGAGGGCGGTGAGGCGGGCCATCTCGGCCAGCATCCTGAGGACGTCGGATCGGGAGACGGTCACGATTCGAGGATATCCCTGGGGCCTGGTTGCGCTGGCTCGCTTCGCTCGCGCCCCTCCTCCCTTCGGGGTACTCCCCCAGCCTACGGCCGGGGGAGAAGGCCCAGCCACCTCATCGGATCGAATTCGGCGCGCGCCGCCCCCCAGACCCGGAGAGCCCCGAAGAGCGGCACCGTGACGCCGGCGGACACCCGCACTGTCACCGTGCGGGACGTCAGCGACCCGTCCACGGGACAGGAGCACGACTCCAGGCGGGCGCCGTTGGCAACCGCCGCTCGGCTGGCCTCGGACGCCGGCGATCCCCTGCCGGCGCCCGGGTAGGTGGCCACTGCGGCAGCGAGCGCCGCGGCGTCCGCCGCCGTCGCCGCCGTGGTGCGGACCCCCAGGATCAGTCCGAGACTGGTCGCACCGATCGCGCTCGCGGCCAGGAGGCCGGTCACGGCCAGCATCAGGACCGTGGCCGACCCCCTGTCGCTCACCTCTCCACCAGCATCGTGGCGCTCGCCGAGAGGTCGAATCCGGCCCCGGACGGGAACGGCGGCCCGAGGCGGTGACGGAGGGTCACCACCACCCGGGCGGGTTGGCCGACGATCGACGGCCTCGACACGGCGACGCGGGCCCTCGTCCGGACTTCGGGCGGCAGCGACGAAAGGACCGCTTCCACCGCTCGGCGAGGGTCGGGTGTGGTGGCGGCGACCCGGGCGCCGTCCCTCGCCGCCCCCGCCAGCTCGAGCCGGGACCGCGCCGCGGTCACGACCTGGAGCCCGGCCACGAGCACCAGCACGACCATCGGAATGACCAGGAACAACTCCACCGTGGCGCTCCCGCGGTCGCCGCTCAGAAGCGACCGATCACCCATTGGATGACCCGGCCGAACAAGCCGTTGAGGAGCCCGCCGCCGCTCCCGCTCTGCAGCCACCTCAACGCGATGATGGCGAGGGCCGTAGCCGCCAGGATCACGAGGAAGTACTCCACGGTCCCCTGCCCCTTCTCGGATGCCAATCCGGCGAGCAGCCGGTTCCACAAACGTGTCATGCTGACACTCCTTCCAGCCGGTGACCGACCGGCGGCGGGGAGAAGTGCGGACTTCGTTCAGGGCAGCCCTCCGACCAGGTCGTCGAAGACGGCGATCAGCGACGGGGCGTAACCGAGGAGCACCGCCCCGGGGAGCATGAGGAGGGTCACCGGGATCATGAGGCGGGTCGGGAGCGATCGTGCCCTGGCCAGCCGGCGGGACCGCTCCTCGGCGAGATCCGTGTCGATCATCCGGTGAACGGTCCCCGCCAGCGACGCGCCGGACCGCTGCGCCCGCGCCAGCTGCGCCAGGGCGCCTCGCAGGGAATCGGGAGCCGCCGTCACCGCGGCGCCGAGGCCTGCCACCGAGGCAAGCCGTACCAGCCGTGCGAGATCGCGGTGCTCGGGGAGCCGGGAGGAGGCGGCCTGGAGTGCGCCGAGCACGGAGCGACCGGCTCGAATCTCGGTGAGGACGACGAGGAGGACGAGTCGGGTGGGGACGGCGGGGGCCCGGGACACACGGCCTCGTGACAGGACGACGGCGGCAGCGATGGCGGCGAGCAGCAACGTCATCTCGCCCTCCACAGGATCAGCAGGGCCCCGGCGATGCCGCAGAGGAACAGCGCGGATCCGACGAAGGCAATGCCCCTCTGGTTCCCGGTGGCGAACAGCGACGGCAGGTCTCCGGACGCCCAGCGCCAGCCCAGGTAGGCCACCGGGGCGCCCACGAACACGCCGGCAGCCACCCGGCCGGGGGCGGCGGCAACCCGGATCTCCCGGCGAATCTCGTCATGGGCGAGAGCAAGCGACGCCATCTCGTCGAACAGGTCGGCTGGAGGGGCGCCCGACCTGGCGGCTCCGGCGAGGGCGATCGCGAGCTCAGGGCCCGTTCCCGGCAGGGCCTCCCCGATTCGGCCTCCCAGCTCGTCCCAGGGGAGCACGAGACACTCGTCGGCGAGACCGTGATCGCCGGTGGCAGCCATCGAAGCAGCGAGCGAGTGCCGCAGGGAAGCTCCCGACCGCATCTCGGCGGCCACCCCCTCGAGGAAGCGCACCGCCATCCCGCCCTCTTGCCGCTTGCCTCGCCAGACGAGGGCCACCACCACGACCCCGAGCCCCCAAGGGAAGAAGAGGGTCATCCCGATCAGGCCGAGCCGAAGCGGGCTCAACCCGGCGGCGGTGGCTGCCGCCAGCAAGACGAGGTCCATCACCAGTCCTCCAGGTCCTCTCGGGCGACTATCGCCCGCACCGTTCGGCCCACCGGGCCTCGCTCGATCTGGACGACGATGTCGACGGCGGCGCGCAGCTGTCGGGCGATCGCCTCCTCGGATGCGACACCGGAGCCCATCGCCAGGGTGTGGAGCCGCCACATGGCTTCCTGCGGGGAGTTGGCGTGAACCGTCGTCATGGAGCCCCGGTGCCCGGTGTTGAGCGCACTGATCAGGTCGAGGGCCTCGGCGCCCCTGACCTCCCCGACGATGATCCGGTCGGGTCGCAGCCGCAGCGCCGATCGCACCAGTTGACGGATGGTGATCTCCCCTGCGGATTCGGCGTTGGCTGGCCTGGCCTCGAGTGCGACGACATGACCTGGCAGCGACAGCTCGGCCGCGTCCTCGATGGTGACGACTCTCTCCGTCGGAGGGATCTGGCCGGCGAGGAGGTTGAGGAGGGTGGTCTTGCCTGCCCCGGTGCCACCGGAGACCACGATCGTCTTCCGAGAGCGGACCGAGTCGGTCAGCCGGTCCGCTTCCTCTCGCGTCATGGTGCCGGCCGACACCAGGTCATCGAGGTCGGACACCTTCTGGCTGAACCTTCGGATGGCAACCAGTGGCGACTCGACCGACGCGGGCGGGAGGACCGCGTGGAGTCGGCTGCCGTCGGGGAGCCTGGCATCGACCATGGGCAGCGTCCGGTCGACCCGGAGACCGAGAGGAGCGATGACGCGCTCCACCAGGGCCACGATCGCCCCCGCGGATCCGAACGACACCGCCGAACGCTCCAGCCCATCGCCCCGGTCCACCCAGACCTCGTCGGGGCCGTTGACCAAGACGTCCGTGACCTCCGGGTCGTCCACCAGGGCTTGAAGGGGCCCCAATCCCAGCACGCCGGCGACCACCGGCGCCAAGGAGTCGCGGGCGTGCCACGGCGACTCGGAAGCAAGGAGCCGCATCGCCTCGGCCTCCACAGATCCGCGATCGAGGGTGACGTCCGACAGGGCGATCGCCCGCGCCACGCGTTCGATCACGCCCACGGCAGCCCCCACACCGGCCGCCAGGCACGCAGCCATCGTCCGGGCATCGGTGCCCCCCGGGCCAGCGCCCGACGGACCGTCCCGGCGCCGACCGGCGGCAACAGCGGCCCGGGCCCGGGTGGGTCCGATCCTCCGCGCATCCTCTGCCACACGGCGGGGCGGGTGCTCGTGGGGGCCAGGACCCCGGGGAACAGCGGGGTGACAGGGACCACCGCGCCCGGCCACTCCTGCCCGCCCAGCCGGACGACGATCGCCGGCCAGCCCGACGCCAGCCGCATCACCAGGTCGTGCGCCTCCGCGACGCCGATCCCCCCGGAGCCCAGCACCGCGATCCCCTTCCGCGCGGGCGTCGCCTCCGCCTTCCGGGGCCCGTCGAGAGACAGGTCGACGAGAGTCCGGTGCGTGCCAAGCCCGAGGCGGTCGCCGAGGTCGACGATCAGAGCCGTGCCAGCGCAGCCTGCGAGCCCGATGGGCCCGAGGATCGACATCACCGGATCGTCGGCGGCGACCGCCAGCACCAGGGCCCTCTCCCTCCCCATGCCCGCGAACCTATGGGAGCGTCATCCGCCCGACAAGACCCTCGCGAGCGGTAACTTCGACACATGGCGATCGGAGCCTTCTTCGACCTAGACAAGACGATCATCGCCCGGTCGTCGACCCTCGCGTTCACCCGACCCATGTTCCGCGCCGGGCTCCTCGGCGGCACGACTTTGGCCAAGGCGGGCATCGCCCAGGCGTACTACCGGGCCTTCGGCGCCGCCGAAGGGCACTTGGAGCGGGTCAAGGACGAGCTGTCCAATCTGATCCGCGGCTGGGAGCGCGAGGAGGTGATGGCGCTGGTCACGGAGACGGTGGACGAAGTGGTGACCCCCATGGTCTATGCCGAGGCACTCGCCGTCGTGGACCGGCACCGGAAGTCCGGCCATCGCGTCGTCGTCATCTCGGCCAGCCCGGAGGAGATCGTCCGGCCCTTGTGCCGCCATCTGGGCATCGACGAGATCATCGCCACACGGTCGGAGGTCGACGAGGAGGGCCGCTACACCGGCAACATCGAGTTCTACGCCTATGGCGACAACAAGGCGGTGGCGATGAGGGAGTTCGCCGAGAGGGAGGGGATCGACCTCGATGCCAGCTACGCGTACTCGGACTCCGCCACGGACTTGCCGATGCTCGAGGCGGTGGGGCACCCGGTGGCCGTCAACCCCGATTCGGCCTTGGCCGGGATCGCCTCCGAGCGGGGTTGGGAGGTCCGCCGTTTCGAAGCCGCGGTGACCATGAGGGACCGCATCGCCGCCAAGGCGGTTCCGGGCGCCGCGGTGGCGACAGGCGTGGCCGCGATCCTCGCCTACTGGGCGTTGAAGGGACGCAAGAGCTCGTCCTGAGGGATGACCACCCACTCCGTCCCGAGTGCCCGCACGGCATCGATCAGCCCGGCAGCGTCGAATGAGCCGTCGCCGAGGAGACCCAAGACGGAGCGTGACAACGAGAAGGCGACGAGGCGCGCCACCTCTTCGCGGTCGACTGGGCCGGTCACCATGCCGTCGCTGACCAACTTGAGGGCGTCCGTCACGGGTGCCACCACCATCATCGCCGGGGCGCCCTCGGACGATGCCCCAACCGGATCACCGGAGGGGTCGAACGAAACGGGATCACCGGGCTGAGTCAGGAGCAGCCGGGGCCGGATCACGGGGTCACGGTACCCTCCGCGGCGTGTCCCGAGGCATGGTCGTGGTTGCAGCCGGATCCGGCTCGCGGTTCTCCGGGGACAAGACGCTCGCCGACCTCGAGGGCCGCCCTCTGGTCGCGCTCACCGTCTCCCGTGTCCGCCGACTGGTGGACGAAGTGGTCCTGGTCTGCCGCCCCGATCAGCGGGACGCCCTCGAGCATCTCGGGGTGGCCATGGTCGACGGGGGCGCGACACGGACCGACAGCGAGGCGGCGGGACTGGCGGCGCTCGCCTCGGACCACGCCCTGGTCGGCGTCCACGACGGGGCCCGCCCCAATGTCTTTCCCGACCTGGTGGAGCGACTGTTCCGCTCCGCGGCCGACCACGGAGGAGCGGCACCCGTCCTGGCTCCGTCCACGCCCATCGTGGAGAAGAGGACCGGCAGGATCGTGCGGGGCGCTCTCGGCGTCCAGACGCCCCAGGTGTTCCGGGGTCGGGAACTGATCGACGCCTACCGCGGCCGTGGCGATGAAGATGGCCACGACACTGTCGATCTGGTGCAGCGGCTCACCGATCTGCGGATCGCCGCCGTGACCGGGGATCCGAGGAACATCAAGGTGACCTATCCGGCCGACCTGGCCTGGGTGATCAGGTGAGGGCGCGCTCGTAGACCAGCTCGTCGAGGCTCGTCCCACCGATGTCCAGTGTCTGCCGTGTCGGTGTCGGCTTCCAGCCGCTCCGCTCGTAGAAGGCGCGGGCCCGCGTGTTGCCCTCGAGGACCCAGAGCATCGCCCGATCGAATCCGATTTCGGCGAGCCGGCCTTCGGCCTGGCTCAGGAGCTCGGTTCCGAGGCCGAGCCCCCAGGAGGACGGGCGGAGATAGATGGCGTACACCTCGCCCCAACCGTCGACGTCGCGGGAAGGGCCGAGACTGCAGAACCCGTGGATCTCCCCGTCGTCCGAGACCAGAACGGTCCGCCCCTCGGTGATCATCTCCGCAAAGCGTGCCGTCCGGGCAGCCGGATCCAGCGTGTCGAAGAACGAGGGCGGGAGCAGGTGGGCGTAGGCGGCCCGCCACGATTCGACGTGAAGCGGGCCCAGCGCTTCGGCATCGGCCACACGCGCCAGCCGAATGGTCACTCGTCCTCCGCCGAGCCCATTTCGTCGGCGCCGGCTTCCCGGCGTTCGTCGCGCTCCCCCAGCACCCAGAAGGCGAGGGCGGAGAGAGACGCCGCCCCGAGCGCCACGGCCAGCCACCCCCACCGTGCGGACTCGCTCGGTTCCGGTTCCTCCGGCTCGCCCGAGTCCGCGGGCGAGCCCTCGAAGCTCAGCTGAGCCCCCATTGCGCTGAGGGTGGTCGGATCGGAGAGATGGCCGGGCTCGCCTATGGCCTCGAAGACGACGAAAAAGTCCTTGCGGGGCAACTCCGTGCGGATTCCGTAGGTCCCACCACCCCGGGGGAGGAGAGAGATCACGATCGGCTCGTCGGCGCCGGTGGAGAAGTGGGCGACGACCGACTGGGCGGAGACCATGACCTCGACGGAGATGTCGACGAGCATGGTGTCGGCCTCGAGGCTGACGGTCGTCGCGCTCGCCTGCCCGAACGACCCGCCGAGGGTCACTGCGGCGAGGATGGCCGCCACGGCCCTCACGACACCACCTCGAGGGAGCGGGCCAGGTCGGGACGATCGGTGATGATGCCCGTGACGCCGAGGTCGATCAGGCGACGCATCTCGGCGGGTTGGTTGACGGTCCAGACGTAGATCGGGACTTCGGAGCGACCGGCAGCAGAAATCAGTCGCTCGTCGACCACGCGCACCCCCATGTACTGCAAGGGGAGGTGCAGCGCATCGGCCATCGGTCGGCGCCCGGATGCGGCCAACCATCTCCTCGCCCCGCGCGCGCCGATGGACGTGCGGATGCGCCCACCGGACAACTGCCGGATGTCGCGCAGCCAGCTCTCCCGGAACGAGCCGACGACAGCCCGCTCATAGAGGTTGTGGGTGGCGAAGAGCCCGAGCAGGCCGGGAATGACCTCGGCTGCCTTGATGTCGAGCACGAGCTCCAGATCGGGATACGACGACGCCAACTCGGCCAGCGCCGGGATGCGGACACCCGAGTCGCGATGGGCGAAGCCGTCGGGTCCCTTGTGGCGAAACCCGGCATCCAGTCGGCTGATGGCGGCGAAGTCCATGTGGGCCACCCGGCCCGAACCGTCGGTGGTGCGATCGATGGTCGGGTCGTGGATGCACACCACCGTCCCGTCGGCCGTGACCCGAAGATCGGTCTCTACCTGTTGCGCCCCCATGGCGATGGCGCCGGCGAATGCGGTCATGGTGTTCTCGGGCCACAGATAGCGGCTGCCGCGGTGCGCCACCACCACCGGTTCCCGGGAAGGGCTCATATCGGGAAAAGGTAGCGGCGGGGCCTGCCTAGGAAGCAGTGAGGGGCCCGAAGGCCCCTCGCCGGTTGAACACGATTCGGGTCTACTGGACGACCCGGTCCTTCAAGCCCTTCGCCGCCTGGAAAGCGGCGTACTTGCGTGCGGGAATCGTGATGGTCTCGCCGGTGGCCGGGTTGCGGCCCTGGCGAGCGGAACGCGACTTGGTGCTGAAGCTACCGAAGCCGCTGATGTTGACCTTGCGGCCGGCATCGAGCTCGACGGCGATGATCCCCTCACCCGACTTGGTCGAGAAGATGATGTCGATGATCTCCGCCGCCTTGGCCTTGGAGATGTCCGCCTTCTTGGCCAGCTTCTCCGCCATCTCGGTCTTGTTCACAGCCCCTCCTTCGGGTCGGTGTCTACGCCGCGCTGATGCGACAATCGTGCCCGAACGATAGGGGAGTAGGAGGAAATCCCATGTGCAATGCGTCATTTACGATTCGCGGCCTGTGAGCGTCTCCTACCGGCTCGATGGCGATGTCGCCGTCGTCACCCTCGACCGGCCCGACCGGTTCAACGCCATCGAGGCCACGCTCTCCGACGGACTGGTGGCGGCGGTCGCCCGTGCCGAGAGCGAAGCCCGCGCCCTCGTCCTGACCGCAGCGGGTAAGGCCTTCTGCTCCGGAGCCGACCTCGCCGACCTGATCGCGGACTACGAGACGACCGGCCCCGACCTCGAGGACCGGCTCAACCGGGTGTTCCATCCGATGGTGGAGGCCCTCATGCAGGCCGCGGTCCCGACGGTGGCCGCCGTCAACGGCGTCGCTGCGGGCGCCGGCCTCGGACTGGCCCTGGCGTGCGACTTGCGCGTCGCCGGCGCCTCGGCATCGTTCGTATCCGCCTTCACCGGGATCGGCCTCGTTCCCGACTCCGGAACCACGTGGACGCTGCCTGCGCTGGTCGGAACGGGGCGCGCGCTGGAGCTCGTGCTGACCAACAGGCGGCTCGGGCCGGACGAGGCCGTCGATTGGGGCCTCTGCTCCGAGGCGGTGCCCGATGACCAGCTGATGCCGCGCGCCATGGAGCTGGCCGCGGGCCTGGCGAACCTGGTCCCGGATGCGCTGGTCACAGCACGGCGCCTCATCCGCGAGGCGCCCGGACTATCCCTCTCCGAGGCCCTGGCGGCCGAGCGCGCGGAACAGCACCGTCTGGGAAGGACTCCAGCGCATCTCGAAGGAGTGCGGGCGTTCCTCGAGAAGAGGAAGCCCGACTACCGGACGACCAGGTAGACCTCCAGCGAGAGCTTCCCTTCGGCCCCCCGGCCGATGGCGACGCCGATGCGCTCGTTGAGCCAGGCGAGATCCTCGTTGCCCGTGTGGAAGGTGATCAGCTCGTTGATCTCGGCGGACTGGTCTTCGGACACCACCGAAACGCCGGTGGCTCGATAACCCACCGACTCGCGCTTGGAGCCGATGACACCGTGGATGTCGAGGTCCATGTTCCCGTCACCACGGATGACCGCGAAGTCGGTCCCCGACACCGGCCGCTCCCCCTCCCAATGCGGGCTGGTGGCCGTTCCCTCGAAGGGGAAGTCGACCCGGGTCCCCGCCGGGCCGCGGCCGACCATCTTCGGGCGCATCTCGCCTTCGATGGTGCAGAACAGTTCCAATCCGGGCACGGTCAAAGCTCCTCCGTCGGGGAGCGGAACCGTAGCCCGGCTCCGGCCTGGCGGTTGTCGATGCGATTCAACCGTATCGGTCGACGAACCCCACCAGCCAGGGCATCAGGGAGTCGATGAAGCGCTCGGCCTCGGCCGGGGCGAGGGTACGGGCGGCATAGTTGGTCAGCAGGACCTGGCGCGCCGCCATGAAGCTCTCCAGACGGCGCGTGTCCATCTCCGGCCACTCCCTGACCCCCTCGTAGCCCCGCCGGAAAGCGTCCCGGATGGCTTCCCGGTCCGGGCGCACCCTCGAGTGGTACAGGGAGATCGCGATGTCCTGCGAGGGCAGGGCGATCATCATGTCCTCGAAGTCGAAGACGTGCATGCGTTGCCCGGCCATGTGCACGTTCCACTCGTGGAGATCGCCGTGGACGACCTGCGGCCGCCCCGACGCCCAGGCCTCGTCGATGGCATCGGAGGCGAGCTCGGTTGCCCGCGCGATCACCGCCCGCATCTGGCCGTCGAAGATGTGGTCGTAGTAGGGATTGGTGATGACCACCGGATCGATGTCCGCCCCGTAATAGAAGACGCGGTCCCAACGGCGCAGCTCGTCGGTTCGCTCCGGCCGCCAGGTCTCACCGTGGTTGTGGAGGGTCGCCGAGACCTTGCCGAGCATCCGGTAGCCGAATGGGCCTCCCGCCCCCAGCGGCTCACCGGGGATCCAACTGAAGAGAACGCAGGCCCGCTCCTTGCCGATCGACGGGTCGAAGACGTCGACGACGAGAGCGCCCGATCTCGTCGGGATCGGCCGCACCACCTCGAGATCGGTTTCGGCGTTGAGCGCGGTGAGCCAGGCGACCTCGTAGTCGATGTTGGATCGGGTGTTGCCGCGAACCGACCCGACCCGAAGGGTCATCTGCTCCCCGGAATGCGTCTCCACCCGGTAGAGGACGTTGGAGTGGGTGGCGAGGTGGGTCACCGAGCGGATGTCATATGCGTAATGGCCCAAGGCGGACCGGGCCAGGGGCAGAAGCCGGTGGGCTTCCTCAGATATGCGAGAGACGTCCATCGAAGCCAGCTCTTCTCATCACCAGGAGATTCTGGTCCCATATCGGCACCGAACGAGTGAAAGCGCCCCCGTCTAAAGGCCCAATCTGTCAGGCCATGTCGTGGAGGATGGCGTCGACCGCGTCCACGAAGAGACGGTTCTCCTCGGGAAGGCCGACAGAGACCCGCATCCAACCGGAGGCCATCGGCCGGATGATCACCCCGCGCCGGGTGAAGCTTTCCGCCATCCCCGGGGAGTCGCCGCCTGGCATCTCGAAGAAGACGAAGTTGGTGTGGCTGCGCACCTGCCGCAAGCCGCGCTCGGCGAGGGCCCCCGCGATGTAGTGGCGACCCGCCGAATTGGCCACCACCCGCCGCTGCATCTCTTCAGGCTGGCCCAGCGACGCCAGTGCCGCCACCTGGCCGAGACGGTTGACCGTCAGTGGCTGCTGCCCCTTGCGCAGGCGGGAGACCGTCTCCGCGGCTCCCACCGCATATCCGACCCGAAGCCCGGCGAGCGCGTAGATCTTGGAGAAGGTGCGCAGGGTGATCACATTGGGCCGTTCGACGGCGAGGCCGAAGGTGGTCTCGAACGAGGGGTCCTCCACGAACTCTGCGTAGGCCTCGTCGACCACGACGAGCGTCCTCTCCGGCACGGCTGCGATGAAGTCGGCGACCTCGCCGGCGCCCAGCAGCGTGCCGGTCGGGTTGTTGGGATTGCAGACGATCACCATCCCCGTTCGCTCGTCGACGGCGTTGGCCATGGCGCCGAGGTCGACCCGGAAGTCGGAGTCGAGCGGCACCTCCACCGGTTCTGAGCCCGCCCAAGCTGCGGCGTAGCGGTACATGATGAAGCTGGGCCAGGGGTAGACGAGACGGGTTCCTGGGCCTCCGACCGCCGACGCGAAATCAGCCAGATGCGCGGTGCTCCCGTTGGCGAACAGCAGGTTCTCGTGGCGGACGCCGAGTTCCTCGGCAAGGCGCCCACCGAGGGCCCACGCCTGGTTGTCGGGGTACCGGTTGAGGTTCCCGGCCTCGGCTGCGATGGCCTCGGCCACACCGGGAAACGGCCCGAACGGGCTTTCGTTGGCGGTGAGCTTGGCCACCCGGGACGGGTCGATCCCGTACTGGCGCACCACGTCTTCGATGGGTCGCCCCACCTCGTAGGCCGGTATGGACTCGATCTCAGGCCGCAGCACGGGCACGACCTGAAGGTAACAGGTGCCCGGAACCCGGTCGCCGGAACAGTCCCCCACGCGCCAGGCCCACATGGCAGGTCCCTCCGGGTCGCGGTACCCTGCCGACATCCTCGAAGCCATGCAGATCATCGACCCGCAGGGCAACCTCGTGGGGGACGACCCGGGCCTCGACCCGGGCATCTATCAGGACATGTACCGGAACATGGTCCTGTCTCGTGAGCTGGATCGGCGGATGCTCGCCCTCCAGAGACAGGGCCGCATCGGCACCTACGCCATGCTGGAGGGCCACGAGGCCGTTCAGATCGGTTCGGCGATGGCGCTCCGTCCCGATGACTTCGTCTTCCCTTCCTACCGGGAGCACGGCGTCCAGGTCACCCACGGTCTCCCGATCGACGTCCTGCTCGCCTACTGGAAGGGCCTCCCCAACTCCGGATGGGACGCCGAGAAGTACCGATCGGGAATCGTCACCGTGCCGATCGCCTCCCAGCTGCCCCACGCCGTCGGCTATTCGTACTACCGCCGCCTCCAGGGCCAGGACGTCGTCACGGCGGTGTACTTCGGCGACGGTGCCACCTCCGAGGCCGACTTCCACGCCGGGATGAACTTCGCAGGGGTCTGGCGAACCCCCACCGTCTTCGTGTGCGCCAACAACCTCTATGCCATCTCGGTGCCCTACGAGCTGCAGACGGCTTCGCCCACGATCGCCCAGAAGGCGGACGCCTATGGATTCCCTGGCGTCCGCGTCGACGGCATGGACCCCATCGCGGTGTATCTCGCCACCAAAGAGGCGGTGGACCGAGCCCGTTCGGGAGGAGGCCCCACCCTGATCGAGGCCATGACCTACCGGTACGGCGCGCACGCCACCGCCGACGACCCGACGCTCTACCGCTCGGACGAGGAGGTGGCGCGCTGGAAGGAGAAAGACCCGATCGACCGCCTGCGGCGCTTCCTGGAGAGGCGGGACCTGATCGACGAGCGGGACGCCGAGAAGGTGGCAATGGAGGTCTCCGACGCCGTGAACGGGGCGATCGCGTCCATCGAGGCAGAGCCCCTCCCCGACCGTTCCGACGCCATCCGGCACGGCTTCGCGCGCATACCCGCTCACGTCGTGGACCAACTCCACGCCATGCAGCGGGCCCATGGGGAGACGGAGACGGTCTTCGACCCGTCAGAGGTCTGGCAGGTGGGAGAGGACCGTTTGCCGGAGGGCCCAACCGAGCAGATGAACATGGCCGACGCCATCAACGCCGCCCTCCACGAAGCCATGGACCGCGACCCGCGGACCATCGTGCTGGGGGAAGACGTCGCCAGAGCCGGCGGGGTCTTCCGCATCACCGAGGGCCTGCTGGACCGGTTCGGGTCGGACCGGGTCATCGACACCCCGCTCAACGAATCGGGCATCGTCGGCACGGCGGTCGGCATGGCACTGGCGGGCGGACGACCGATCGCCGAGATCCAGTTCGAGGGATTCGTGTACCCGGCCTTCGACCAGATCGTCAGCCATCTCGGCCGTTTCCGGTTCCGCACCAGGGGCCACTCCACCGTTCCCGTCGTGGTCCGCATGCCCAACGGCGCGGGCATCGGGGCCCACGAGCACCATTGCGACTCACCGGAGGCGTACTTCGTCCACGCCCCGGGCCTGGTCGTCATCTGCCCCTCGACCCCCACCGATGCCAAGGGGCTGCTGGCGGCGGCTCTGGAGTCCGAGGACCCTGTGATCTTCCTCGAGCCCAAGGTCCTGTACAGGGCGGGGCGGGAGGAGGTCCCCACCGGCCACTACACCCTCCCCATCGGCCGCGCCCGGGTGCGCCAGACCGGCTCCGATCTCACTCTGGTCACCTATGGCGGAATGGTCCCCGTGTCACTGGCTGCCGCGGCACGGTCCGGCGTCTCGGTGGAGGTGATCGACCTCCGCACCCTCTTCCCCTGGGACCGCGAGACCGTCCTCGAGTCGGTTAAGCGGACGGGCCGCCTGCTCCTCGTCCAGGAGCCGCAGGGCTCGGCCGGCGTGGCGGCGGACGTGGCGGCCGTAGTCGCCGAAGAGGCCCTCTACGACCTCCAGGCGCCGATCGGGAGGATCACCGGATTCGACGTCCCCTGGCCCCAGTTCGCCATCGAGAAGCACGCCTTGATCGACATCGACCGCGTGGTCGCCGGCATCGAGAAGGTGATGGCCAGTTAGATCCTTTGTCGTCACGCTCCGTGGCCGTAGCCTTACGCGCAGTGTCGCACCTCGGGCCCGACGAGGCCTCCCGGCGCCATCGGCGCTCCAGTTGCCGCAAAGGCGACCATCGGTTCGGGCCCACCCAGCACATCGGTGGCGGGATCGCCCGCCGTGTGTGCACCAGTTGCTCGGCGGTCAGCATCGACTTGAGCGGCGCATACGAGATGGCCGAGCCGTCGGGCGAGGGCTTCGCCCGCCGGCCCCCCGGCCAACGAGTCTGAGCTCAGGAGGCATTGCGTGGCGGAGGTGAGCAGCGCCGTTCGCGCCGCCGGGGGCCTGGTGCTCCGGGTCACGCCGAAGGGCCGCATCAAGGTGCTGGTGGTGCACCGCCCGCGGTATGACGACTGGGGGTTGCCCAAGGGCAAGCTCGACCCCGGCGAGACCGACGAGGAAGCGGCGGTCCGGGAGGTGCTCGAGGAGACCGGCTACCGCTGTCGCATCGTGGCGCCGCTCCCCGAGACCGCTCACGAGACCAAACGCGGCCCGAAGACAGTCGCCTGGTACGCAATGCGGCCCCTGCCCGACAGCCCGGGGTTCGTTCCCAACGAGGAGATCGACGAGGTGCGGTGGCTCTCCCCGAAGCGGGCCTCGGCCACGGTCGACTACGACAACGACCGGCGGCTGATCGCGAGCGCCAACCTCGAGAAGCTGGCGCGCACCGGCGCCGTCTGGGTGATCCGACACGGGGTCGCGATGGACAAGGGCTCCTGGAAAGGCGACGACAACAGGCGCCCGCTCGACGCCAGGGGCCTGAAACAGGCCGACCGCCTGGCCGAGATCCTGTCCGATCAAGGGATCGACCTCGTGATCACGTCGCCGGCGAAACGCTGCCGGACCACGATCGCCCCGATCGCCAAGAAGGTGAAGGCGAGTGTGATCCGGGACCGTCGTCTGACCCGAAACGCCTCGCGGTCGGACGTGGCCTCCCTCCTCGACCGCGTCACGGGGCACCAGGCAGTGATCTGCACCCATGGGGAGACGATCCCATTGATCCTGGCGGAGGCGGCCAGACGGGGAGCGAAGGTGAACCCGTCCGCCGAGACCGCCAAGGGATCGGCCTGGAAGTTCGAGGTCAGAAACGGGAAGTTCCGGCTCGCCGGCCGGATCGATCCCTAGACCGTCTTGGTTCCGGCCGCCCAGTCGGCGTGCAGGCTGGAATACACACCGCCGGCGTCGACCAGGTCGCGGTGCCGACCCCGCTCGACCAGGCGGCCCCGGTCGAACACCAGCACCTCGTCGGCGGCCTCCGCGGTGGAGAGCCGGTGAGCGATCGTGACCGAGGTCCGGTGCTCGATGAGCCGGTTGATCGCACCGCGCAGGGCGACGTCGAGGGCCGGGTCAACCGCCGAAGTGGCCTCGTCGAGGACCAACAGGTCCGGCGAGGCGATCCAAGCCCTGGCCAGCGCCACTAGCTGCCGCTCCCCCGCCGAGAGGTTCGTCCCACGCTCGCCGGTGCGAGTGGAGAGCTTCTCCGGGAGGCTCTCGACCCACTCGCCGAGGCCGAGTTCCCAGAACGCGGAGAAGATCTCGGCGTCGTCCGCCTCGGGACGCCCGTAGCGGACGTTGTTGGCGACGGTGTCGTCGAAGAGGAAACCCTCCTGGGGCACGAACCCGACCCGTGAGCGCAGCTCGGCGAGCCGGATGCGGTCGGCAGGCACTCCGCCCAGGAACACGTGGCCCGAGGTCGGGTCGATGAGTCGCACCAGGAGCTTGGCGAAGGTCGTCTTGCCGGAGCCGGTCTCCCCGACCACAGCCACCCTCGACCCCACGGGAATGTCGACCGTCACACCCGACAGCACTTCGGGCCCGTCGGGATATGCGTAGGCGACGCCCTCGAAGCGGGCGGAGAGACCTCCCGGGCGCAGCTCCTCGGGGTTCGCCGGCTCGGTGACCTCGATGGGGGCGTCGAGCACTTCCGTGACGCGCCGGAGACCCGAAGCCGCGGCCTGGGCGAAGTCGAGGGTCTCGACGACGATCTGAATCGGCTCGACCAGCAGGTTGACGAGGAAGAGGAACGCGATCAGCGTGCCCGCAGTCATCCCCAACTCGATGCCCAACCAGATTCCGGCCCCGATCATGATGGCAGTCAGGGTCCCGGCGAACAGCTCCGCCGTGGAGAAGAGGGCGTTGCCGAACCGCGCGGTCGTGAACTCGATGCGGAACCGCTTCTGGAGGGCGTCGGCCACCTTGGCCTGCGTCTCCTCCTCGGTGCCGTAGGCACGCACCACGGGGATGGCCGTGATCGCCTCGGAGAGCACACCCATCGAAGCGCCGACTTCGGCTCGCACCTGGTCATACCTGCGGGACAGGATGCGCTGGAACCACCGCATCATCACCATGTAGAGCGTGACCCCCACCAAGGCGATCAAGGCCAGGCGCCACTCGTAGAACGCCATGGCAAGCGTGGCGAGGAGCACCTGGCTGGAAGCGATGAGGAGGCCAACCCCGCCCCACTCCATGAACTCCTGCATCGTCGTTATGTCCGAGGTGACCCGGGAGACCAGGCTGCCGCGGCGCTCCGCCTGCACGTGGAGGACCGACTGCCGCAGGATGTGGCGGAAGGTGCGCACCCGAAGGTCGGAGAGGCCCATGGAAGAGGAGTTGATCAACCGCAGCTGGGCGGTCCTCCCCACCCACACACCGGTGGCGAGAGCCAGAAAGGCGATGCCGGCCTTGATCCCCACCGAGGACATGTCCATGGGCCCCGGAGCGAGGATGTCACCGTCAACGATCTGCTGCAGGACGATCGGCGTGACGACCGTGATCGCCTGGCCGACCATCGCCAGGAAGACCGTGAGGCGAATGCCCTCCGCCAGCGCGGGGGCCTCCGCGACGGCCCGGCGGATCAGCGCGACCACGCCTCTTCCCTCGCTCACGATGCCTCCTTTCGGGCCTTCAACGCCTCCTCCTCGTACGCCTGGACCAGACGGGCGTAGCCAGGCACCGAGCGGAGCAGCTCCTCATGGGTGCCGTGGCCGAGGATGCGCCTCTGGTCGATGAACAGGACCTCGTCCGCGAGGCGAATCGACGAGGGGCGGTAGGCCACCACCACGATCGTCGAAGGAAGGTCGGCGGACTTGAGAGACCTCAGGATCTCGGACTCGACGGACGGGTCCACCGCAGAGGTGGCGTCGTCGAGGATGAGGAGCCGGGGCTTCCGGACCAGGGCACGCGCCAGAGCGAGGCGCTGCCGCTGGCCGCCCGACAAGGTGGTGCCCCTCTCTCCGAGAACCGAGTCCAGCCCCTCGTCGAGATCGAGGATGAACTCGCGGGCGCCAGCGAGCTTGGCCGCCTCCCACACCTCCTCGTCGGCCACCGGCGCCCCCAGCGTGATGTTCTCGCGGACCGAGGCGTCGAACAGGAACGCCTCCTGCGCCACGTATGCGACTTCACGGGGCAGCTCGGAGCGGGCGAACGAGCGGAGATCCCTCCCGTCCAGGGTGATGTGACCCGCATCCGGGTCCCACAGCCTCGCCAGGAGCAGGGCCAGCGTCGACTTGCCGGACGCGGTCGGTCCGACCACGGCGAGGACTTTGCCGGAGTGGAGGTCGAAGTGGACGTCGTCGAGAACGGTGGTGTCGTCGTAGCCGAAACCCACTTCGCGCCCGGCCACGGGAGCGGCTCCACGGTCGGGCAGCGCCGACACGTCGCCGTACTCCATGTGGTCGGAGGCGTCGAACACCTCCTGGACCCTCTTCCATCCGGCGAGGCTGCCCGCCAGGTCCCAGAGGACGAACCCGATCAACTGCACAGGGAACGCCAGCAGGGAGAGCAGGTAGACCACCGTGACCACGTTGCCCGGGGTGATCTCTCCCAAGCCCACCCGGTACGCGCCCACCACGATCAGGACGAGGATGAGCAGCTGCGGCAAGGCGCGGATAACCACCTGGTACTTGGTCCAGGTGGAGAGCACGTCGATGAGCTTGTCCCGAAGCAGGTCGCTGGACTGGGCGAACCGGTCGGAGACGACGTCCTCCTTGCCCATTGCCTTGATCGTCAGGGCGCCGTCGAAGCTCTCGTGGGCGATGGAGGAGACCTGGCCTCGCACCACCTGGACCGCCTCCCACTGACCGAAGGTCAGCCAGCTGCCCTTGACGTCGATCGCGATCACGACTGCCAGCCCGATCAGGGCACCCACTCCCAGCCAGGGGTCCAAAGCCATGATCATCACGACCGCACCCACCAGCAGCAGGGAGACACCGGTGGCGAAGGGAAGCGGGCTGAGGACGGAAGTGCCCTGGTCGGTGTCGGCGTCGGCCACCGCAAGGAGGTCGCCGATGGCGTGACGGTCGAACCACGACATCTTGAGCGACATCTCCTGCTCGAGGAGCATGTTGCGCAGGTCCCTCCTCACCGAGAACTGGAGCCAACCTGCGGCCGTCCGGCGGATGACGATCCCGACGGCTTTGAACAGGGCCACTCCGACGATGAGCAGAACTCCGGTCCACAGCAGGTCCGGTGACTCGCCGCCGTCGAGGGTCGGGATGATCAGCTTGTCGGTCACCCAGCCGACGGCGAGCGACGCGGCGATGATGGCGCTGGCGTACATGGCCGCGCCGGTGACGCCGATGGCGAACGCCGCCGGGTGCATCTTGACGAGGCGCACGGTGACCCGGCTCCCGTCCCTGATGACAGCCCAGGGACTCATTTGTGCTGCAGGAACAGACAAGAGGACCTATCCAATCGAGAGTTGTCCGACGTGGGGCGAAGCTGGCCCCGTCGAATGATGATAAAGAGAGCGCGGACTTGACCCGGACGGTTTTTTCCAGGGCTCTCCACGGCCACTCCTGGAATGGGACGGGGTCGAAGCGACTACTTTCCCCTGGGTGAATCTCGCATCCCATCAGCTGTACATAGGCAAGAGCGAGGGTGAGCCCCTCGTCTACGACGCCGACGACTTCACCACCCACGGGGTCATCGTCGGCATGACCGGGTCAGGCAAGACCGGTCTCGGCATCGGCATCATCGAGGAGGCGCTCCTCAACGGGATCCCGTGCCTCGTCATCGACCCGAAAGGCGACATGGGCAACCTCGCCCTGGTGTTCCCCGAGCTGGGGGCCGGCGACTTCGAGCCATGGGTCGATCCGGCCTCGGCTGCCAGGGAGGGAAAGACGGTGCCCGAGCTGGCCGCCGCCACGGCCGAGTCGTGGGCCACCGGTCTCGAGCGCGACGGCATCGACTCCGCCCGCTTGCGGAGACTGGCCGAGGAGGCCCAAGTCACCGTCTACACCCCTGGGTCGGGCGCCGGGGTCGGCCTGGACGTGCTCGGATCGATGCGCGCCCCGCAGCTCTCGTGGGATGACTCGGCCGAGGTGATCCAGGACGAGATCCAGTCGCTCATCTCCTCCATCCTCACGCTGGCGGGCATCTCCTCGGACCCCGTGTCCGGGCCCGAGCACATCCTTCTGTCCACGATCGTGGAGACCATGTGGCGACAGGGCACCGACCTGGATCTGGGGACACTCGTCGGCCAGATCCCCGACCCGCCCGTGCGCAAGCTCGGGGTCTTCGATGTGGACACATTCATCAGTCGTGACGACCGCATGAAGCTGGCGCTGAAGCTGAACGGCCTGCTGGCGTCACCGTCGTTCGCGGCCTGGATGACCGGCGAGCCACTCGACATCGAGCGCATGCTCGGCGGCGACGGCCCCACCCGGGCGGCCGTCGTCTACCTGTCCCATCTCGGGGACGAGGAGCGCCAATTCCTGGTGACCCTCCTCCTCTCCAAGATGGTGACGTGGATACGCAGCCAGCCTGGCACCTCCCAGCTGCGCGCCTTGATCTACATGGACGAGATGTACGGATTCGCGCCCCCGACGGCGGCTCCGCCGTCGAAGGCGCCGATCCTCACCATCCTCAAGCAGGCGCGCGCCCACGGCGTCGGCATGGTGGTGAGCACTCAGAACCCGGTCGACCTCGACTACAAGGCGATGTCCAACGCCGGCACGTGGATGATCGGCCGCCTCCAAACCGAGAACGACAAGAAGCGCATCCTCGAGGGCCTCGACTCCGCGGCCGGCGGCGCCGACCTGGCTGAGCTGAGCCGTCTCATCTCCGGGCTGGGCAAACGGCAGTTCGTCCTCCACACGGCCAAAGGCGGAGCGCCGAAGGTGTTCGACACGAGATGGGCGATGTCGTACCTCGCCGGGCCCATGACGCGAGATCAGGTGTCGGAGCTCATGGCGGACCGCAAGGAGAAGCCGGCATCGGCGGCTGGGGCCGGTCAGGCCACGGCCACCACGGCCCTACCTCCCGGTGTCGACGCGCCATCCGCCCCGAGCGGGGACGGCGAGGACGTCGTGCCGGTGGCACCCCCGGTGGCGGACGGAGTGGTGGTCACCTATCTCGACCCGGCGGCGCCCTGGGCCACGGAAGTGGGAGCCAGAGCGGGCGCCACCACCCACGAGGCCGCCATCGCCGCCCGGGTCGGCCTGCTCTACGACGACACGGCCGCGCAAGTCGAGCACCGGGAGGAGTACGAGGCGATCCTGCATCCACTCGACGGCAATCTCGACCTCGCCGAGGTGAAGCCGGTGGACCACGACGACCGCGACTTCCGATCCGAGGCACCCTCGGGCATCCGGTACCGCATCCCGGATGTCGACCTCAAGGCGGCGTCGTTCTGGAAGGGGATCAACACCGGGCTCAAGGCGCATCTGGTGGAGAACCGCGCCGTCACCATATTTCGCAACCAGGGGCTCAAGCTGTACTCCCGGGTCGGTGAGTCGCGGGAGGAGTTCGCGGCCCGATGCCAGGTGGCCGCCGAGGATGCCGCGGACGCGGCGGTGGCCAAGCTCAAGGAGAAGTACGCCACCCGGATCGACCGCGTCCAGGACCAGCTTCAGGCCGCTCGAACCCGGATGATCACGGCGGAGCAGGACTATGGGGCCAGCCAGCAGAGCGAGGTGATCTCGGGTGCCGGAGACATCCTCGGCGCCCTCTTCGGCGGGCGGAAGCGCTCCAACCCGCTGGGCCAGGCGGCCTCCCGCCGCGCCGCCACCCAGAAGGCCAAAGCGAAGGTCACCGCCGAGGCGACCAAGGTGAGCTCCAAGGAGCAGGAGTTGGAAGAGCTCGAATCCGACCTCGCCGACGAGATCGCCGGCATCGTCGCGGAGCACGAGTCTCTCGCCACCCAGCTCGACGAGTTGGAGATCCCCCTGGAGCAGACCGACGTGGAGGTCAGGGACCTGAAGCTGGTTTGGATCCCGACCGAGTGATCAGGGCCAGACGGCGAGGATCACGGAGACGATCGTGAAGGCGACCACCGCATTGAGGCCGTTGATCAGCCAGTAGAGGCGGCCCTTGCTCTCGTACATCTGGGTGATGGCCGAGCTGATGAGACCGAACGCCACGCCGAGCATCAGCCCGAGGGCCACTCCCTCCTCGAGTGAGTCGGCCCCCAGGGCCTCCACGATGAGGGCGATCACGATCGTGGACAGGAAGTAGCCGACGACGGTCGGGATCAGGAGTGTGGTCAGTCCCGGAGCCGAGTCGTCGTCGATGTCCGTCTCCACCTTGGCTGCTCGTGCCCAAGCACCGCTGAGCGGGGGGACCGAGTACCAAACGGCGCTGAATCCGAACCACGCCAGGGTTGCCACCGCGATCGCCGCCCAGTTCACATCGCTGAAGAAGTCGGTGATCATCGTTGCTCCTCGTCAGACGGTGTCGACCAGTGATTTGAGCAGATCACGCAAGGAGACGACGCCGAGAAGCTGGCCCTCGTCGTCGACCACGGGAAGGTGGCGATAACCGGATTCGGCGATCCAGGTCGCCGCATCCCAGACGTCCAGGTCCGGGTCGAAGGTGTCGGGCTCCACGCCCATCATCTCGGAGACCCGGGTGGAGTGCAGATCGATGCCTCCGGCGATGGCATTGCGCAGGTCGCGCTCGGTGACCAGGCCGAGGAGGCTGGTCCCCTCGACCACGGCCAGGGAGCCGAGATCGGCGGATTGCATGGCGAGGGCCGCCTCGGCGAGTGTGGTGTCGGGTCCGCATGAGAAGGGCCCGATGCCGATTAGGTCCGCGAGTCGCATGCCCATCACGCTAGCCGACGGGGATCGGTCGCCCCGTCCGAAAACCTCACGCGGGTAGGAACTGGCCGCTGCCCGGCTTCGCCGGTGCTCCCCCACGAGTGGGGGAGGAATCCACTAGACCAGGTCGGCTTCGCGGATCCCGAAGGACGGATGACGAAGTCGGCACAGGGCCAGCTTCTCCAGCTGGCGAATGCGCTCTCGTGTGAGGTTGAACTCGTCGCCGATCTCCTCGAGAGTCCGCGGGACACCGTCGTAGAAGCCGTACCGCAGGGCCAGGATCCGGCCCTCTCTCTCCGGCAGGCGCTCGATGGACTCCCGAAGCGAGTTCGCAACGTCCATCTCCTCGGTCATCTGCACCGGGTCGGCGGCGTCCTCGTCCTCGATGAAGTCTCCGAGCTGCGCCCCGTCCTCACCGATCGGCTGCTCGAGAGACACCGTGTCGGCGACGCTCAGGGCGAGCTCGACCTTGTCCACGGTGACGCCCGCCTCCTCGGCGATCTCATCGGGGCGAGGGTCACGCCCGAGCTCCGCCTTCAGGGAGGCCTGAGCGGCGCGGACGGCGGCGAGGGTGTCGTGAAGATGCACCGGGATGCGGACCGTGCGGGACTTGTCGGCGATGGCACGGGTGATCGCCTGGCGGATCCACCAGGTGGCGTAGGTGGAGAACTTGAAGCCCTTCCGCCAGTCGAACTTCTCCACTGCTCGGATCAGGCCGAGGTTTCCCTCCTGGATCAGGTCGAGGAAGTCGATGCCCGAGGTGTTGGCGTAACGGCGGGCGTTGGCGACAACGAGGCGAAGGTTGGCGGTCAGGAAGTCGTCCTTCGCCTGGGCGCCACGCCGGGCGTTGCGTCGCAGCTCCATCTCTTCGCGCTTGTTGGTGTAGTCGCCCTTCTCGAGGCGCTCCGCGGCCTCCTCGCCGGACTCGATCTTCTGGGCGAGCTCGACTTCTTGCTCGGCGGTGAGGAGGTCGTACTCGCCGATGGCCGTCAGGTATTGCGAGACCAGGTCCGTCGTGAGACGGCCCCGCTCATCAGTCAGCTTCGACTGAAGCCTGATGCGACGGGGCTTGTCTGTCCGGTCGTGACGCGATTCGATAGCCATAGAAATTCAAGTCCTCCACGGGGGCGGTGGGTGATGTCAGGGCGCGGCCCCCAGAGTCCAAATATACGCATCCTGGCCGGTTTGTGAACCCCCCAATTTTCCCGACCCCTGCGCGCCCGGTGGCCGCACCGACGACAACCACGCCCGGGGAGGGTGTTATTCCCCCCGGGGCGGGTGGTACACCGCGACGAGGCTTCCATGTGCGGTGGCCACCGCTTCCCACGACTCGATCGACAGCGCGACGACCGCCACGGTTGCGGTGCGGACGTCCACCGGCTCGCCGGCCAGCCGGGCGACGAGCGACCCCCAGGTGGGCTGGTGCCCGACCACCATGAGGCGTGAGACGGCTTCGATCGCAGAGACGATCTCCAACACGCCCTCGACGTGCGCCCCGTAGAAGCCGGGCTCGAGACGGATCTCCGCCCCCCAGTCACCGGCCTCGGAGGCGAGCTCTGCGGTGGTTCGTGCCCGAACGGCGGTCGAGCTCACCACCAGGTCGGGGATGAGGTCAACGGAGGCGAGGTGACGGCCCATGTGTCGTGCCGCTTTCACGCCTCGGGGGTTCAGTGGTCGCTCGTGGTCGCCGCCGTAGGAGGCATCCCAGTCGGACTTGGCGTGGCGCATGACCAGGAGCGTCTTCATCCGGTTCGAGCATATTCAACGGCCGGGTAGGTTTGACCCGTGGCCAATCGTCTCCGCAGAGCGACATCTCCGTATCTGCTCCAGCACCAGGACAACCCCGTGGACTGGTGGGAGTGGGGCGACGAACCGTTCGTCGAAGCGAGGCGGCGCGATGTCCCCGTGCTGCTCAGCGTCGGGTACGCGTCCTGCCACTGGTGCCACGTGATGGCACACGAGTCGTTCGAGGACCCCGCCACCGCCGACCTGATGAACGAGGGGTTCGTCAACATCAAGGTCGACAGGGAAGAGCGGCCGGATGTCGACTCGGTCTACATGGAGGCCGTCCAGACCATGACCGGACGCGGCGGCTGGCCGATGACGGTCTTCCTCGACCACGACGCCCGGCCCTTCTTCGCCGGCACCTACTTCCCGCCGACGCCCCGGCACGGCATGCCCTCTTTCGCTCAGCTCCTCGAAGCCATCGGGCTCGCATGGCGGGACAACCGGGGCGAGATCGAGGACCAGGCGGCCCGCATGGTGGAGGCGGTGTCGGCGTCCGTGCCTTCAGGCGAGGTCCCGGGCGAAGAGGCACTGGAAGCGGCGTACCGGACGATGGCAGGCTCTTTCGACCGGATCTACGGCGGCTTCGGCAGCGCCCCCAAGTTCCCTCAGCAACCGGTGCTCGAGTTCCTGCTCCGGGTGAGGGGGCGAGAGTGGGCCGAGGAGGCCGATCGGATGATCACCCAGACCCTGATCGCGATGGCCGAAGGCGGCATCCACGATCAGATCGGAGGCGGGTTCTCCCGATACTCGGTCGACGAGCGCTGGCTGGTCCCGCATTTCGAGAAGATGCTCTACGACAACGCCCAGCTCGCCCGCATCTACCTCTGGGCAGGGATCGAGCTCGACCGGCCCGACTTCATCGAAGTCGCCCGGACGACGCTCTCCTACCTGGAGCGAGACCTGAGCCACCCGGACGGCGGCTTCTTCTCCGCCGAGGATGCCGACTCCGAGGGCGTAGAGGGCAAGTTCTACGTCTGGTCTGCCGGCGAGTTGCGCCAGCTGCTGGGTGACGACGCCGATGCCGTCCTCTCGTACTACGGCGTCACGGAGGTGGGGAACTTCGAAGGGGCCAACATCCTGAGTCGGGTCGGCCCGGACCGCCCGGCGGACATCGAGAGGTCCAATCGGCTGCTCCTCGAAGCGAGATCCCAACGCGTCCGGCCGGCTCTGGACGACAAGGTGGTGACCGCCTGGCACGGGATGGCCATCCGGGCGTTCGCCGATGCCGGTGCCGCACTCGAGGACGATGCCCTCACCGCGACCGCTCTGAGGGCGGGCCGTTTCGCCGCCGACCATCTGGCTCCGGGAGGGGCCGTGGTGCGATCGTGGCGGGGAGGGCAGGCCTCCGGGCCCGGCTTCCTCGACGACCACGCCTCCCTCGCCCTCGGCTTCTTCGCTCTCTACGCCGCCACCGGCGACACGGAGTGGTTCGACCGTGCGATGACCCTCGTGCAGGCTCTGGCCCGGTTCGCCCGGCCGGACGGCGGGTTCTTCTCCACCGCCGAGGACGGTCCGGATCTGCTCAAGCGCCCGTTCGACTTCACCGACAACCCGCACCCTTCCGGCAACGCCATGGCCGCCGAAGCCCTCTTCTACGCCGGTCTCTACACCGGGGAGCCATCGTGGCGCGAGCAGGCGGAGTCCGCGGTGGCGTCCGTCGGCCTTCTCGTCACCCGGCACCCCACCATGGTCGCGCACCACCTGTCGGTGGCCGATGCGTTGGAGAGGGGCATGGAGCTCGCCATCGTCGGACCAAACCGGGAGGCTCTCACCGCCGTCCACTTCGCGCGGTTCCGCCCGCACGTCGGACTGGCGGTCGCCGCGGGGCCCGGCTCATCGGTGCCTCTCCTGGCAGACCGGACCCCTGGCCCGGACGGCTCCGCCCGCGCGTTCGTGTGCCGGGGTTTCGTCTGCGACTTGCCTGTCAGCGACCCGGTGGCCCTGGCAGGACAGCTGGACGACTGAGGAACTCAGTCCTCGCGCGCGCCGACGACGCGGTCACCCGTCGGCGCCCCCGACGTATGCGAGGCCAGAGCGCGGGCCGAGATCAGCACGAAGGTGATCCACAGGGCGTCGGCCACCGCCAGGTGAAGGAGCTGGGCCCAGATCGGGACCCCGAGGGCGACGTTGACGACCCCGGTCACCGCCATGAGGCCCACCAGGGCGGGGACCCAGTCCGCCAGCTTCCGCGAGTTGCGGCTCGCCACTATCCATGTCGAGACCAGGATCACGAGGGCCAGGATCGGGTGGACGATCCGAAGGGCGGTCAGGAAATGGGCCTCGCCCGCCAGGTCCCCGCCCTTCGGGAAGAGTGTGTCGGCGAGGGCGGTGACCGCGCCCGTCGCAGCAAGGGCAACGAGGGAGAGGCCTGCTGCCATCACTCCCTTCCGGACCCTCTCCGGTGCCGCGGACCACTCCAGGCGCCTGCCGCCCGACAACCAGAAGATGGTCAGCGTGAGGACGGCAAGGAGGAACAGGGTGTTGACCAGGTGCAGAGGGACCGCGACGACCCTCGCCACCGAGTCGTCGTGGGCAACCCACTCGGCGAGCACGATCATTGCTCCGATCAGGGCCTCCCCCACGATCGCCACGACCGAGAGGCCCGCCCCGGTCCGGGCAGGATGACCCTTCTCGGTGGCGCGCCACACCAGCACGGCCAGCAACACCACGAGCACCAACGCGATCCCGCTGACGGCGCGATGAGTGAACTCGATCGCCGTGTCCCCTTCGAGCTCGGGGATCAGGGCGCCCTGGCAGGTGGGCCAGGAGCGCCCACACCCGGCCCCGCTCCCGCTGGCCCGAACCCACGCCCCCACCAGGATGACGCCGACGTTGAAGACGAGGACGAACCAGGCGTAGCGAACGAGCCGAGACACACGGGGAGGATACGGCCGAACGACCAGGATCAGTCCGCCGTGCGCGACATGGGGGACTGATGTCCAGTTGGTTACCGTCTGCCCCGTGATTCACGACAGCATCATCGAAACCGTCGGGCGCACCCCGCTCGTCCGCCTGTCCAGGTTTCACCCCCCGGGCAACCTGGTGGCCAAGGTGGAGACCTTCAATCCCGGCGGCTCGATCAAGGATCGGATCGCCGTCTCCATGGTGGAGCGGGCCGAACGGGACGGTCTCCTCGGCCCGGGGGGCACCATCGTCGAACCGACTTCGGGGAACACGGGCGTGGGCCTGGCAATCATCGGCGCAGTGCGTGGATACCGGGTCATCTGCACCGTCCCGGACAAGGTCTCGAAAGAGAAGCAGGACCTGCTCAAGGCCTACGGAGCCGAGGTGGTGGTCACCCCGACCGACCGGCTACCGGAAGACGAGGACTCGTATTACGGGGTGGCGCGAAAGCTCGCCTCCGAGATCGAAGGAGCCTTCCACCCCGACCAGTATTCGAACCCGGCCAACCCCCAGGCTCACTTCGACGCCACCGGGCCCGAGATCTGGGAGGCCACCGACGGCGAGGTCGACGTGTTCGTCGCCGGCGTCGGCACCGGAGGCACGATCACGGGGGCGGCCCGCTACCTCAAGGCACGGAATCCGGAGATCCTCGTCGTCGGAGCCGACCCCGAGGGATCCATCTACACCCAAGGTCCGGACGGTGACATCCACCAGTACTTCGTGGAGGGGGTCGGGGAGGACTTCTATCCCGAAACGGTCGACCTCGGCGTCATCGACCGCTTCATCGAGGTCGACGACGCCCGGTCATTCCGGGCCGGCCGCGAGCTGGCGCGGACCGAGGGCATCCTCACAGGCGGGTCCGGCGGGCTGGCAGTGGAGGCCGCCCGGCAGGTGGCCGCCGAGGACACGAGCCGGCTCGTGGTCGTGATCGTCCCCGACTCGGGTCGGGGCTATCTGTCGAAGATGTACGACGACGACTGGATGGAGCGTCACGGGTTCTCGTCGTGACAATGATGAGACCCCGCCGGAGCGGGGCCTCATCGGGTCAAGAAAGCTTCGACGTCGCTCCTCGGACGAGGCTGCGGGTGGACAAGATCCGCAGTGGTCGAAACCCGGTGGTCCGGTTTGGAGTCGCCACCTTCCCCTGCGGGGAGCGGCGCTTCAGCGGTCGCGCCGCTCAGCGGCCGGCCACCTCCAGAGTCCTGAAAGACTTACACAACTTAGGACCACCTCCTTTCTCTGGTGACTGCAGTCTGCCACAAGGCGCGAACTGAGCGAGGAGATTTCAGAGGCGAAGGTTGGAGAAGAACTCACCCCACCAGGCTCCGAGGGCTTCGAGCCCGTGACCGAAGGCCCAGAAGAGAGAGACGACCAGGGCGACCAGCCCGACGACAGCCGCCAGAGTGCGGATCTGATAGAACTGGCGTTGGGTGGGATCCTCGATGTAGGAGAGCTCCCGAACCACAACGGGAGTCAGGGTGGTGGTGGCCGGCCTCACCGGGACCGGCTTGGGTTGGGGCACCACACGCAGGCGGGGGCGGGACTCGACCCGGGGTGCCGGGGCAGGTGCGGGAGCCTCGTCATCCAG
This sequence comes from uncultured Acidimicrobiaceae bacterium, assembly GCA_964388105.1. Lineage (GTDB taxonomy): Bacteria > Actinomycetota > Acidimicrobiia > Spongiisociales > ZC4RG35 > ZC4RG35. The sequence goes on from CAYLYQ010000001.1 coordinate 93,717, forward strand.
CGGGCCCTCTCCTCGTTCCAGGGCGATTTCCGCCGTGAGCTCCTCGAAGGCCTTGGGGCCATGCGCGGGTTGGGAAGGTGTCTCCGGTGCGAGCGTCGCCAGTGCCTGCTCGACGGTGGGACTGGTCTCAGCGGCCACCGGCGGTTCCATGCCCACCTTGCCGAAGAGCGTCCTCTCGTCGACACCGAGGATCGCCACCAGCGTCTCGAGGATCTTGGGATCTCTGGGCACCGATCGGTCCGCCTCCCACGAACGGATCGTGGCCGGCGACCGGCCGACCAGCTCGGCGAGACGGGTCTGGCTCAGGCCCAGTTTGGTGCGGCGATAACGAACGGTGCGGCCGAAGCTGCGCTCGGGCATGGGCTAGATGCTACGAGACACCAGGCCGTAATCCGGGGCGGTTGTCCGCACTCCGTATGCGTGCAGAGGTGGGGGAACGTCTGACGCGTACGGAGCGCGGCACACCGCGCGAGGGCGAGAAGAGGTGGCGCTTACTGCTTGACGGCAGCTATCTCGAACTCGAGGGTCACCTTCTCGGAGACCAGCACGCCGCCCGCCTCGATGGCGAGGTTCCAGGAGACACCCCAGTCCTTGCGGTTGATCACGGTCGAGCCCTCGAAGCCGACTCGGGTGTTGCCCCAGGGGTCGGGCGAAGCGCCGAGGAAGTCGACGTCGAACGTCACCGGCCTGGTGACGCCGCGGACTGTGAGGTCACCGGTGACCTGCCAGGTGGTTGGGCCGCCTTCGATCGCGGTGGTCTTGAAGCCGATCTCCGGGTACTTGTCCATCGCCAGGAAGTCGTTGGAGCGGATGTGGTTGTCCCGGTCCCCGTTGTTGGTGTCGATGCTGGCGGCCTTGATGGTCAGCCAGGCCGACGATTGGGAAGGCGTGTCACCATCGAGGCTCAGGGAGCCCTCGAACTCGTTGAATCCGCCGCGCACCTTGGTCACCATGGCATGACGGGCCACGAAGCCGAAGCGGCTGTGGCTCGGGTCGATGGCGTATTCGCCGGTCAGCTCGGCCAGGTTCGGTGTCTGCATGGTGTGCATTGAACAGTCCTTTCGGTTGATGTGTCAACCACCCTACACAGCTAATAGGTGACATGTCAACCTCGTGTCCTGTACAATGGCCGCATGGACTCCACCATTGCCGCTGCCGACCTCCGGACCGATGCCTGGAAAGGCTTCCAGCGCATGGCTGTCGGCATAGCGAGCCGGCTCAACCGGGTGCTGACGACCGAGTCCGGCATCTCCCTCCCCGACTTCGAGGTGCTGACCTCGCTCGCCGGATCCGAGACGGGGACCTTGCGCGCGTTCGAGTTGGGTGCGGACCTCCAGTGGGAGAAGAGCCGCTTGTCCCATCACCTGAAGCGCATGGAGACCCGTGGACTGGTGAGCCGGACCGTCTGCGAGAGCGACGGTCGTGGCCTCTGGGTTTCGATCACCGACGCAGGTCGAGCGGTCTTCGCCGATGCGTATCGCGTCCACCGCGATCTCGTCGACTCGTTGATGCTCGACCGGCTCGACCGCGAGCAACTGGCATCACTCGTCGGCATTTCGGGCATCGTGCTCGAGGAAATGACCGACGAGCTCTGCGCCGACTGACCTGGCCGGAAGTCCCGCTCGAAAACCGACCAATGCCCCTAAGCGCGGACTGCCCCCTGGATATGCTCATTCCAGAAAGGACGTGACATGAAGAGATGGGCATACATAGCGACGATCGTCTTCGGAGTGGTGCTGATCGCAGGCGCTGCCGGGACCTGGATTCTGGTTTCTTCCACTCTCGACAGCCAGCGGATCACCGTGGCCGATGACGCCGATTGCGCCGCCGGCGCACAGGTGCGGGGACCCTGGAGCGCGTACTGCCAGGCCCGGATCATCGACAAGCACACGCTGGAGATCACGGACGGCTTGACCTACGCGGAGCTCGATCGTGACGACCCCCGTCGCCAGACGGCGATGAACTCCTCCTTCCTCCAGGCTTCGCTCTTCACATCGATCCTCGCCTTCGGGGTGGCCGGACTGGCCGCACTGGCGGGCATCATGTTCGTCCTTCTCGGACTGGGCATGAAGGACGTGGCCGAGAAGACCAGCGAAGGCACCTGACCTGACCCAACGCGTCTGACCTTGGGGGCGCCCTCCGGGCGCCCCCTTCGTCGTCTGGGTACCGTTCCCACCGTGGGACAGGTCATCTCGGTGAGTTCGGCGACGGTGGGCCAGACGGCGGTGTTCAGCCTGGACCGATCACTGACCGGCCAGGACCCCCGGGTGTTCGCCGGCACCCGTGCCGACGGTGACGACGCCGTGGCCCGGATGGCCGGTCGGATCCTCGCCGATCCCGAGGTCACCCACGTTCACGTCCTGTCCAACGTGGTCACGGTCGGACGGACCGGGGAATGGGACATCGGCAGCCTCAACGAGGCGCGCGACACGATCGCCACGATGTTCGTCCACTACGGCGCCGAGGACCCAGACCGACTGAGGGCCCGGCACTACAACGCCACGATCACCCACATCAGGGAGCACAACCCGGATCTCTGGGTGCTCAAGGTTCGTCCCGACGAGCCGCCCCAGGACTACAAGCCCGGGCAGTACACGACGCTTGGCCTCGGGTACTGGGAGCCGCGGGCGGACGAGGCTGAAGAGGAGTTCGACCCCGAGAAGCACAATCGAATGGCCTTGCGCTCGTACTCGGTGTCGTCGTCGATCGTCGATGAGGCCGGCAGGCCACTCCCCCGCGGCGGGCCGGAAGTCGAGTTCTACATCGTCAAGGTCAGGCCTGGCCAGACCGAGATCCCGGCCCTCACCCCGCGCCTGTTCTCCAAGGGAGTGGGCGACCGCCTCTACATGGGCCGCAAATTCGCCGGGCGTTACACGCTCGAGGGCATCGAGCCGACCGACAACCTCGTCTTCCTGAGCACGGGGACAGGCGAGGCCCCCCAGAACGCGATGCTGTCGGAGTTGATGCATCGGGGGCACGAAGGACGGGTCCTCAACGTCGTGTGCGTCCGCTACCTGGACGACCTCGCCTACACCGCCGAGCATGCCCGGGTGCAGGCCAACTGGCCCCGATACACCTATCACGCATTCGCCACGCGGGAGCCCGACCCTGGGACGGGGAAGAAGTACATCCAGGACCTGATCCTCGACGGCACCGTCGAGGCGCTCCTGGGCGCACCACTCGACCCCGCCAACACGCATGTGTTCCTGTGCGGGAATCCCTCGATGATCGGGCTGCCGAAGTGGGGCGAGGACGGGTCACTCGCCTTCCCGCCCACCCTCGGAGTGTGCCAGATCCTCCACGAACGCGGCTTCACCCTCGACTTCAGACGCGAGAAGGGCAACGTCCACTACGAGGAGTTCTGGACCGAGCGCGGAGCGGTGCCACCCTCCGACGAATAGGCCCGGAGGTCAGCGCCGGCCGCGGCGCTGGGCCTCAGCCACCGCGATCGCTGTCATGTTGACCACGTCAGACACTGACGCGTCCCGCTGCAGGACGTGAACCGTCCGGGACAAGCCGGTGAGGATCGGCCCGATCACCTCGGCGCTGGCGAGCCGGTTCAACAGCTTGTATGAGGCATTGGCTGCGGTCAGGTTCGGGAAGACCAACACGTTGGGCATCCGCTCCAGCGGTCCGCCGGGGCGACGAGCGCGAAGCAGCTCGGGCACGACGGCGGTATCGGCCTGCATCGGCCCATCGGCCGGGAGGTCCGGACGGGCCCGACGGAAGATCTCGACGGCGCGTGTGACGCGATCGGGCTCCTCGCCGGCCGCCGACCCGAAGTCCGAATAGCTGATGAACGCGACTCTCGGATCCCGGTCGAACACGACCTTGGCCGTGTCCACCGCGGCGAGGGCGATCTCGGCGAGCTGGCCGGAGTCGGGCTCGATGTTGACCGCGCAGTCGGTGAAGAACAGCGGCCGGCCGGCGACCATCACCAGGTAGACCGCAGAGACGATGGTCCGGCCCTCTTCCAGCTTGAGGACCTGGAGTGCCGGCCGGATCGTCTCCGGATAGAAAGTGGTCAGACCCCCGAGTACCGCGTCGATCTCCCCCTCGTGCAGCATGAGGCAGGCGTACATGTTGGGGTCCGCGGCATTCTCTCGTGCCCGGTCCAGGGTCATGCCGCGATCACGCCGGACTTCCTCGAGGACTCGGGCATACCGCTCGGTTTCGCCGTTGACCGGATCGGCGATCTCGATCCCGTCGAGGGATATGGAGAGGTCGGAGGCCTTCTCTTCGATCGTGGCGCGCGGGCCGACGAGGACCGGACGGGCGACGCCCTCGTCCCTGACCCGTCTCGCAGCCCGGATGATCCGAACGTCGTCGCCGTGCGGATAGGCGACGCGTTTCGGTTCGGCCATGGCCTGATTGGTGATCGAGTGGACCAGGGCGTGCGATGCGCGAAACCTGGTCTGGAGCTCGGTTCGGTACGCCTCGAAGTCTTCGATCGGTTTGCGCGCCAGGCCCTCGGCCATCGCCGCCCGGGCGACCGCCGGGGCCACCGTCGACAGGACACGGGAGTCGAATGGCTTGGGAATCAGGTAGTCGGGCCCGAACTGCAGGTTCTCCAGGTCGTAGGCACGAAGGACGGAGTCGGGGACAGGTGCCCGTGCCAGGTCGGCGAGAGCATGGGCCGCGGCGATCTTCATGCCCTCGGACACGCCTCGCGCCCTCACATCGAGCGCGCCACGGAAGATGAAGGGGAATCCGAGAACGTTGTTGACCTGGTTCGGGTAGTCGCTGCGGCCGGTGGCCATGATCACGTCGGGCCTGGCGGCCTTGGCCTCCGGATAACCGATCTCGGGATCGGGATTGGCGAGAGCGAACACGATGGGCTGGTCAGCCATCGACCGCACCATGTCGGGGCTCACGGTCCCGGCCACCGAGACTCCGATGAAAGCGTCCGCCCCGGCCAGGGCGTCGGCGAGGCTGCGCGCTGCCGTCTCGCTGCCGAACTCGGCCTTGGGCCCGACGAGGTCGGTCCGCTCGCTGTGGACCACTCCCCGGGAGTCGCAGAGCAGCAAGTTCGATGGATTCACTCCGAGAGCGATCAGGAAGCGAGCGCAGGCGATGCCCGCGGCTCCCGCCCCGGCGACCACCACCTTGGCCGTTGCCGCGTCTCTCCCGGTGACCTCCATGGCGTTGATGAACGCAGCTCCACCGATGATGGCGGTGCCGTGCTGGTCGTCGTGGAAGACAGGGATGTCCAGCCTCGACCTGAGCGTCTCCTCGATGTAGAAGCACTCGGGCGCCTTGATGTCCTCGAGATTGATGCCGCCCACGGTGGGGGCGAGCATCTCGCAGAAGCGGATGACGTCTTCGGGGTCGGTGGCGTCGATCTCCAGGTCGAAGACGTCGATGTCGGCGAAGCGCTTGAACAGGACCGCCTTGCCCTCCATCACCGGTTTCCCGCCCAGAGGCCCGATGTTCCCGAGACCGAGCACGGCGGTTCCGTTGCTGACGACCGCCACCAGGTTCCCCCGATTCGTGTAGCGGAAAGCGGCATCCGGGTCTTCGGCGATGACGAGGCACGGTTCGGCGACGCCAGGCGTGTAGGCGAGACTCAGGTCGTGCTGGGTGGCCGTCGGTTTGGTGGACCGGATCTCGGTCTTTCCGGGACGCGGCTGGGAGTGATACTCGAGGGCTTCCGAGAAGCCCGGTCGGCTGGCCATGTGACAACCCTATCGCCCGGGAGTAGCCGTACCGGGTAGGCCCTGCGACAATGATGGCGATGCTCGAAACCGCCCTGCCAATCTCGGCCGAGAACGGCTACAAGGTGATGACCGGATGGCGGGTGGGACAGTCCCCCGAGGAGACCACGACCCGCTCCGGCCTGCTCGTGCCTGTCGGCACCAAGGACGGCAACGACGCCCTGGCCCTGGTCGACGTGCAGACCGGCCAGCGATTCTGGGCCGTGCCCACCGGGGCGTGGCGCTTCATCTGGCCTCCCACCGGCAAGCCGGTGATCGCGGTTCGCGAGTCGCAGATCATTGCCGAGGAAGAGCTGGATCACGTCGGAGACGAGGGCACCTACCTCTGATCCGGGTAAATAGACCTCGCTGGAGCGTTGTTTCCGGCACCATCGACCGAGCTTCATGACCCAGGAACACACCTCCCGACGCGGCCGCCGCCTCACCGCAACCGTCACCGACCTCGAGGTCACGGTCCAGCGCGCCTTCCTGGTGGGCGTGCTCCTTCCCGGCCAGCTCGAGGAGACCGAGGAGAGGTCCCTCCAAGAGCTGGCTCTCCTCGCCGACACTGCCGGAGCCGAGGTCGTCGACTCTGAGGTGGTGCGGCGGTCCGAGATCGACCCCGCCACCTTCATCGGCAAGGGCAAGGCCGCTGAGCTGGCCGAGTTGACCAACGCCCTCGACATCGACGTGGTCCTATTCGACCACCAGCTGACCCCCGCTCAGCAGCGCAACCTCCAGAACCAGTTCGGGTGTGACGTCGTGGACCGGGAGGGCCTGATCCTCGACATCTTCGCCCAACACGCCCGCTCCAAGGTGGGCGCGATCCAGGTCGAGCTCGCCTTGCTCCGGTATCACCTGCCGCGGCTGCGGGGCAAGGGAAAGAGCATGTCGCAGCAGTCGGCAGGAGCAGGAATCACCAACCGCGGGCCTGGCGAGACCAAGCTCGAGCTCGACCGGCGCAAGATCCTGACCCGGATCTCGAAGCTGGAGCGGGAGTTGAAGGCGTCGGTGGGCCATCAGGAGACGCAGCGCAAACAACGCCGCCGCAGCCTCCTCCCCCAGGTGTCCATCGTGGGCTACACGAACGCCGGCAAGTCGACACTCCTCAACGCCCTCACCGATTCGGACGCTCTGGTCGAGGACCGTCTCTTCGCCACCCTCGATCCGACGGTCCGCAGGTTCGAGGCGCCCGGTCACCGGCCGTTCCTGCTCGCCGACACGGTGGGATTCGTCCGGAGGCTCCCGCACGGCCTGGTCGAGGCCTTCCGATCGACCCTCCAGGAAGCTGCCGAGGCCGACCTGCTCCTCCATCTGGTGGACGGGACCGATGCCGACCTCCCGGGCCAGATAGCCGCGGTGCGAGAGGTGCTCTCCGAGATCGACGCCGACACCATCCCGGAGCTGCTGGTGGTCAACAAGGTCGACGTGCTCACGGACATGCAACGCCAGCGGATCTCGAACCAGTATCCCGACGCCGTCCTCGTCTCCGCCCTTTCCGGAGAAGGGCTCGATGAGCTCGTGGCGGCCTTGTCCTCAGCACTCGCTGCCGGACTCGTCACCATGACCCTGGCCATTCCCTACGACCGCGGTGACCTCGTCGCCGCCGCCCACGAGATGGGCGAGGTGATCGAGGAGAAGCACGACGAGCGGGGCACGATCATCGACGTGCGGGTGCCGGTGGCCGTGGCCCCACGGTTCGCCGAGTTCGCCAGATGAGCGACCTGGTCGCCAGCCTCCGGAAGTCGCTGCGGAAAGCCATGCTCGAGCGGGACGGGGGTGCTGTCTCCGCCCTGCGGTCGACTCTGGCTGCGATCGAGAACGCCGGTGCGGTCGAAACCGCAGGCAGGGGCCTGGCCATCGAAGAAGCGCCGGTGGGCGTGGGAGTCAACGATGTCGCCCGCCGCCATCTCGACCTGCGGCAGATCGAGCAGATCGTGGCCGGTGAGGCGGCGGACTACGAGTCCGCCGCGAGCCACTACGAGGAACTCGGCATGGCAGACGAGGCCTCTGCCCTGCGCGCCAAGGCGCGCATCCTCCGCGATCACCTGGCCTGAAGGCTCAGCCGACCAGTGTGGCGGCGCCCACGATGCCGGCGTTGTTGATCCGTGACGCCTTGACCACCCCGAGTTCGGGGTCCAAGAAGCCTGCCCACTCGTCCCACGACTTGGTGATCCCGCCGCCGGCGATGATGAGCTGGGGGGCGAAGATCCTGCGCACGTACCGGAGGAAGCGGTTCGCGCGCGTGACCCACTCCTCCCAGGTGAGCCCTTCCCTCTCCATCGCCGATGCGGCGAAGTAGTCCTCGCAGACGAGGTGGCCCTCCAGCTCCATGGAGCCCAGTTCGAGGTTGGGGACCAGCCGCCCGTCGTGGAGCAGGCCGCTCCCGATGCCGGTGCCGAACGTGATGATCAGGACCGTGCCGTCGATTCCGTGGGCGGCTCCGTACCTCGCCTCGCAGAGGGCGGCGGCGTCGGCGTCGTTGATCATCTCGATGTGGCGGCCGGTGGCCGCCTCGAGCAGTGAGGCGGCGTCGAGGCCGATCCACGTCGGATCGATGTTGTTGGCGGTGCGGACGACGCCATCGACGACGACAGCCGGGAAGCCGACACCCATCGGCCCGTCCTCGCCCAGGTTCGCGACCAGGCCCGCGGCGGCTGCCACCACGGACTGCGGGGTGGCTGGCGTCGGTGTCTCCACGCGGAGTCTCTTCCCGACGAGCCGGCCGGTCTCCAGGTCGACGAGACCCGCCTTGATACCGGTACCGCCGATGTCGAGACCGACCGAAGTTGCCATTGACAGACCAGGGTAAGGCAGGCGATACCCTCTTGAGGGTGAGCAAGGCCGACGTCGGTGTGGTGGGAATGGGAGTGATGGGCGCCAACCTCGCCCTCAATCTGGCGGAGAAGGGCCATCGGGTGGTGGTTCACAACCGCACCTGGGAGGTCGCCGAGGCGTTCCTCGATTCTCCCGACGCTTCGCGCCTGGGGGTGACCGGGGCACGCACGTTGGAGCAGATGGCGGCCGCGATGAGCACCCCTCGAGTGTTTCTCCTCCTGGTCACTGCCGGCAGGGCTGTCGACGGGGTGATCGCCGATCTCCTTCCGCATCTCGAAGAAGGCGATGTCGTCATCGACGGCGGCAACTCCCTCTACACGGACACCAACCGCCGCACCGCGGAGCTCGCCGCCCGGGGCATCAGGTTCATGGGCGTCGGAGTCTCCGGCGGCGAGGAGGGGGCACGCCACGGCCCGTCGTTGATGCTCGGTGGCGACGCCGAGGCCTGGCCCATCGTCGACACGATGCTGAAGTCGATCGCCGCCCAGGCTCCCGACGGCCAGCCCTGTTGTGACTGGGTCGGGCCCGCCGGGGCCGGACACTTCGTCAAGATGGTCCACAACGGCATCGAATACGGCGACATGCAAGTGATCGCGGAGGCCTACGACTTGATGCGGCGGGGCCTCGGGATGGAGCCCGCCCGGATCGCCGAGGTGTTCGCCGGCTGGAACGAGGGCCGACTCCGCTCGTATCTGATCGAGATCACCGCCGACATCCTGGCTGCGACCGAGAACGGCGTGCCGATGGTCGACCTCATCCTCGACGCGGCAGGCCAGAAGGGCACCGGCAAGTGGACGGTTATCGCCTCCATGGAGCTCGCCGAGCCGACTGCCCTCGTCGCCGAGGCGGTCTACGCCCGCATCGTCTCGTCGGACCCGGATCGGCGTGGGCGGGCGGCGGGGCTATTCCCGGGGACGGGGACTCTCACCGGCGTCACCGTCGACGACATCGAAGCGGCGCTGTACGCCTCCAAGATCATCAGCTACTCGCAAGGTTTCCGCCTCATGCGCGCGGCGTCGGCCGAGTACGGATGGGGCATCGACCCGGGCGTGGTGGCATCCCTCTGGCGAGCGGGTTGCATCATCCGCGCGGCGTTCCTCGAGGACATCACGGCGGCGTATCGGGACGCGCCCGATCTCGAGGACCTGACATTCGCCTCCTTCTTCACCGACGCTCTCCGCTGGGCCGAGGGGCCCTGGCGCCGCGTGGTCGCCGGAGCGGCGGCGGCCGGCATCCCCGCACCCGCCTACTCATCGGCCCTGGCGTACTACGACGGGATGCGATCGGCGACCCTCCCCGCCAACCTGGTCCAGGCCCAACGCGACTATTTCGGGGCCCACACCTTCGAGCGCGTCGACCGCTCGCGCGGGGAGTGGTTCCACAGAGAATGGGATTAGCCCCCACGTCGTAGGGGAGACACCCTCACGTCAAGCCGGCGGGAGGTCCGGCACCGGCATCAGAGGGGGCTGATTGAGGTCGTGGTCGCTGGCGTCCGCTTCCTCGACGTGCTCCCTCTGGATTCCGAGCAGGAAGAGGATCGGGTCCAGATAAGGGACTCTGATGCTCGTGTCAGCCTGCGCCGAGACCACCGGCTTGGCGTTGAACGCGATCCCCAGCCCCACCGAGCGCAGCATGTCGAGGTCGTTGGCGCCATCGCCGATCGCAACCACCTGGTCGAGTGATATCCCCTCTCTGGCCGCGATCTCGGCCACGAACTGAGCCTTGCGGGGACCATCGACGAACTCGCCGACCAGCCGGCCGGTGAGCACACCGTCCACCACTTCGAGGGTGTTGGACAGGTAGTAGTCGATGCCCAGGCGCTCGGCGAGGGCACGCGAGAAGCGGGTGAATCCCGCCGACACGATGGCGGTCTTGATCCCGAGCCGGTGCAGCGTGCGGATCAGCGTCTTTGCCCCCGGCGTGAGAGTGATCTCCGAGGCCACCCTGCGGAGCGCGCCCTCGTCGAGGCCGGCGAGGAGGCGCACCCTCTCCAGGAGCGCCCCGGCGAAGTCGACCTCACCGGCAAGGGCTGCTGCCGTGAGAGCCGAGACCTCGGCCTCGACACCCTTCTCACGGGCGAGGAGGTCGATGACCTCCTCTTGGATCAACGTCGAGTCGACGTCCATCACCACCATCCGCTTGGCGCGTCTCGCCAGACCGTCGGGCTGGATGGCGACATCGATGGGAGTGGCTGCGGCCACCGTCACGAGGTCATCGGTGATGGCGGCGATGTCGCCGCCGGAGACGGTCAACTCGTAGCTGACCACCGGGTATCGGGAGAGGCGGACGATGCGTTCGATGTTGCCGCCGCCGAGGGCGATGGCGGAGGTGACAGCGGCGTACTCCTCGGCCGTGACGCGGGGGCCGATCACGGTGACCACGGAGAGCTTCTTCGGCGGGGTGGGTGTGGGGTCGACCACCTCGAAGCTCACCTCGAGGTCGTTCTCCCAGGCGAAGTAGAGGATGTCGCGCACGGTCGCCTGCTCGGCCGGCACGCCGATGAGCACGTTCAACATCAGCCGCCCCCGGATCGTGATCTGGCCGACGTCGTAGATCTCGCAGTTCTCGGAGGCCAGGAGGTCCATGAGGCCGGCCGCAATCCCCGGTCGATCGGGGCCGTGGATCGTGACGAGGACCGTCTTCAACTCATGGCTCATCGACTTCCCAGGGTACGCGATCAACGCCACGACCCTTGCCCGGCGTCCCCGTTACCATTCGGAAGACCCTTTCTCAGGAGCATTTCCCTTGGCCGACAGCTCATTCCGATTGCCGCGTGGCATCGTCCCCCAGCACTACGACATCCGACTCGACCTCGACTTCGATCACTTCACCTTCGCGGGAGAAGTGGGAATCGACCTGCGGGTCGACCAGCCGTCTTCCGAGGTGGTGCTCAACACCGCCGAGATCGACATCAAGGAGGCCTTCCTCACCTCCGGGGGCGACAGGCTCGGGATCACCGGCATCGCCTACGACGAGAAGTACGAGCGGGCCACGCTCTCCCTCGAGTCGGAGCTCGCGCCGGGCGACTACCGGCTGACCATCGATTACACGGGAATCATCAACGACCAGCTGAAGGGCCTCTACCGCTCTGTCTACCGGGACGACGAAGGCAACGAGCACCCGATCGCCACATCGCAGTGCCAGGCCACCGACGCCCGCCGCGTGCTGCCCTGCTGGGACGAGCCCGACTTCAAGGCCACCTTCCAGACGACGATGGTGGTGCCTCCCGGCCTGGAGGCCTACTCCAACTCCCGCGAGCTGGAGCGTGTCGAGGGCGACGGCAAGGTCGAGTTCCGCTTCGCCAAGACGATGAAGATGTCCACCTACCTGCTGGCCTTCATCGCCGGGCCGTTCGAAGCCACCGAGCCGGCCGTCTCCCGGGGCATCCCCATCCGGATCATCGTCCCTCGCGGCAAGCTCCACCTCACCGAGGTCGCCCTGGAGAACGCGGTGTTCTGCTTCGAGTACCTCTCCGACTACTACGGGATCCCCTACCCGGCCGACAAGCTCGACCACATCGCCATCCCCGACTTCGCCGCCGGAGCCATGGAGAACGTGGGCTTGATCACCTACCGGGACGCCTATCTGGTGATCGACAAGGCCAAGGCCTCCCAGGCGGAGCTGCAGAACAGCCTCGACGTGATCGGTCACGAGATCGCCCACCAGTGGTTCGGCAACCTGGTCACCATGGCCTGGTGGGAGGGTGCGTGGCTCAACGAGGCCTTCGCGTCGTTCATGGAGATGAAGGCGACAGACGCCATGCGCCCCGAGTGGAAGCGGTGGCTGGCGTTCTCCAACGGCGAGGTCCCGTGGGCGATGTCCACCGACCAGTTGGTCAGCACGCGCCCCATCGAGTTCGAGGTCAACGCCCCCGAAGAGGTGGACCAGATGTTCGACTCGATCACCTACGGCAAGGGCTCGGCGGTGCTCCACATGATCGACGAGTTCATCGGGGTGGAGAACTTCCGCACCGGCGTCGGCAACTACCTGCGGAAGCACGAGTACGCCAACACGATCACCCGTGACCTGTGGGAGGGCCTCGACTCAGCGTCCGAGTGGCCCGTCTCCGAGATCATGGAGACCTGGGTGTACCAGCGCGGCTTCCCCCAGATCGAGGTCCGGATGGTGCCGGGCGGTGTAAGCCTCACCCAGCGCCGCTACCTGGTCGTCCCGGACGAGAGTGACACCACGCTCTGGAAGGTGCCGATCCAGCTCCGCTACTCGATCGACGGCGAGGTGCAGACCCGCAAGCTCCTCCTCGACGAGGACGAGACCGTCATCACCTTCGACGGCAACCTCGACTGGATCGTCGGCAACGGCGGCGGCAACGGCTTCTACCGCACCGGGTACTGCGACACCAGCTTCGCCAAGCTGATCGCCAACCTCGCCAACCTCGACGACATCGAGCGTTACACCCTGGTCTCCGACACCCTCGCCTTCGTGCGATCTGGCCAGGCCGACAGCGCCCACTTCCTCGATCTCGTCGCCGGGTTCGGGGACGAGAGGGAGCACGCCATCTGGTCGATCATCGTCGGCGGGCTGGGGACGATCGAGCACCACGCCCTCGAGGAGTCGGTGCGACCGGCGTTCGAGGAGTTCGTCCGCGGGCTGCTCGGGCCGACGGCGGCCCGGATGGGCTGGGAACCGGGCCCCAACGACTCCGACCTGGAGCGGAAGCTCCGCGGGGAGCTGATCGCCGCCATGGGGGCCCTAGGCCGCGACACCGGGACCATCGATCGGTGCAGGGCAATCGTTCGCGACCTGCTCGCCGGAGGGTCGGCCGATCCGGAGGTGACGACCGCCGCCCTGACCGTGTTCGCCCGGTTCGGGACCCAGGAGGACTACGACGCCCTGTGGCAGGCCTACCGCGAGGCGACCACTCCGCTCGACCAGGTCCGGTACCTGCGGTCCGTGGCGGGTGTCGCCGAGGAAGACTTGGCGGTGTCCACCATGGACAAGGTCGTGGATGGCGACATCCGCACCCAGGACGGGTTCTGGGTGTTCGCCCGGCTGCTCATGGGCAAGTCGGGCCCGGCCGTGTGGCGCAACGCCGCTGCGCGCTGGGAGTCGGTGCTCGAGGCCATGCCCGGGCTCACCAAGGTTCGCATCGCCGAAGGGATCTCAGCCCTCTCGCAACCAGACGTCGCCGCCGAGGTGAAGGCCTTCCTGGCCGAGCACCCGATCCCGGAGGCGACACGGTCGATCCAGCAGAACCTGGAGAAGCTGGACGCCAACGTGCGACTGCGTGCCCGCGAGACCGAGGTCGTGTCGGACTACTTCTCGTAACTCAAAGGATGTCTCCCCCACTCGTGGGGGAGTACCGGCGCAGCCGGGGAGGGGGTCGGTTCCGAAGTCCAGTACGGCCTGACGCGGCCCGAGATCTTCTTGTGCAGAACCGACCCCCTACCCGCAAGCGGGTCCCTTCCCCCGCTACGCGGGGGACACTTGCGCAAGCATTCGCTTGCGCGGAATCACTGCAGCTCGACCGTGGCGCCGGCGGCCTCGAGGACCTCCTTCGCCTTCTGAGCGGCGTCCGGGTCGGCGGCTTCCAGCACCTTGGCGGGAGCGCCGTCGACGAGGTCCTTGGCCTCCTTGAGGCCGAGGCTGGTCAGAGCGCGCACTTCCTTGATCACCTGGATCTTCTGAGCGCCCGCGCTGGTGATGACGACGTCGAACTCGTCCTTCTCCTCGGCGGCGGGGGCACCGTCACCGGCACCGCCAGCTGCCGGAGCGGCAGCCATGGCGATCGGAGCGGCAGCGGTCACTTCGAACTTCTCCTCGAACGCATCGAGGAACTCCTTGAGCTCGAGGACGGTCATCTCCTCGAATACGGAGAGCAGGTCCTCCGTCGACATCTTGGTCTTGGCCATTTTCATTCCTCCTCGGCCGCGGCGGCCGTGGTCTCGGTGGGCTCGTCCTCCACGGGCGCGGGCGCCTCTTCGGCGGCCGGGACCGGAGCGGGCTCGCCCGATTCCTTCTTGTCCAAAAGCTGACTGAACATCGAGGCTGCGTTGCGCGTGAACGACGCGAACATGCCCGCCGCCGCGTAGAGCGGCGCCTTGGCCGCACCGGCGAACTTGGCGAGCAGGACCTCACGCGGCTCGATCTCGGCGAGCCGAGAGACCTCCTCGGGTGTGAGGACCTGTCCCGACAGGTAGCCGGCCTTGAGCACCAGCGAGTCGCCGGTCTTGGCGAAGTCCTTGAGCGCCTTGGCAGTGGCCACCGGGTCACGATTGGCGAATGCGAGCGCGGTGGGCCCGATCAGGTGGTCGTCCAAGCCCGTGATCCCGGCGTCTCCGGCGGCGAGCCGGGCCAGGGTCATCTTCACGACCTTGTACTCGGCGCCACTGTCACGAAGGGCACGACGAAGCTCGGAGACAGCCTTGACCGAGAGCCCCCGGTACTCCGTGAGGAATACCGCTTCGGCGCTCTCCAGCTTCTCTCGAATGTCTTGTACTGCTTGGACCTTTTCTGGTCTTGGCATTTTCTTCTCCTACAACGATCAAACCCCTCGGCCGAACGAACGAGGGGCTTCGAGAGAAGCAACCTGCGCTGGTGGGATCACTCCCATTCTGTCGATGACGCCAGCGGTCTTCGGCCGTGGTATTGGTGTTGCGAGCGTCAGTGTATCAGGTGCTGTGTTGCATGTGTCCCCCACGCTCCGCGTGGGGGACTAATCCCTTCCAGATTTTCCCTGGACACGTGTGGCGGCCCGCGCGACACTTGGGGCGTTGACAATTGGGGGTTTCCGTGAAAACGGCGGAACCCTGACCGCCCCCGCCGAGCTCACGGACCCGCAGAGGGCCACGAGGCCGACCGAGACCAGCCCCTACCCTGGTCCACAGAGAGAGTGTCGGTCGCGTGCGGACGGTGGACCTGGCAAACCGGTAGCCCCGGAGCGATGAGTCCGATGCCGCGGAAGCCCCCAAGCCCTAAGAGGAAGGCCCCCGAGGGGGCCTTTCTCTTGGATCAGCGAGCGAGAGCGGCGAGGTCCTCGATGCGGCCGACGTCGACCTTGACGCCCGGCCCCATGGTCGAAGACACGGTGAGGCTCCTGACGTAGCGGCCCTTGGCCGCCGCAGGCTTGGCTCGCACCAGTTCGGCCGAGAGGGCGGCGAGGTTGCCGACCAATTGGTCGATATCGAAGGAGGCCTTGCCGACCGGCACGTGGACGTTCCCGTATCGGTCGTTCCGGTACTCGATCCGGCCGCCCTTGAACTCGGTGACCGCCTTAGCCACTTCCTGCGTCACGGTGCCGGCCTTGGGATTGGGCATGAGGCCGCGTGGTCCGAGCACACGCCCGAGCTTGCCGACCTCGGCCATCATGTCAGGTGTGGCGATGGCGATGTCGAAATCGAGGGCCCTGCCCCCCTGGATCGCCTCCACCAGCTCCACGCCACCAACGACGTCGGCCCCTGCCTCGGTGGCTTCCTTCTCGAGGGCGGGTGGGCAGAACACGGCGACCCGCACGTTCTTGCCGGTGCCGTGGGGGAGGGGAACCGTGCCGCGTACCAGCTGGTCCGCTTTGCGGGCGTCGATGCCGAGTACGAACACGGCCTCGATGGTCTCGTCGAACTTCGCCGAGGCGAGGCTCTTCACCAGTTCCAGCGCCTCGGCCGCCGGGTAGGCCGTCATCTTGTCGTAGCGCGAGGACGCCTCGCGGTACTTCTTTCCGTGTGCCATGTGCTCTCCTTTGTGGTTCAGGCGGCCCGGCACGGGCCTCCCACTTCGAGGCAGCGGCCGCGCCGCTGCCGTACCTGGACTAACCCTCGACGGTGATTCCCATCGAGCGGGCAGTCCCCTCGATGATCTTCATCGCGGCCTCGACGTCGTTGGCGTTGAGGTCGACCATCTTCTGCTCGGCGATCTCGCGCACTTGCGCGGAGGTCACCCTGCCCACCTTCGTCTTGTTCGGCTCGCCGGAGCCCTTGTCCACGCGCGCCGCCTGCCGCAGCAGACCTGCCGCCGGGGGCGTCTTGGTGACGAAGGTGAACGACCTGTCCTCGTAGATCGAGATCTCGGCCGGGATGATCTGGCCCCGCTGGTTGGCGGTGGCGTCGTTGTACGCCTTGACGAAGTCCATCAGGTTGACGCCGTGCGGGCCGAGGACCGTGCCCACAGGGGGCGCCGGTGTGGCCTGTCCAGCGGGCAGCTGGATCTTCACGGTGGTGACGAGTCTCTTCCTAGCCATTTCCTTCTCAGTTCTTCTGGATGTCGTCGAAGCCGAGCTCGACAGGGGTGTCGCGCCCGAAGATGTTGACGAGGACCACGACCTTCTGCTGGTCGATGTTGATCTCCTCGATGACCCCGTTGAAGTCGGCAAACGGGCCGGTGACGACGCGCACCTGCTCGCCGACCTCCCATTCGGGCTTGAACCGGGGCTTGGCCTTCTCCTCTTCCTCTTGCACGCCGAGGAAGCGCTCCACCTCGCGGCGGGAGAGCGGACTCGGCTTCTGGGCATTGCCGGCGACGAAGCCGGTGACGCCAGGGGTGTTGCGCACGGCGTACCAGGAGTCGTCGTCGAGGGTCATCCGGACGAGGATGTATCCGGGGAACACCTTGCGCGGAACGGTGACCTTCTTGCCGCCCTTGAACTCGACCACGTCCTCCATGGGGATGTGGACCTCGAAGATCCGGTCCTCCATGTGCATCGATTGGATGCGTGTCTCGAGGTTGGCCTTGACCTTGTTCTCGTACCCCGAGTAGGAGTGGATGACGTACCAGTCGCCGGGGAGGTCGAACGGGCTGAGGGGGCGCGGGGCCTCCGACTCGGTCGACGCCTCGTCCTCGGCGAGTGCCTCGTGGAGCTCGACCACGGGATCAGGCGCCTGGGTCACGTTCCCCTCTCGATCAGCCAGATGACGGCCTGCTTGGCGACAACGTCCAGTCCGAACACCACGGCGGTGAGGACGGCGGTGGTGATCAGAGTGACGGTGGTGAAGGCGATCATCTGCTCGCGGTTGGGCCAGGTGACCTTGCGGAGCTCGACCCGCACCTCGTGCAGGTATTCGCCGATCCTGCGGAAGAAGCTCTTCCGCTCGCCCGTGCCCTGGGCGCGCGACTGCATGGCGGCAGCGCGCTTCTGTGCCGGGCTCGGGCCCGTCTCCTCGGCCTTCTTGCGACGTCGCTCCTCGGCCTCCTGGAGTCGACGCATCTCTCTGTTCATGTTCTTCCCGTAATCACACGTTGTCGGGTTTGGCAGGGGCGGAGGGACTCGAACCCCCATCCTCCGGTTTTGGAGACCGGCGCTCTACCAATTCGAGCTACACCCCTAGGGGGTTCGCGGGACACCTGAGTATAAGAGCGAGGAGGCCGTTTGCGTAAATGCCGCCCCTCGGTCGGGAAGCCCTCAGGAGGCCTCTCGAGGTCGGGCCGTCATGTCTTCCACCGCGGGAGAGGCGGCACAGTTCGGACAGGGATCTCCCGGCAGGCGATCTTCGGAGATCGTCCCGCACTCGGCACAGACCTCGTGCATCCAGCAGGCCGGATCACCCATCGACGGGGGCCACTTCGGTCGGGCGGCGCGGTTCTTCGACGTCCGTCAATCGTCCCCGGTTCTCTGTGGCCTCGAGCGACAGCACGGTTCTCCGGATCGCCAGCAAAGCCAGCCCTCCGGTCAGGATCAGAACCAGGGCAATCATCTCCATGCCTTCCTGAATGCCCATGAGAAGGAAGTCCCCGGCCTCCATCGTCATCCCGCTGGTCCAGGAGAGAGTCCTCATGTAGTTCATGTGCTCCAGCTGTTCGACACCGAAACCTCCCAGCCAGAAGACCCCGAGCCCGGTAGCCATCAAGACCCCTGCCCGGCGCGGGACGGCGCGAAGAACTGCCCATGCCATCACGAGAAAGAGAGGCAGGAGCGCGAACCCGATGAGGGCAGTTCCCACCATGCCGTCGTCCCCCCGACCAGCGGTGTCGGCAACGCTGCTCCCCAGGCCTTCGTGGACCATCGCGACCTCATCGACGGCGTAGAGCACCAAACCGATACCGAGAACGGCAAGCGCCCGATAGCGATGCCCGTTGCGACGGCCCGCCGCGGCCGCTCCCAAGGCCAGAGCCCCGGCCACCAGGCCCAGAATCGAAGCATATGAAGTGCCGAAAGAGCCCTCCTCGCCAAGGTTGAACAGGCGAAAGCCTTCCCACTCCCCGTTGCCCAGGACGAAGTGGCCAGCGGTCAGAACTGCCGCTATTGCCGTCAGAACCAGACCCGCCGCGCGAACCGGAACCCGAAAATGCACTCAGAACCTCCCCATCGGATCCGAAATCTAGCGAGTGAGTCGTGCGATCGTGCCGGGCAAGCGGTCAATTCGCCCGGGGCCGAAGCCGCCAGATGATGATCGCCGCAGCCATGGACAGGAGGGTGGCGGCGACGGCCACCGGGCGTCGCCAGGACCGAGGGATGGCCAGATCCCCCTCCAGCGACGACATCACGCGCCACTCCAGGTCGGCCGGCGCCTCGTCGCGCTCCGATGACAGCTCTCTGAGCTCCCTCGCCGTTCTCACCATCGCCGCGCGGCGGGCCTGGCAGCGAAGACACGAGGAGGCGTGTGCCCGGAAGGGGCGCGCCACTGGGGTGTCCTCCACCGCGCTGTTGGCGACGAACGGGGCCGCCAGTTCGCAGACCAATCTCACGCCGATTCCTCCAGATCCCTGGCGAGGCGGGCCCGGGCGCGGTGCAACCTGACCTTGGCCGCCGTGACGCTGATCCCCATGGCCTCGGAGATCTCGAGGTGGGACCAGCCGTAGACGTCCTTCATCACGACCACCTGGCGCTGACCCTCGGGCAGGCGGTTCAGTGCCATTCGGAGCTGGCCGCGCAGTTCCACCAGCTCGCCCGCGAACTCGGGGTCCGTCGGCCCCGGGAGGGCCGCCAACTCGGCCACCTCGTCCAACGGGATGGCGGCGTTGCGCCGGGCTCGGTCACGGTGGGTCCACGCGGTGTTCACGGTGATGCGGTGGAGCCAGGTGGACAGCTTGGCGTCGCCCCGGAACCTGGGAAGCGCCCGCCAGGCCCTGACCAGAGTCTCCTGGGCTATGTCAGCAGCCAGATGTGGGTCGCCGACCAGACGTCTCGCCAATGTGTAGACCTCGTCTTGATGCGCTCTGACCAGGGCGGCGAATGCGGCGCGGTCTCCGCTCTGCGCCCGGGCGATGAGCTCGCTCTCTCTCCCCTCTTCGACCGATCCCGGTTCCTTGTGGTTACTCACCGGGGAGCTCGATCCGGGCACTGAGGTACTCCTGATCCGGGTCGGCGACCGAGACGGTCATCACGGAGCCCTCCGCAATGCTGCTGACTCTCGCGGGGCGGGCCGGGGGCAGCGGGGCGCGAAAACGGAACCGGGCGGCGCTCACCGGCCGCGGGCCGCGACGCGCCCCCGATGCCTCCTGAAGAGCCCATGCCGCTTGAAGGAGGCCGTGGACCACAACGCCGGGAAAACCTGCCGCCACCGCCGCGTCGTGGTCCCAGTGCACCGGGTTCCAGTCTCCGGTGGCCGCCGCGTAGCGGACCAGTATGGCCCGGGATGCGCTCCGCTCGCCGGCCGACGGGCTCCCGTCGTCGTCCTGGGCGGGTTCCATCTCGACCGGAGCGGAGTCGAGAGGAGGCGCCTCGCCGGACAGAAGGAACAACGACGACCCGGCGATGACATCGCCTGCGTCTTCGTGGGCGGTGAGGTCGAAGCCGACGTAGACGACCCCAGCCCGTTCCCGGAACCTGGTCACCGTGCCGGTCACTTCGAGGGTGGCGCCGACTTCGATCGGGCGCTGCCACGAAAGGGTCTGCTCGCCATGAACGACCGACCGTCCGGCGAGCATCGACAGGAGTTCGGGGGCGACGACGAACAAGGCGGCCGAAGCGAATCCCGGAGGGGCGTGCCCCGCCCAGCGGCCTACGTCGTCGCCGGTGGCCTCCACGTAGGCGGCAACCCGGTCGGCCGTCACCGACAACGGCTTGGGCCCGAAGGTGCGTCCTTCAAGGTCGAGCATTGCCGTCCCCGCTCGCGTCGCGGTCGGCACGAACTTCTTCAGACTGCTGCTCCTCGTACAGATGCTCGTACTCGGGCTCGAAGACCTGTTCGAAACCGAGGCCGCCGACCACGTTGCCTCGCTTCGGCGCCTCGCCTCTGCCGTACACCCAGCCCCGGGACGCGGCATACGACCAGAGTCGGGACAAGGCGAAGAGAAGCACCCCGGCCCCTGCGATGCCTGCCAGCCATCTCATGACCGGCTCATTCTGACAGCAGGCCCGAACGGAGCCGCGGAGACCCGGTTGTTACCGGGTCTCGCGGTGAGTGGTGTGCTGCCGGCACCAGCGGCAGAACTTCTTCAGCTCCAGCCGCTCCTGGGTGTTCGACTTGCTCTTGGTGGTGATGTAGTTGCGCCGCTTGCACTCCGTGCATGCCATCGTGAGCGGCGGTCTCTTCTCCGAGGCCATCAGCTACTTCGTGATCTTCGTAACTCGACCGGCGCCGACGGTGCGGCCGCCCTCACGGATCGCGAACCGCAACCCCTCATCCA
>CAYLYQ010000002.1:0-53230 GCA_964388105.1 uncultured Acidimicrobiaceae bacterium
CCATCGTCCCCACATTCACATGAGGCTTCGACCGCTCAAACTTCGCCTTCGCCATTTCTGGTAGTCCTCTCTTCTTCTCTGTCTCTTAGGACTCGCCGCGTCGCTGAGCCACGATGGCCTCGGCGATCGACTCGGGGACGTCCTGGTAGGAATCGAACTGCATCGAGTAGTTGGCCCGACCCTGGGTCTTCGACCTGAGGTCGGTTGCGTAACCGAACATTTCCGACATGGGGACCAAGGCCTTGATCACCTGGCTGTTGCCCCGCTGCGTCATGCCCTGGACCTGGCCGCGCCGTGAGTTGAGGTCGCCGATGACGTCGCCCATGTACTCGTCGGGCGTGGTGACCTCGATCGCCATGATCGGCTCGAGGAGCTTGACGCCCGCCTTGCGGGCGGCCTCCTGGAGCGCCATCGATCCGGCGATCCGGAAGGCCATCTCCGAGGAGTCGACGTCGTGGGACGAGCCGTCGACCAGGGTGGCCCGGACGTCGACGAGCGGGTAACCGGCCACGATGCCCTGGTCGAGGGCGGACTCGATGCCCTCGTCGACCGAGGGGATGTACTCCCGGGGCACGTTGCCGCCCTTGATCATGTCGACGAACTCGTAGCCGCCGCCAGGGCCCGTGGGCTCGAGGTTGATGACGACGTGGGCGAACTGGCCACGACCACCGGTCTGCTTGACGTGGCGGTAGACCACCTTCTCGATCGCACGGCGGATGGTCTCCCGGTAGGCGACCTGGGGCTTGCCGACCACGGCGTCGACCTTGAACTCGCGCACCATGCGCTCGACGAGCACGTCGAGGTGCAGCTCGCCCATGCCGGAGATGATCGTCTGGCCGGTCTCCTCATCGGTGCGGACGAGGAAGGTCGGGTCCTCTTCGGCGAGCCTCTGGAGTGCGGTGGCGAGCTTCTCCTCGTCGGTCTTGGTCTTGGGCTCGATGGCCACGGAGATGACCGGCGCGGGGAACTCCATCGACTCGAGCTGAATCGGGTTGGCGGGGTCGGAGAGAGTGTCGCCGGTGGTGGTGGCCTTGAAGCCGATCCCGGCGGCGATGTCGCCTGCGTACACACTGTCGACGTCCTCGCGGTGATTGGCGTGCATCCGGAGAATCCGCCCGATCCGCTCCTTCTTGCCGGTGGAGGTGTTGAGGACCGTGTCGCCCTTGGAGACCATCCCGGAGTAGACGCGGAAGTAGGTGAGCTTGCCGACGTGAGGGTCGCTCATGATCTTGAAGGCCAGCGCGGCGAGAGGCTCGCTGTCGGAGTGGTCACGCTCCATGGAGACCTCTTCGTCGCCCGGCTTGAAGCCGGTGATCGGGGGAAGGTCATCGGGGCTGGGCAAGTAGGCGACGATGGCGTCGAGGAGGAGCTGGATCCCCTTGTTCTTGAAGGCGGAGCCGCAGAGGACCGGGGTGAAGTCGCCGGCGATGGTCCCGGCACGGACGCCGATCCCGATCTCCTTGGAGGTGAGGTCGCCGTTCTCGAGGTAGGCGTTGAGGAGCTCCTCGGAGGTCTCGGCGACGGTCTCGACGAGACGCTCCCGGTACTCGGCCACGATGCCGGCCATGTCCTCGGGGACGTCGACGGTGTCCCACTGCTTGCCGTCGTCGCCGCGCCAGATGTGGGCCCGGAGCTCGACGAGGTCGACGACACCGCGGAAGTCGCTCTCGGTGCCGATGGGGAGCTGCATGACCAGCGGACGGGCGCCGAGGCGGTCGACGATGGTCTGGACGTCGTAATAGAAATCGGCCCCGGTGCGATCCAGCTTGTTGATGAAGCAGATCCGGGGCACTCCGTAACGGTCGGCCTGGCGCCACACCGTCTCGGACTGGGGCTCGACGCCCGCCACACCGTCGAAGACGGCAACGGCGCCGTCGAGTACTCGGAGGGATCGCTCGACCTCGACCGTGAAGTCGACGTGGCCGGGGGTGTCGATGATGTTGATGGTGTGGTCGTGCCAGACGCAGGTCGTGGCGGCGGAGGTGATGGTGATGCCCCGCTCCTGCTCCTGGTCCATCCAGTCCATCGTGGCGGAGCCTTCGTGGGTCTCGCCGATCTTGTAGTTGCGGCCGGTGTAATAGAGGATGCGCTCGGTGAGGGTCGTCTTGCCCGCGTCGATGTGGGCCATGATCCCGATGTTTCGGGTACGGCTCAGTGGCACCTGGCGTAGGTGTTGCAGGGCGTTGTCGTTGGCCATCTTCTGTCTATTACTCCAGCTCTCTATTCAGTTGTGAACGTCGGAGTCCTGAGGTTCGGGCCCGGAGAGTTCTTGGGCCCGCCTTCCGGAACGTTCGCTTCTGTTGTCGTTACCAGCGGTAGTGGGCGAAGGCCTTGTTGGACTCCGCCATCTTGTGGACATCTTCCTTCCGCTTCACCGCCGCCCCCGTGTTGTTGGAGGCGTCGAGGATCTCGTTGGCGAGACGCATCGACATGCTCGGCTCGCGGCGGTTCCGGGCGTAGTTGACGAGCCACCGGATCGCCAGGCTGTTCTGGCGGCGGGGCGACACCTCGACCGGGACCTGATAGTTGCTGCCGCCCACGCGCCGGGAACGGACCTCGACGTGGGGGCGGATGTTGTCGACCGCACGCTTGAGGACCACGGTGGGGTCCTGGCTGGTGCGCTGCTCGACGGTCTCCAGTGCGTCGTAGACGATGGAACGGGCCAGATCCTTCTTGCCCTGGAGCAGGATCTTGTTGATGACCTGGCTGACGAGGACCGACCGGAATACCGGATCCGGCTCGGTGCGTCGCTTCTGTGCGGGTGCTCGGCGCATCAGGAGGCCTTCTTCGTCCCGTAGCGGCTGCGGGCCTTCTTGCGGGCACTGACGCCGGAGGCGTCCATGGCACCCCGGATCACCTTGTAGCGGACACCGGGAAGGTCGCGGACCCGACCGCCCCTGACGAGCACGATGCTGTGCTCCTGGAGGTTGTGGCCCTCACCCGGGATGTAGGCAGTCACCTCGACGCCCGAGTTGAGCCGGACGCGACACACCTTGCGCAAGGCGGAGTTCGGCTTCTTGGGGGTGACGGTGTAGACGCGGGTGCATACCCCGCGTCGCTGCGGCGCCCCGGCGAGGCCGGCCGTCTTGGTCTTCTTCTTCTTCGCCTTCCTGCCCTCGCGGACAAGTTGCTCGATTGTTGGCATGAAGCTCCTCTGCGGCGGAAGCGGCACACGGGCGCACCCGAAATGCCGATCCGTGAGTCCTTGCTTGCCGGGAGCGGAAGTGGCACCCGGCGGTGCTCCCGGGTCGCCGCAGGGCGGCGCTGGGAGCCGATTGGAGATTCTACGGCGCGCCGGGGATTAGTGACAAATCCGTTTTGGGCCTTCGGCGTGCCCCTCCGGGCTCAGGGATCCTCCGGCATAGTGGTGGTGGTGGCCGCGATCGTCGTGGTCGTCGTCGGGGTGGTCGTCGTGGTCGTCGTGGTCGTCGAAGAGGTCGTCGTCGGGCGCGGGGTCGTCGTCCCTCCCGTGGTCGGGGGCAGGGTCGGGTTGGTCGTGCTGGGTGGCGTCGTCGGAGCCGTGGTCGGTGACGGAGTGGGTGCCGTGGTGGCGGTCCCGCCGCGACGAGGCCGGGGTGTGGTCGTCGCTGGGGCGGCCGGTGGGACCGCTGTGGTGGTGGACTGGCCCACCACGGCCGGCTGGTTCTCGGGCGCCGGCGAGGTGGAGGAGGAGGGCAGGCCCTGCCCAGAGAACGACGGGTCCGGCTCGGAGACCTCGGGGGACCTGGACAGATCGGCGAGCTTGTCCCCCAGCCAGGGCAGGGCCGCCGCGGCCCCGAACCCGACTCCGAGGAGGACGGCCAGCACCCCGAGGCCGCGCAGCAGCCCGGTCGTCGGGAACGGACGACGGTTCCGCCGTCGGCGCCGGCGACGTCGTCGGGATGACGGCGCGTTCGATCGAAGCTGCTCGGCCAGCTTCCTGGCGAGCGACTCCGGGTCTAGATCCCGGTTCCCGGGATCGATGGGGTCTGGCATGCTCCCGCGCACCTCCGACTATCACAACCGTGCGTGGACGCACGCAGAGTTACAGCAACGGAGCCTGGTGTCAATGAGCAATTGCCACGCAGGGAGAGATTCCTCTCACCCTGCGTGGTCGATCACTCTTCTTCGTCGGCAGGCGATGAACCGCCGAGGTTGGCCAGCCACTCGGCCGGGTCCTCGGGAAGGTCGTCGTCCTCGATGCTCCGCACGCCCTCGGCGAGGAAACCGCCGAGGCTGGCCACGGTGGTCGCCCCGGGAAGCGACGGCTGGAGCTGCTGGTATTCCCTGGCGCCGGTGCCGGCGGGGATCAGCTTGCCGATGATGACGTTCTCCTTCAGGCCCCGCATGAAGTCCGAGCGGGACTGGATCGCCGCGTCGGTGAGCACCCTCGTCGTCTCCTGGAAGGAGGCTGCCGAGAGCCACGAGTCCGTGGCGAGCGAGGCCTTGGTGATCCCCATCAGCTGCGGACGCCCCTCTGCGGGCTGCTTGCCGGCGGCGACCAGTTCGCGGTTGTGATCCTTGAAGGTCTGCTCGTCGACGAGGGCGGCGGGCAAGAAGTCCGAGTCGTTGGGCGACACGATGAGGACACGACGCAGCATCTGCCGCACGATCATCTCGATGTGCTTGTCGTGGATCTCGACGCCCTGCGACTTGTACACCTCCTGCACCTGGTCGACCAGGTACTGCTGGGCCGAGCGGACGCCGCGGATCTCGAGGACTTCCTTGGGGTCGTGCGGGCCCTCGGTGAGCGCGTCGCCGGCCGACACCACATCGCCGTCGGCGAAACGCGGACGGGCCAGGCGGGAAATCGGGTAGCTGACTTCACCTTCGGAGGAGTCGACGATGACGCGGCGGCCCTCCTCGTCGTCCACCATGCGGGCCGGACCGCTCACTTCGGTGAGGACGGCCTTGCCCTTCGGGGTGCGAGCCTCGAAGAGCTCGACGACGCGGGGAAGACCGTGGGTGATGTCCTCGCCGGCCACACCGCCGGTGTGGAAGGTGCGCATCGTGAGCTGGGTGCCCGGCTCGCCGATCGACTGGGCGGCCATGATGCCGACGGCCTCGCCGCTCTCGACCATCTTGCCGGTGGCGAGGGACAGGCCGTAACACATCTGGCAGACCCCGCCCCTGGTGTCACAGGTGAGCGGTGAGCGGACCCGAACGGTCTCGACGTCAGCCGTGGCGATGGCGTGGAGCTCCTTGACCCCGATCATCGTGCCTGCGCGCAGCTTCTCGCCGTCGACGGTGGAGACCAGAGCACGATCCACCTTGACGTCATCGGCGAGGGCGCGGCCGAAGATGCGGGACCTCAGGTTCCGGATCTTGTTGCCCCGTTCGTCCACCACCTGGATCGGGATGCCGCGATCGGTCTCGCAGTCGGTCTCGAGGATGATCATCTCCTGGGAGACATCGACGAGGCGCCGGGTCAGGTACCCGGAGTCCGCCGTGCGGAGGGCGGTGTCGGCCAGACCCTTCCTCGCCCCGTGGGTGGAGATGAAGTACTCCAGGACCGAGAGTCCCTCACGGAAGTTGGCGATGATCGGCCGCGGGATGATCTCGCCCTTGGGATTGGCCACGAGACCTCGCATGCCGGCGATCTGGCGCAGCTGCATCATGTTCCCGCGGGCGCCGGAGCCCACCATCATGTCGAGGGCGTTGAACCTCTGCTCCTTCAGGCTCCGCTTCATGGCGTCGGTGACACGCTCGGTCGCCTCGTTCCAGATCTCGATGAGCTCCTGCCGCCGCTCGTCGTCGGTGACGACGCCCTTGGCGTAGAGGCTCTGCACCCGCTCGGCCCTCTCCTCGTATTCGGCGAGGATCTCGGCCTTGTCGGCCGGCGTGCGAACGTCGTCGAGGGCGATCGTGAGCCCCGCGCGAGTGGCGTACTTGAAGCCGAGGTCTTTGATGTTGTCCAGGGTCTCGGCCACTACCGACCGCGGGTAGCGGTCGATGATGTTCTCGATCAGGAGCCGGATGTCGGACTTGATCACGATGTTGTTGATGTACGGGAAGCCCTCCGGGAAGGCCTCGTTGAGGATGAGCCGCCCGAGGGTGGTCTCGATCTTCTGGCTCCCGTCGATCAACTCGTCGCCGATCAGCCTCCGCACAGCCGGGTCGAGGGCGCTGTGGACCTCCGGATCGCCGGCCATGGCGCCGAGGCGGATGTGGATCGGGGCGTGCAGCGAGAGATCGCCGATCTCGTGCGCCATCATCGCCTCGCTGATGTCGGAGAAGGTGCGGCCCGCCCCCTTGGCGTCCTCCACCAGCTCCGACAGGTAGTAGATGCCGATCACCATGTCCTGGGACGGCGTCACGATCGGTCGGCCGGAAGCCGGCGACAGGACGTTGTTGGTGGACAGCATGAGCACCCGGGCCTCCGCCTGGGCCTCGGCCGAGAGCGGGAGGTGGACTGCCATCTGGTCGCCGTCGAAGTCGGCGTTGAACGCCTCGCAGACGAGCGGGTGGATCTGAATGGCCTTGCCCTCGACGAGCACCGGCTCGAACGCCTGGATGCCGAGGCGGTGGAGAGTGGGCGCCCGGTTGAGGAGCACCGGATGCTCCTGGATCACCTCGGACAGCACGTCCCACACCTGGGGACGCTGCCGCTCCACCATGCGCTTGGCCGCCTTGATGTTCTGCGCCAGATCGAGGTCGACGAGGCGCTTCATCACGAAGGGCTTGAACAGCTCCAGCGCCATGATCTTGGGGAGACCGCACTGATGCAGCTTCAGGTTCGGGCCGACCACGATGACCGAGCGGCCGGAGTAGTCGACTCGCTTGCCGAGCAGGTTCTGGCGGAACCGGCCCTGCTTGCCCTTGAGCATGTCCGAGAGGGACTTGAGGGCGCGGTTGCCCTGGCCGGTCACGGCGCGGCCGCGGCGGCCGTTGTCGAACAGCGCGTCGACGGCCTCCTGCAGCATCCGCTTCTCGTTGTTGACGATGATCTCGGGGGCGCCGAGGTCCAGCAGCCTCTTCAGCCGGTTGTTCCGGTTGATCACGCGCCGGTAGAGGTCGTTGAGGTCGGACGTGGCGAAACGGCCACCGTCGAGCTGAACCATCGGGCGGAGGTCGGGCGGGATGACCGGAACCGTCTCCAGGATCATGTCCACAGCCCTGTTCTTGCCCTCCCAGAAGGGCTTGACGACCTTCATCCGCTGGGTGGCGCGCTGGCGCTTCTGCTGGGAGCCGCCGTTGAGGTCGGTCTCCAGGCGCTCCATCTCGGCGTCGAGGTCGAGGGTGTTGAGCAGCGCGCGAATCGCCTCGGCGCCCATGCCGCCCTCGAAGTAGTCGGCGTAGCGGAACCAGATCTCACGCCACAGCTGCTCGGACTCGACCAGCTGCTTGGGGGCCAGCGTGCGGAAGGTGTCGAAGGCGTCCTCGATCAGCTCGATCTCGCGGTCGGACCGGTCCTGGCGGTCCTTGATCTCGCGTTCCACTTCCTTGCGCCGGGCGTTGATCTCCTGGCTCTTGGCGCCGCCCTCTTCCATGCGCGCCAGCTCGTCCTCGAGCATCTCGAGGCGGTTGGTGTTCCAATCGGAGAACTCGGCCTTGACGACCTCGATCTCCTCGCGCATCGACTGCTCGAGCTCGGGCAGGTCCTTCTGCCGGCGCTCGTCGTCGACGGAGGTGATGATGTAGCTGGCGAAGTAGATGACCTTCTCCAGCTCCTTCGGCGACATGTCGAGGAGGTAGCCGAGACGGCTCGGGACGCCCTTGAAGAACCAGATGTGGGTGACCGGGGCGGCCAGTTCGATGTGACCCATGCGCTCGCGACGAACCTTGGCCCGGGTGACTTCCACGCCACACCGCTCGCAGATGATCCCCTTGTAACGGATCCTCTTGTACTTGCCGCAGTAGCACTCCCAGTCCCGCTGGGGGCCGAAGATGCGCTCGTCGAAGAGCCCCTCCTTCTCCGGGCGGAGGGTGCGGTAGTTGATCGTCTCCGGCTTTCTCACTTCACCGTACGACCAGGCCCGCACCTGATCGGACGAGGCCAGGGAGATCCTCAGTTCATCGAATATCTGCTGCGCCATGACTTCCTTATGTCTCGCTCTTCTCGGTCAAAACTTCAATCGGCGTCGGGCCGCTCGGGCCGGCTCAGGTCGATGCCGAGAGCCTCGGAGGGCCGGAACGAGTCCTCCTCCAGGTCCCGGATGTCGACTTCCTCGCCGGCAGCCAGCATCTCGACGTTGAGGCCAAGGCTCTGCATCTCCTTGACCAGGACCCGGAAGGACTCCGGGATGCCCGGCTCGGGGATGTTGTCGCCCTTGACGATGGCCTCGTAGACCTTGACCCGGCCCTGCACGTCGTCCGACTTGATGGTGAGGAGCTCCTGGAGGGCGTAGGCGGCGCCGTACGCCTCGAGGGCCCAGACTTCCATCTCGCCGAACCGCTGGCCGCCGAACTGGGCCTTGCCGCCCAGGGGCTGCTGCGTGATCATGCTGTAGGGGCCGGTGGAACGGGCGTGGATCTTCTCGTCGACGAGGTGGACCAGCTTCAGCGTGTACATGTAGCCCACGGTCACCGGCTTGTCGAAGGGCTCGCCGGTCCGGCCGTCGTAGAGAACGGCCTTGCCGTCGGGGCCGACGAGACGCTCGCCGTCACGGTTGGGGTGGGCGTTCTCCAGCACCTTGAGGATCTCGTCCTCGCGGGCGCCGTCGAACACCGGAGTCGCCACCCGCGTCCAGGGCTTGGCGCCCACGGCGGCGGGGGACGCACCGTCGAACTCCTCCCAGCCCTGGGCCGCGGCCCATCCGAGGTGAGTCTCGAGCACCTGGCCGAGGTTCATCCGGGAGGGCACGCCCATCGGGGACAGGATCATGTCGACCGGGGTCCCGTCGGCGAGGAACGGCATCTCCTCCTCGGGGAGGATCTTGGAGATGACGCCCTTGTTGCCGTGGCGGCCGGCCAGCTTGTCGCCCTCGGAGATCTTGCGCTGCGTGGCGACGTAGATCCGGACCAGCTCGTTGACACCGGGCGGAAGGTCGTAGCCGTCGGCTCGCTTGAAGACCTTGACCGCGATGACCTTGCCCGACTCGCCGTGCGGCACCTTCAGGGAGGTGTCACGGACCTCGCGGGCCTTCTCACCGAAGATGGCGCGCAGCAGGCGCTCCTCAGGCGTGAGCTCGGTCTCGCCCTTCGGCGTCACCTTGCCGACGAGGTAGTCGCCAGGGCCGACCTCGGCGCCGACGCGGATGATGCCGTCGGTGTCCAGGTTGGCGAGGACCTCCTCGGGGACGTTGGGGATGTCCCGCGTGATCTCCTCGGCGCCCAGCTTGGTGTCACGGGCGTCGATCTCGTGCTCCTCGATGTGAATCGAGCTGAGGACGTCGTCCTTGACGAGCCTCTCCGACAGCACGATCGCGTCCTCGTAGTTGTGGCCCTGCCACGGCATGAAGGCCACGAGCAGGTTGCGGCCGAGCGCCAGCTCGCCGCCGTCGGTCGATGGGCCGTCGGCCAGGACGTCGCCGACCTTGACCCTGTCGCCCTCGCGGACGATGGGCTTCTGGTTGATGCAGGTGCCCTGGTTGGAGCGGGCGAACTTCTCGATGGAGAAGGTGTGGCGCTTGTTGGCGCCGGCCTCCTTGACCACGATCTGGCTCCCGGTGACCTCGACCACCTCGCCGTCCACCGTCGAGAGGACCATGTCGCCCGAGTCCTCGGCGGCGCGGCCCTCGACGCCGGTCCCCACGATCGGGGCCTCGGCGTTGATGAGCGGCACGGCCTGGCGCTGCATGTTCGAGCCCATCAGGGCCCGGTTGGCGTCGTCGTGCTCGAGGAACGGGATGAGCGCGGTGGAGACGGAGACGATCTGCTTGGGCGAGACGTCCATGAAGTCGACCTGCTTGGGGTCGACGTAGTCGGGCTCGCCGCCCACACCGATCCGGACGAGCACCCGCTTGTTGGCGAACGACCCGTCCTCCTTGAGGACCGCATTGGCCTGGGCGATGACGAAACGCTCTTCGTCGGTGGCGGTCAGGTACTCGACCTGGTCGGTGACCTTGCCGTCGACGACCTTGCGGTACGGGGTCTCGATGAAGCCGAAGTCGTTGACCCTGGCGTAGGTGGCCAGCGAGCCCATCAGGCCGATGTTCGGGCCCTCCGGCGTCTCGATCGGGCACATCCGGCCGTAGTGGGACGGATGGACGTCACGGACCTCGAAGCCGGCCCGCTCCCGCGACAGGCCGCCCGGGCCGAGCGCCGAGAGGCGGCGGCGGTGGGTGAGACCTGCGAGCGGGTTGGGCTGGTCCATGAAGTGGCTGAGCTGGGAGGTCCCGAAGAACTCCTTGATCGCAGCCGTGACGGGCCGGATGTTGATCAGGCTCTGCGGGGTGATCGCCTCCGGGTCCTGGGTGGTCATGCGCTCGCGCACGACCCGCTCCAGCCTGGAGAGGCCGACGCGCACCTGGTTCTGGATGAGCTCGCCGACCGTGCGGATGCGGCGGTTGCCGAAGTGGTCGATGTCGTCGGTGTCCACGGGCACCGAGGCGCCCCCGACGGTCGTGACGCTGGCCTGGCCGGCATGGAGGGCCACGAGGTAACGGATGGCGTTGAGCATGTCCTCGTCCCGGAGCATCTGCAGACCCTCGGCCCGGTAGTCGGCGGGGTTCTCCTCGCCGAACTTCTGGGCCATCTTGTAACGGCCGACACGGGTGAGGTCGTAGCGCTTGGGGTTGCGGAATAGCGTCTGGATCAGGTTGCGGGCCGACTCGATGGTCGTCGGCTCGCCCGGCCGGAGCTTGCGGTACAGGTCGAGGAGGGCCTCGTCCTTGTCGGCCACGGTGTCCCGCTCGATGGTGTTCTTGATCGACTCGGCCCCACCGAACATCTCGAGGATCTCCTCGTCGGTCTCGGCGATGCCGAGGGCCTTGAGGAAGGCAGTGACGTACTGGCGGCGCTTGCGGTCGACGCGGACGCCGATGGTGTCCTTCTTGTCGGTGTCGAACTCGATCCATGCGCCACGGCCGGGGATGACCTTGCCGGAGTAGATGAGCTTGTCACTCGTCTTGTCACGGGCGACGTCGTAGTAGATGCCCGGGGAGCGCACGAGTTGCGAGACGACGACGCGTTCGGTCCCGTTGATGATGAACACGCCCTTGTCGGTCATGATCGGGAAGTCGCCGAGGAACACCTGCTGTTCCTTGATCTCGCCGGTGCTCTTGTTCATGAAGCGCGCGGTAACGAAGAGCGGCTTGGAGTAGTTGGAGTCGCGCTCGCGCGACTCTTCGAGGTCCATCTGGGGCTCGGCGAACCGGTGGTCGGTCAGCTCGAGGGCCAGGGTCCCGGTGAAGTCTTCGATCGGGCTGATCTCGTTGAAGATCTCCCGGAGCCCCTCGTCGAGAAACCACTTGAAGGACTCGTGTTGTACTGCCAGCAGGTCGGGGAGGGGGAGCACTTCCGGAATCTTCCCGAACGAGAAGCGCTCAGCCGCGCGCGAAGCCAAAGGGTGCCTCCTTGAGGTGGTGCTTGAGGGGTCGACGCAAGAAAAGGAATGCTAGCAGTCGCGCCAGCATATCCAACTCGAGAATTCTCGACCTTCGATCGCCCCATCCCGGGTGATCGGGGGCCCCTTTGGAAGGCCGGCGCCATCCTATCGCGACTAGCCAGACAGCGTCAAGGGTATCGGGCCATCCCCTCCACTCCCGGGTCGTCGCCGATGCCGAGGAGTGAGGTGACCACGAGGAAGATCACGAAGAGGATCACCGCGAAGATCAGCCCCAGGAGCCAGGGCGGGAGGCGACGGTCAGCGGCCACGACGCCGAATCCTAGGCCCCGCCGAGACCGATGGTCTCGGTGCTCGATGCCCGGCTTGTCTACCCTCGACGCCACATGGCCCGGGTCACCATCGGATGGCGGGAGTGGGTCGCGCTCCCCGAGCTGGGAGTCGCCGAGCTCAAGGCCAAGGTCGACACCGGTGCCGACAACTCCTCCCTCCACGCGTTCAACATGAAGTGGTTCGACCGCGACGGAGCCCCCTGGGTCCGGTTCACCGTCCATCCGCGGCAGCGGAAGCGCACCCCCACCGTGCCATGCGAAGCCGAGGTGATCGCCGAGCGACGGGTGCGCAACCCCGGCGGTCGCCTGGAGTTGCGGCCCGTGATCCGGACCACCGTGGTGGTCGCCGGGGTCCCGGTCGAGGCCCTGGTCAACCTGACCACCCGCGACGAGATGACCTTTCGGATGCTCCTCGGCCGCCGCACCGTGCGGGGATTCATCATCGACCCGGCACGCAGCTACGTAGGCCCGCGACCCGCCAGAATAGAAACGTGAAGATCGCCATCCTCTCCCGGAGCTCCAGCCTCTACTCCACCGCCCGGCTCAAGGAGGCCGCCGAGAACCGCGGCCACGAAGTCTCGGTGGTCGACTACCTGCGCTGCTACATGGACATCCAGGCGCGGCGCCCGAGGGTCCTCTATCGCGGCGATGAGGTGAGGCCCCACGCCGTGATCCCACGCATCGGCGCCTCCTACACCTTCTATGGGACCGCAGTGGTGAGGCAGTTCGAGATGGCCGACGTGTACACGCCGAACTCTTCGGATGCGATCAGCCGGAGCCGGGACAAGCTGGAGTCGATGCAGCTGCTCTCCCGGGCGGGGGTCGGACTCCCCACGACCAGCTTCGCCCACTCGACCCAGGACATCGACGGGCTCCTCGAGATCGTCGGCGGCCCGCCGGTGGTGGTCAAGCTTCTCGAAGGGACCCAGGGGCTCGGCGTGGTGCTCGCCGAGACACGAAAGGCTGCCGAGTCGGTGATCGGCGCGTTCCGCCAGATGGACGCCAACATCCTCGTTCAGCAGTTCGTCAAGGAGGCGGCCGGCTCCGACCTCCGGGCGTTCGTGGTGGGGGGAAAGGTGGTCGCCGCGATGAAGCGCACCGGGGCTCCCGGGGACTTCCGATCCAATCTCCATCGGGGCGGCTCCGCCGAGGCCATCAAGCTCACCCCGAAGGAGCGGGCGACCGCGGTCCGGGCCGCCAAGGCGATGGGTCTCGGAATCGCCGGAGTGGACATGCTGCCGTCCGCCGAAGGGCCGATGGTCCTCGAGGTGAACTCGTCACCGGGCCTGGAGGGGATCGAGGGGGCGAGTGGGGTCGACGTCGCCGACTTGATCATCGAGCACATCGAGGACAACTCCGGCCATTAGGCCCTCACGCCGAAAGGTGTGAGGAAGAGGAGCTCAGCTCGCTCTCCTGATCTCCTGCAGCCAGTCGCGGCGGATCGCCCGCCGCTCCTTCGCGGTGTGGCCCCCCCAGATGCCGTCGACCTGGTTGGTCTCGATCGCCCAACTGAGGCATTCGGCCGCCACGGGGCAACTCGCACACACGGCTTTGGCGCGGGCCACGGTCGCGTAGTCCTCGCGGTCGGGGAAGAAGTCGACGTCGCGCGCGGTGAGGCATGCGGCGTCCTCACGCCACGGGCTGGCAACGAGATCGACAAGGGGCATGTTTTGTTACTTCCTGTTACCGAGACGCTTTAAACGCCTGGTGACCCTGATTCGTTCCTACTGGTACGAATCGGGGACCGCCCCCGGTTCGAGGCGTCCCAGCTCGGCCCGGGCCACCGACCGACGGTGCACCTCATCCGGACCGTCTGCTATGTGCAGCCACCGGCCGATCGCGTACATCTCGGCAAGGGGGAAGTCCTCTGTGAAGCCCGCGCCTCCGAACAGCTGCATGGCGCGGTCGGCAACCGTGGTGAGCACGTGGGGTGCCACCACCTTGATCGCGGCGATCTCGATGCGTGCTCCCCTGGCGCCGTGGCGGTCGATGAGCCAGGCCGCCTTGAGGACGAGCAGGCGTGCCTGCTCGATCATGATCCGGGCGTCGGCGATCCACTCCCGCACGACTCCCTGGTCCGCCAGCGGCCGCCCGAAGGCGACGCGAGCCTGCGCCCGCTGCACCATCAGATCGAGGCAACGCTCGGCCATGCCGATGGCCCGCATGCAGTGGTGGATCCGACCCGGTCCCAGCCGGGCCTGGGCGATGGCGAAACCGCCGCCCCGCTCGCCCAGCAGGTTGGACTTGGGGACCCGCACCCCGTCGAATCGAATCTGCGGGTGGCCACCCCGGTCCAGGTAGCCGAACACCTTCAGATCGCGCTCGACCGTGACGCCCGGTGTGTCCATGGGGACGAGGACCATCGACTGCCGGTGATGGGGGTCGGCGTCCGGATCGGTCACCCCCATGACGATCGAGACCTTGCACCGGGGTGACGCAGCCCCCGAAGAGAACCACTTGCGGCCGGTGATCACCCAGTCGTCGCCGTCGTCGGCGATGCTGGTGCGAATGTTGGTGGCGTCGGACGACGCCACGTCGGGCTCGGTCATCGAGAAGCAAGATCGGATCTCGCCGTCGAGCAGAGGCTGGAGCCAGGTCTCCTTCTGCTCCGGCGTGCCGAACATGTGCAGGATCTCCATGTTCCCCGTGTCCGGGGCCGAGCAGTTGAGCGCCTCGGGGGCCAGGTGCGGGCTGCGCCCGGTGATCTCCGCCAGTGGCGCGTAGTCGAGGACGCTGAGGCCGGCGCCCGCGTCCGGGTCGGGCAGGAACAAGTTCCACAGTCCGCGCGAGCGCGCCTCCGCCTTGAGGTCCTCGACGATCCGCGGGTGGTGATGGGGGTCACCAGCTGCCTCCATCTGGGAGCGGTACTCGGCCTCGGCCGGATAGACGAACCGGTCCATGAATTCCTCGAGGGCGGCTATCAGCTCAACGGTGCGAGGCGAGTAGGCGAAGTCCATCGAGCGGGAACGCTACCCGGGCTCGTCTTCGGTGAGCGCCTCCGAGACCGGATCGTCGCGATCGTCCTCGGGCTCGCCGTAGCGGAGCTCGGGGATCCCTGCGTGCTCCTGGCGCTCCCCGGCGAACTCCCCCATCAGCGCCCACACGGCGAAGATGCCGATGAACAGCATGCGGTAGCGAAGAGCGATCAGGACCGCGAGGGCCGCCGTGGTGATGAATATGCCCCGCGCGATCGCATCGCCCCGCTTCGGGGCCACCCGGGCCAGGAAGGCGAGCAAGAGGTGACCGCCGTCCAGAGGGCGGACGGGCAGCCAGTTGAGCAAGCCCCAGACGATGTTGACGTAGAAGAGCACGCTCATCCCGAGACCGGCCAGCCCGCCGAAGGGCCCCCAGATCTCGTTGACCGCCCACGCCATGCCGGCGAGGAGAAACCCGGAGGCCGAGCCTGCGGCGGAAACGAGGGCCGTGCGACCCGGGGTCATCGGCTCCTTGGGAGAGCCCCAACGGGTGAGGCCCCCGAGACCGTTGAGCTCGATGGACACGGTGGCCCCGTACGACCGTGCGGTTACGGCGTGACCCAGCTCGTGGACGATCAGCGACACGAACACGACGGCCCCCCAGACCGCCATGGTCGACGGCGTGTCGAAGCCGCTCGCCCAGCCCAGGACGACCACGACGAAGAGGACCGAAGCGTGGACGAACACCGGGATGCCGAAGATTCGAAAGCGGAGCAAGGGCCCCCATGATGCCCGATCCCCGGCCCCAATCGCACGAGTAGCCTCGTGCCCATGCACGACGATCTCAAGGCGGCCGTCGCCGCCGACATGCCGCGACTCAAGGAACTGCTCTACGACCTGGTCCGACTGGAGTCGGTGAGCGCGCCCGGCCACGATCCGGAGAAGGTGAGGGACGCCGGGAGCCGGATCGTCGCCATGCTCGACGAGATGGGCTTCGAGAACGCGCAGCTGCTGGAGGCCTCCGCGGGCCACCCGGCCGTGTTCGCCGAGAAGCCCGGACCGGCCGGCGCACCGACCGTCCTCCTCTATGCCCACTACGACGTGCAGCCGACCGGCCCGCTCGGCGACTGGGAGACGGGGCCTTTCGAGCCGTTCGAGCGGGACGGACGCATCTACGGGCGGGGAGCGTCCGACGACAAGTCGGGAATCATCATGCACCTCGGAGCCATCGCCGCCCACGGCGACCAGCTTCCGGTCGGTGTCCAGCTCTTCTTCGAAGGCGAGGAGGAAGCGGGATCCGAGGCCCTTCCGGAGATCCTGGAGAAGTACTCCCATCTGATCGAGCCGGACGTGATCGTGATCGGCGACGGCGGGGTGTGGCAGGTCGACGTCCCGTGTCTGCTCAGCAGGCTGCGAGGGATTGCCGCGGTGAACGTGGAGCTCAGGACCCTGGCGGCCCCGGTGCACTCCGGACAGTACGGCGGCACCTACCCCGACGCGCTGATGGCGCTCTCCCGCCTGCTCTCCACCCTGCACAACGACGACGGCTCGGTGGCGATCGCCGGACTGGTCTCCGAAGACCTCCCCGGCGCCATCGACTACCCGGAGGCGCAAATCCGCCACGAGGCCGAGCCGGTGGAGGGACTGGAGATGATCGGCAGCGGCTCCATCGCCTCCCGCCTCTGGTCACAACCCGCCGTGTCGGTGCTGGCGATCGACGCCCCGCCCGTGGCCGAGGCGATAAACCAACTCGTGCCGGTCGCCCGGGCCAAGGTGAGCATGCGGATCCCGCCGGGGCAGAACGCCCGTGACGCACTGGACAAGCTCAAGGCCCACCTCGAGGCGAACGTGCCCTGGGGCGCCCAGATCTCCTTCGGGCACGAGGACCTCGGGGAGGCGACGACGCTCCCGATGGACAACTACGCGGTGGACGCGTGGAGGGAGGCCTTCCGGGAGGGCTTCGGCACCGACGCCGTCGACATCGGCGCCGGCGGCTCCATCCCGTTCATCGCCACCTTCAAAGAGCTCTACCCCGAGGCGCCGATCCTGGTCACGGGTTGTGGCGACCCCAAGTCGTCGATCCACGCCCCCAACGAGAGCCAGCACGTCGGGGCCATGGAGCGAGCGACGTTGTCGGAGGCGATTGCCTTCAGGCTGCTTGCGCAAGACCGTACTTGACTTAGGACCCGGCCCCCCTACCCCCGCCCTCCTTCGTCGGCCGGCGGTACCTTCCCCCACTCCTTCGTCGTGGGGGACAGATCCTGATGCACGCCGAAGTCATGCTGGCGCCAGGCCTCGTAGACGGCGATGGAGACGGCGTTGGAGAGGTTGAGGGAGCGGAACCCCGCCAGCATCGGGATCCGGACCGTGCCGGTCACCCACGGAGCCGAGCTCACCTCGGGATCGAGCCCGACCGACTCCGGCCCGAAGAGGAGGGAGTCGCCGGGGACGTAGTCGACCTCGGTGTGCACCCGCGCGCCGGTGACGGTGAACGCCCAAACGCGCCCGGGCCTGGTGTGTTCACGCCACGACTCCAGGTCGGGGTGGACCGACACCACAGCGCGGTCCCGGTAGTCGAGCCCGGCCCGCCGGAGCTTGGCGTCGTCGAGGGTGAACCCGAGCGGCTCGATCAGGTCGAGCGAGCACCCCGTCACGGCCGCCAGCCTCATCACGCTCCCCGTGTTGGGTGGGATCTCCGGTCGGTGGAGGACGACGCGGAACATCAGAAGAGACGCAGGTGCGCGCTCTCGGCCTCTTTGAGGCCGGAATAGTCGATCTCGACCGCCTTGATGCCCTTCGACTCCGCGTAGACACGCGCCTGGGGAGCGACCACCTCGGCGGCGAAGATGCCGCGCACCGGGATCAGGCGAGGGTCCTCCGACAGGCGCTCCAAGTAGCGGGCGAGTTGCTCGACCCCGTCGATGTTCCCCCGCCGCTTCACCTCGACCGCCACAGTCCCTGACGCGGGGTCGGCGCAGAGGAGGTCGACGGGGCCGATGTCGGTCGGGTACTCCCGGCGGATCAACACGAGACCTTCCTCGAGGATCCACGGCCGCTCGGCGAGGAGCTCCTGCAGGTGGGCCTCCACCCCGTCCTTCTCGAGGCCAGGGTCCTCCCCGAGCTCGTGGACCACGTCGGTGAACACCTCGTGGATGCGAATGGTGAGGGTCTCCCCCTTGGAGTTCGTGACCACCCAGCGGTCCTCATGGTGCTCCACCACGTTGGGCGCCACCATCCAGTTGAGCGGTTTGGAGGCGTTGCCGTCGGAATGTATGGCCAGGGTGCCGTCGGCCTTCACCATGATCAGTCTCGTGGCCTCGGGCAGACGCGCGGAGAGCCGACCCTGGTATTCGACGCTGCAACGGGCGATCACCAACCTCACTGGCGAGGAGGGTAGGGAGGTCCGGAGACGAGCCGGCGCGTGGGCCGGGCGCCAACGCGGTGCGACTACCTTCATCACCGGACTTCCACAGGAGACAGCACCGTGCCGATCGCTTCACCCGACACCTACCGAGCAATGTTCGCCGCCGCCCGTGACGGCGGGTTCGCCTACCCCGCCATCAACGTGACCTCGTCCTCCACCGTCCTGGCAGCAATGGAGGGCTTCGCCGCAGCCGGGTCGGACGGGATCCTCCAGATCTCGTACGGCGGCGGGGAGTTCGCTTCCGGCCAGTCCAACAAGGACATGGCCCTCGGCGCCCAGGCCCTCGCCGAATTCGCCGCGGTGGTGGCCCCTCGGTACCCGGTCAATCTCGCCCTCCACACCGACCATTGCCCCCCGGACCGCGTCGACGGGTTCATCAGACCGCTCCTCGCGGAGAGCAAGGCGAGACGGGACCGCGGGGAGCCCCCGATCTTCCAGAGCCACATGCTCGACGCCTCGAACCTCCCGATGGAGGAGAACCTCGCCCTCGCCGACGAGTTGCTCACGGCGTGCGCGGCACTCGACGTGATCCTCGAGCTCGAGATCGGAATCGTGGGCGGGGTCGAGGACGCCACCGACAACGAGGACTTGGACCGCTCCAAGATGTACACCTCCCCCGGGGACATGGTCAGGGTCACGGAGAAGCTCGGCGCCTTCGACCGCGGCGACTACCTCCTCGCCGCCGTGTTCGGCAACGTCCACGGCGTCTACAAGCCCGGCGCCGTCAAGCTGGACCCGAAGATCCTCCGGGACGGCCAGGCTGCCGTCGAGCAGAGGTTCGGGCCGCAGGCCCGCCACCATCTGGTGTTCCACGGCGGCTCGGGGTCCTCCCTGGAGGAGATCCGGGAGACCATCTCCTATGGCGTCATCAAGATGAACATCGACACCGACTGCCAGTACGCCTACACCCGCCCGATCGTCGATCACGTCATGACCAACTACTCCGGGGTCCTCAAGGTCGACGGGGAGGTCGGGGACAAGAAGGCCTACGATCCGAGGTCATACATGAAGAAGGCGGAGCAAGGGATGGCGGACCGGGTGATCGAGGCTTGCGAGGCGCTGGGCTCGGCGGGTCGGTCGTCAGGCGCATGATGGAGCCTCCTGCCACCATCGTCTGCGTGGAATGCGGTGGGGAGGCCCGCCTCATGTCCTTCCTGCCACCAGACGAGCCGTTGGAGGACGGAACGCCCCTGGTCTATCACTGCCCCGAGTGCTTCGGTCGCTTCGACGTCGTCTGGGAGAACACGCCCGAGGACTGACTCGCTTCGCCGCGGTCAGCTCTGTGAGCGGAAGCGGTCCGGGTCGATCCCGAGGTCGTCGCAGAACTCCTCGAGAGCCGGCCAGTCGATGCCTTTCCACTCCAGGTCCCCGAGCGACTCCGCGATCGGGACATCCAGTCGAAGGCGCGCCAGGTCGCGATACAGGTAGGCGTCCACGAGGTTCTCGCGGAGGCTCTCGGCCAGTCGGACCGCCCCCCGGACGGTCACCTCCCAGTCGGCGGAGTCGGGCGGGATCAACTCGATCCTCCCGTACCGGCCGAGGACGACCGAGGTCGACTTCGCTCCCCACCCGGGGATGCCCGGAATGCCGTCGGCCGAGTCCCCCACCAGCCCGAGGTAGTCGGGGATCGACTCGGGATGGATGCCGAACTTGGCCACCACCCCCGCTTCGTCCATGACCGTCCCCTCACGGCGGTTGTAGGTGACGATGCGGTCGCCCACCACCAGCTGGGCCATGTCCTTGTCGGGAGTGCAGATCACCACCTGGGACACGTCGTCCACCCATCGGACCGCCGCCGTGCCGATGGCATCGTCGGCCTCGTACTCGATGTTCCCCCAGACCACCACTCCCAGGGCCGCCACGCCGCGCTCGGCGATGGGGAACTGGGCGAGGAGGTCGGGGTCCATCCCGGCCGATGTCTTGTATCCGGCGAACATGCGGTTGCGGAACGACTCGATCACGGTGTCGAAGCTGGCGGCGAGGTGGGTCACTTCCGGCTCCCGCAGGAGACCCAGTGTCGATTCCATGATGCCGACGGTCGCCCGCAGGTCCGTGCCGTCCTTGCCCACGATCGTGTCCCGACGCCCGTAGTGAGCCCGGAACAGCTCGTAGGTACCATCGAGGAGGTGGAGCCGCACCCCGACGATGCTACGGCCCAGGACGACCTCTGGGGGCGCGCCAACGAAGAGTTCGGCGACCTGGGTCGCCGGCTGCGCGACGTGTACCAGGCAGTCGCCGACGAGTCCGGGCCGACCGAGGGCGAAGTAAGCGACGCCTTCGCCACCCTTTTGGGGGCGTGGAACCAGGTGGCGACCACAGTCGGCAATGCCCTCCGGGACCCAGAGGTGCGCGGGCATCTGAAGGCTGCTGCCGGTGCCCTCGCGGAAGCGGTTGGTGCCACCCTGAGCGGTCTCGGCGACGAGCTCGCCCGCCACGACGAGGAGGAGTGACCTTCGTGTCGCCGTTGATCGCGCCTGAGGCGATCCCCCCAGACGCCCGGTTCTTCGACGTGAGGTGGTCGCTCGCCGAACCCGACGGTGGCCGGGACGCGTATCTCGCCGGCCATGTCCCTGGCGCCGTGTTCGTCGACCTCGACCGCGACCTGGCAGCCCCGCCATCGCTCGACGGGAGGCACCCGCTGCCCGAACCGGAGGAATTCGCAGTCACCCTCGGCCGGCTCGGGCTGTCGCCATCCGACCTCGCAGTCGTCTACGACGACGCCGGCGGGTCCGTCGCGGCGCGCATGTGGTGGATGCTGCGGGCCATCGGGCACGAGCGCGTCCGGGTCCTCGACGGCGGCTATCAGGCCTGGGTCGAATCCGGGCTCGAGGTCGAGAGCGGCGAAGTGACCCCGCAGCCCACCCGGTACCCCGTTCCCCATGGGTTCGCCGGCGCCGTGACCCGGGACGAGCTGGCAGGCCGAGTCCTCGTCGACGCCAGGGCGCCGGAGAGACACCGCGGCGAGACGGAGCCGGTCGATCCCAAGGCGGGTCACATTCCAGGCGCGGTGAACCGGCCCTACGCCGGCAACCTGGACGCGTCGGGCCGCTTCCTCCCGCCCGACGCCCTGGCGGCGAGATTCGAAGGCCTCGGCGAACGACCCGTCGTTTACTGCGGCTCGGGGGTCAATGCCTGTCACCTCGCCCTCGCCATGGATGTGGCGGGCCTGGGCGTCCCCGATGTCTACGTGGGCTCGTTCTCGGAGTGGTCACGCCGCGATCTCCCCGTGGAGACGGGCCCTTGACTTTCGAGAGCCGGATCATCGAGGCCGTCGAGTCGTCGGACACCGACGAGCTCCTCCGCATCGTCGACGGCCTCGCCGCCGCCCGGAGCTGGGACGGGCTGGCCAACCTGCGTCTCCGCTGTCAGGAGGCGGTGAGTCGGGGCCGCCAGCTCTGGGGGGTCGACGAGCACATCCGATATCGGCTCGCTCTCGAGGCGCCGGGCGAGTGGGCCGGCCCCGTGGTCACCGAGGGATCCGCCCGTTACACCCTCGGCCCCCTGGCCGAGGTGGCGGCGTCACGCAAGACCTGGGCCGAGCTCGAGCCGCACCTCGCGCCCGGCCCGGAGCGAATGACGACGGCCGCCGAGAGGGTCGTGCGGGGCGACTCGGGCATCGGGCCCATCGCGGACCTTCCCGACTCGCTCCAGGCTTGGGAGCCGGAGTACTCGACACCGACCTACCACTCCGACCGGATCGAGGATCCATCGCCTGATCCACCCGACCCGCAGCCGGTCGACCTGCCCGATGAGGTGGCCACCGTCGCCGATCTGGAGTCTGAGGAGGCTCTGGCCCAGCTGGTGCAGCCGTGGACCGACGAGTCCAACGGCCGCTGCCAGACGGTCACGGTCGAGGGTGATGGGTTCGGAGCGGTGAGGGGCCTCGGGCTGTCCACGGCCCGCATGGCCGCGATCGACGCCAAGCAGGCCTTCTCCTGGATGGCCTGGGCCGGCGCTTCGGGCGGGGCGCACGGGCGGCGGAGGGGTGCCGCTGCGGGCAGGTACGGGGCGTGGTGGACGGTGGCCGCGTTGTGTGACCTCGACTGGCCGCCCGATCCCGACGCCATCGGCCGGGCTGCGAACGACCTCCGATGGTTCTGGTTCGACGACGGCGCTCCCGGGACCGGATGGCTGCTGCGCATCGCAGTGGCTGACCCTGAGGGCGGGCTCGCCTGGGCGGTCTCCGCGCTGGACTGGGCCGACTAGCCGACCACGACCCGGACGGTGTGCCAGCCCGTGGCACCGCTGGGCGCGGGTGGCCTGATGGTCTCGTCCTGAACCACCCCGTCGGCGTCGGTAGCCCGGACCGTGAGCAGGTGCTCGCCGGACGGGGCGTTCCAGTCGACCTTCCACTGCACCCACGCGCTCTCCGACACCGGATGGGTCAAATCGGCCTCGGTCCAAGAGGCCGTTTCGCCCAGGCGGACCTCGACCCGAGATATCCCCACCGACGGGGCCCACGCGATCCCGGCCACGTTGGTGGGCCCGGGTTCGATCCGCGCCCGTGCGGCGGGGACGTCGATCCGGCTCTGGGTGCGAATGGGCCCTTCCTTCGCCCACCCGCGCGGGATCCAGTAGGCGTCGAAGTCGTCCCAGCCGGTGAGCTCGATCTCGGCGAGCCACTTGGTCGCCGAGACATAGCCATAGAGCCCGGCCACCACGAGGCGCGCCGGGAAACCATGTTCATAGGGCAGTGGCTCACCGTTCATGCCGACCGCCAGCAGGGCGTCGCGGCCGTCGTAGGCCGAGCCGATCGGGAACCCGGCGGTGAACCCGTCGACGGAACGGGCCACCACCTGCTCCGCATTCGCCGTCGGTCGCGCCAGGTCGAGGATGCGATCGAGCGGCACCCCGAGCCACCGCGCATTGCCGACGAGGTCGCCGCCGACGCGGTTGGAGACGCAGGACAAGGTGACGTCACGCTCGATCAGGTCCATCTCGAGGATGTCGTCATAGGAGAGCGTGATCGAGCGACCGACCCGTCCTGTCACCTTCAGTTCCCAGTCCGACAGATCGATCCGGGGAACGAACAACGCGGTGTCGATCCGATAGAAGTCGCGGTTGGGCACGAACAGCGGGGTCAGGCCCGTCACCGCCAACTCGGCGCCCTCCGGAGGCTCGCCCAAAGGCATCCTCGCCGCAGGGAGGGTGACATCATCACGGCCCGAGAACGCCTGTTTGGAGCGCTCGATGAGGAGGCGCCCCGCCCCCACCGCGACCAGAGAAGCTCCGGCCAGCAGGCTCACCAGCACGGCCCTCCTGCTCGCGTCGACCTCGGGCACCGTTGCGTCTCCTGTGAGCAAGGCTCGGAGTGTCACAAGACCGACCAGGACCGCCCCGACGGCGGGGATCAGGGCCACCGCCAGGCTCACGCCCGGATCGACAGACGCGGCCCATGCCGCGAGGATGCCGAACCCGCCGAAGACCACCACGGCCACCCACCACCGGCGGCGGGCGGCGACACCGGTGATGGCCCCGAGCGCCAGTGCCACCAGGACGATGCAGGCCAGCAGGACCGGCTTGTCCGCGGTGCCGAAGACCGAGATCGCCCA
The DNA here is from genome assembly GCA_964388105.1 of uncultured Acidimicrobiaceae bacterium. Taxonomy (GTDB): domain Bacteria; phylum Actinomycetota; class Acidimicrobiia; order Spongiisociales; family ZC4RG35; genus ZC4RG35. Next base: position 23,649 of record CAYLYQ010000002.1, read on the forward strand.
GTCCTTGACCGGGGTCGGTGCGCCGTCGATGACGCGGTTCCCCAGACCCTCGACGAGCGACGGCAGGGCGGGAAACAGGCCGGCGGCCAGCTCCGACACCCCCAACGCGAGCCCTGTCGAGACCACGCCGGCGACGGCATCCCTTCTCGACTGCACCCTGGGACAATACGCGTGAGTCGGAGTTTCGCTACAAAGTCTCCATGACCACGGTGATGGGAGCGGACGGGCGCCGGCGCTGTGCTTGGGGCGCGGACCTCGAGATCTACTCCCGGTACCACGACGAGGAGTGGGGTCGCGCCACCACCGACGACCACACGCTCTTCGAGAAGATCTGCCTCGAAGGATTCCAGGCCGGCCTGTCGTGGCTCACCATCCTGCGGAAGAGGGACGCCTTCCGGGCCGGGTTCGCCGACTTCGATCCCGTGGCGGTGGCGGAGTTCGGGCAGAGGGATGTCGCCCGGCTGCTCGCCGACCCGGGCATCGTCCGCCACGAGGGGAAGATCAGGTCCGCGATCAACAATGCCGGAAGGGCTCTGGAGCTCGCCGGCGAACACGGGTCATTGGCTGCCTACTTCTGGGGCTGGGCGGAAGCCGCTGGCGGGCAGCCCTCCTCGGCGGCGCACACGCCCGGGTCCACGGCGTTGTCCAAGGACTTGAAACGACGGGGCTGGACGTTCGTCGGGCCGACGACGATCTATGCCTTCATGCAGGCGATGGGCCTGGTCAACGACCACGCCATCGACTGTCACGTTCGGGACGATTGCGAGCTGATGCGCCGGGCGGTGCTCCGCTAACCGGTCACCCGGACGAGGATCTCGCCATCGAATCGAACCGTGCACGGCCCGCTCATCTCCGCCGGGTCGGCGAAAGAGTGCGTGAGGGTCTCACCGACGCCCACGTAGTAGGGGCCGATCCGATGGGGACGGTCGTCCAGGTTCACGATGCGCAGGCTCTCCCCGACTTGGGCCTCGAGCACCGGCGGCAGGATCTCGACACTCATGCCGATGTCGAGCTTCCGACCCGTGCCTTCTGGCACGACGAAATCGTGGTCGTAGCCTTCGGCACCGCCGGGTGAACACGCTGCGAGGACGAAGGCCAGTGCGACCAGCAGCTTCACTGGCTTTCCTGGACCGTTGCCTCGACGGTGATCTCACCGGCCTCGGCGAACTCCAGGGTGATTTCGAACTTCTGGCCGACCTCGAGGGGCGAGGCGAGATCGAGGAGCATGACGTGGAAGCCGCCAGGCTCCAACATCACCTTGCCGCCGGCCGGCACAGGGATCGAATCGACTTCGTGCATCGAAGCCATTCCGCCCGACATCTGGGTCTCGTGGAGCTCGGCTCGGTCCGCGATCGCGGCCGGCACCGTGGCGCCAACGAGCTCGTCGTCGACTGCTCCCCCGTTCAACTCCATGTAGGCGGCGGCCGCGCCGTCCACCATCATCGAGCTGCGAGCCCAGGCGCCGGTGACGGTCACCTCGTCGTCGCCGCCGGTGAGGGCCAGGATGCCAAACACGGCCACGGCCGCGCCCAGGACAATCAGGAGGATGCTCATTTGCTTGGTCATGGTCAGGTCCTTTCCGACTCGAGAAGTGTCTTGAGGTCACGAGCAACGCTCTGCCACCTGGTTCCGAACGGCCAGGTCACGAGGACCCGGCCTTGGTCGTCAACCGCGTACAGGTCCGCCGTGTGCTCGACTTGGGTCGACACACCGGATCCTGTGACCGTGTAATCGGCCCCGAAGGCGGCAGCCACCGCCCGCAGCCGGGCGGGGTCGTCGGTGCGGAGGGGGTGGGCCCGCTCGGAGAACTGAGCCATGTAGGCGCGGAGAACCTCTGAGGTGTCGCGGGACGGGTCGACGCTGACGAACGCCACCTCCACCCGCTCACCCAGGGATCCCAGGCTCTGGACTGCCGAACGGACGTGAGCCATGGTGGTCGGGCACACATCGGGACACGACGTGTAGCCGAAGTGGACCACCAGGATCGACTCTTCCGGAGCGACGAACCGGAAGAGCTCGTCATTGTGCGATGCGTCGGGGATCGCAGTGCCGCTGACCACGGGAGCGGGATCACGGACGAAGCCCGACAGCTCGGGCTCGGCGGACGCGCAACCGGTGGCGACCAGCGCCACCACGAGGGCCGGCAGCCATTTGCTCGCCATGAGAACAGGATCGTTCAGCCGCGCCCCTTTTCGGTAGGGCCGAAAGCCCTCGCCGGGGCGGGCCCATCCGATGGGATCTAGGGTTTGCCCATGGAGCGGCCCACCTTCACCATCGGGATCGAGGAGGAGTACCTGATCGTCGACCGAGACACCAGGGACCTCGTCACCAGCCCGCCGCCCGGCATGTGGGACGCACTCACCGAGGTGGCCGGCCCCCAGGTGACGCCCGAGTTCCTCAAGGCTCAGGTCGAAGTGGGCACCAAGATCTCGGCTCGGGTCTCGGAGGCGCGCGCAGACCTGGCCGCCCTCCGCAAGGACCTCTCCGCCGTGGTCAGCGAGTACGGGGCGGCGCTCATCGCCTCTTCGACGCATCCATTCGCCAACTGGGCCCAGCAGGAGACGACCGATCACCCGCGGTACACCAAGATGGCGACCGACCTGGGCCAGGTGGCACGCCAGCTGGTGATCTGCGGCATGCACGTGCATGCCGGGATCGAGGACGATCACCTCCGGATCGACCTGATGAACCAGGTGAAGTACATGCTCCCCCACCTGCTGTCGCTGAGCACCTCGTCACCGTTCTGGGACGGGCGGCCGACCGGCCTGCTCGCCTACCGGCTGGTCATCTTCCAGAACCTGCCCCGCACCGGCCTCCCTGAGGAGTTCGTGTCCTGGGGCGAGTACGAGAGGTACCTCGAGATGCTGGTTGGGGCCGGGATCATCGAGGACTCGTCGAAGCTCTGGTGGCACATCAGGCCTTCTGGCCGCTACCCGACCCTGGAGATGCGCGTGTCGGACGTGTGCACCCGTCTCGACGACGCCATGACCGTGGCCGCCTTGTACCAGTCGCTCCTGTCGTACATGTACCGGTTGCGGAGGAACAACCAGAAGTGGCGGAGCTACCGGTCGGAGCTGATCAACGAGAACATATGGAGGGCCCAGCGTTACGGCATCGACGGTGAGCTGGTCGACTTCGGCCGGGGCGAGCTGGTGCCCTTCGCCGACCTGGTCGACGAGCTGATCGAGATGGTCGCCGAGGACGCCGCCGAGCTCGAGGTTGTCGACGAGGTGGCCCATGCCAGGGAGATCGTCGCCGGCGGCACCAGCGCCCACCGCCAGCTCGCCATCTTCAACGACGCGGTCGGGGAGGGTGCCGAGGAGCACGAGGCGCTCAGGGCGGTCGTCGACGGGCTGATTGCCGACACCATGTACGGCATCGACGACTGAAACCCCCGACAACACATGCCCGCTGGGCCTCGAGGCTCACCCCGGCGTCGGGGCGTTGGACCTATGAACCCAAGTGCCCGAACCGACGACATCTGCGGCATGAAGGATTCAATGAACACGAAGGAGCGGGGCGCTTCGATGGTGGAGTACGCCCTTCTCGTATCCATCGTCGCCGTTCTCTCGATTCCCGCTCTCGCCATGGCCGGTCGCGAGACGGAGAAGACCATGACGACCGTCGCCGAAGCGTTCGAACAGCCGGGCGGTGGTCCGGTGTCCGGCGGACCCGGTCATGATGACGGCGGCGGCTACGACACCGGCAACCCCGGCAGCGACACCGGCAACCCCGGCAGCGACACCGGCAACCCCGGCGGCGACACGGGCAACCCCGGCGGCGACACGGGCAACCCTGGCGGCGACACGGGGAACCCCGGCAATGGCTCCGGGAGTGGCGGTCCAAACGAGAGTCCCGGCCCCGAGGCGAGCTGGGAAGCGGGAACTCCGTCCGCGACGATCGTGAAAACAGCTTCCCAGAACCACTGGTGGACGGCGACCCTTCCGCTGATGAACAGCGGCACCGAAGAGCTCTTCTTCGAGATCGTGGTCACCACCGTCGACGAGAAGGGAAACACCAGCTCGGAGACCCTGGAGGTCAGGGTCGCACCCGGTGAGTCACTGGAGTTCACCACCGACAGCATGAAGATGCAGGACCACCGCAATAAGGGGCTCAACGGAACCGTGGCCGTGACGATCGAGGTGATGTCGGCAACCACGGCCGATGGTGAGGCGGCCCCAGGCCCCGCTGGCCCGATCACGATCGAGCACCCCGCACTTCCTTAGCCTGTTGAACTGGGGGCTAAAGTCCCCGACCGTGAGCGACGTCCCCGAAGCCGCCGCGGCGGCACTCGGAATACCAACGGCCCTGGCCCGGCGATCGGCCGCGGCGCGCGCGGCTGTCAGCGGCGTCGCCGCCGAAGAAGTGCTGGCCTCCTGGGCCGGCGGGGCGCCGGTGGCAGCAGCCCCGGCGGCCGCACCGGAGGCGGCCGCCCCGGAGGCGCCCGCGGCCGAGCCGGCCGCGACCGACACCGCCCCTGCGCGAGAGCCGGAGCTGGCCGTCGCACCACCCGCTTTCCCCGCCATGGAGGCTGTCCCGGCTGTCGTCGCCGTCATGGCGGAGCCCGCCACCGAGCTCGAGCCGGTCGCGCTCGGGACCCGGGTGAAGACCGCCACCAGAGTCGGATCCTGGGTGGGCGCCTCGCTCGGCCTCGTCGGATTCCTCGTGGCCACGATGAGCTGGGCCCCTGCCGCCATCATCCCCGAAGAGGGAGCCGGCGTTGCCATCGAGGTCAGCCCCGCGACGGCCCTCATCGCCATCGCGGCGGTGTCGGTCGTCTTCGGGGCGATCGTCGCGTCGATCTCCCGGGCCGCCACCACCTGGCGCGACCCGGCCATGGGTCTGACCGGCAAGCGAACGACCACCGCCTGGATCGGTGCCGGGATCGGCTTGATTCTCGGCGTCATCGCCGGCGCCCTGCTCACGGGGACATTCGCCACTCCGGTGGGCGAAGAGGGTCTCCTGGTGCATCTGCCTGTGCTGGCAACGCTGGTGGTGATGCTCGTCGGGGGTGCGATCCTCGGCGCCATGACCGCAGCGGTGCCCCAGTTGTTCGGCACTCCCGTGGCAGTGGACGAGGGCGATCGCGACGAGACCGTCACCATGCGGGGCCGGCTCGGTGCCACGGTGGGGGTCCCTCTCGCCGGCCTGCTCCTCCTTGCGCTTCTGGTGCTCCCGTTCGCCTACATCCTCATCCAGTCGAACCACCTGACCAGCAACGGCGCCGCCCTGGTGGCCATCATCGCAGCCGGCGGGATCCTCGGCTTCGCCGCCCTCTCGGGGAACCGCCCGAACGTGCGGATCACCATGGGAGAGCTCATGGTGGCGGTGGTCGGCATCGGGACCATCCTCTTGATCGTCCTCGCGGTGCTCGTCTTCCGGGACAACGGATCCCATGAGGAGGACGAGGCTCCCGAGTCGGCTGCGATCGTCTGGGTCGCCTAGGCGCCGAGCCGCTCTGCGTTCACCGCAGAGGACAGATCCCCTTCTGCGAGAGCCCGGCGCACCGTCTCTGCCACCTCCGAGGCCACCCTGGCCTGGGCCTCGCCGGTGGAGGCCCCGAGATGGGGCGTGAGCACCAGGTTGGGCGCCCTCAGGAGCGGGCTGGTCGCGGGCAGGGGCTCGTTCTCGAACACGTCGAGCGCCGCACCCGCCAGGTGCCCCGACTCCAGCGCGTCCACCAGGGCCTCCTCGTCGATGACGCCACCCCGTGAGACGTTGACCAGGTAGGAGCCCCTGCGCATCTGGGCGAGCCGGTCGGCGTCGATCAGGTGACGGGTCTCGTCGTTGAGCGGCACGTGGAGGGAGACGACGTCCGACTCCGCCAGGACTCGCTCCAGGGCACACAGCTCGACTTCGTCGCTCTCCGACAGGTATGGATCGCAGGCCAGCACCGTCATCTTGAAGGCGCGGCACCGGGCGGCGACCTCCCGGCCGATGCGGCCGGCCCCGACCAAGCCCAGCCGACGACCCGCCAGTTCCGCACCCTTGAAGGTGGCGCGGTCCCAACGCCCCTCCCGGATCGAGCGGTCGGCGTCGGCAATGTGGCGCAGGGCGGTCAGGATCAGGGCCACCGTGAGCTCGGCGGCGGCGGTCGTGTTGGCGTTCGGTGCGTTGAAGACGGCGATGCCCCGCCGGGTGGCGGCATCGAGGTCGATGTTGTCCACTCCCACCCCCGCCCGGGCGACGACCCGCAGGCTGGGGGCCATCTCGAGCAGGGCTTCGTCGACTTTCGTCGCGCTGCGGACCACGAGGGCGTCAGCGCCCCGCAACGCCCGCTCCAGGTCCTCCCTGCTCGTGGCGGGGACCACATCGAACCCGGGAGCGTCGGTGAGCGCGGACAGGCCCGCCATGTCCACGGAGTCGGCGACCACCACGAGAAAGGACATCAGATGACTTCGTCGAGGACGGCGAGGAGGGCTTCGACCCCGTCGACCGTGTGGTCGCCCATGTGCCCGATCCTGAAGGTCCGGTCCTTGACCTGGCCGTACCCCGCTCCGACGACCCACCCTCTGGCCGCCATCGCCGCCACCACCCGATCGGGCTCGGGATGGACGATGCAGGACACGGTCGGCGATCGACTCCCTTCCTGGGCGAGGAGGCCGAGGCCGGACCTCTCCGCCCACCGGACGGTGGTCGCTTGCATCTCGAGGTGCCGGTCCCAGCGGGCCTTCATGCCCTCGGCCAGGATGCGGCCCAGTTGGAACTCGAGGGCGTAGAGAAGGGACACGGCCGGGGTGGCAGGCGTCTGCTTCCGCATCGCAGACGGCACCAGGAGCTCGAGATCGAAGTACCAGCCGCGATCGGGCGCGACCTTCGCCCGATCCATCATCGCCTCGGACGCGGCCGCGAATGCGAGACCTGGGGGCAGAGCCAGCGCCTTTTGCGAACCGGTGAGGATGAAGTCGACATTCCAATCATCCGGGAGGGTGCGCACCCCTCCGATCCCGGTCACCGAGTCGACGAGGAGGAGCGTGTCGGGGTGCGCGGAAACCGCGCCGGCGATCGCCTCGAGATCCTGAAGGGCGCCGGTGGAGGTCTCCGACTGCGAGAGGATCACCGCGTCATAACGCCGGGCGTCGAGCCGCTCTGCGAGCTCGGACGGCGAGTGCACGGATCCCCACTCCACCTCCCACCTGTCGACTTCCTTCCCGCACGCTTGCGCGATGGCGGCGAAGCGTCCCGAGAAGGCGCCGTCGACGAGGGCGAGCACGGGACCGTTCGCCACCCCGTTTCGGATCGCGGCTTCCATGAGCCCAGAGGCCGACGACGCCGAGACGATGACCGGCCTCGTCGTTTGGAAGACCTCCGCCATGCCGATGGTGATGTACTCCATCAGCTCGCTGATGGCGGTTCCGCGGTGCCCGATCATCTGCGATGCCTGGGCTGCCAGGACGTCCGGGTGAACCTCGGTCGGCCCTGGGAGGAAGAACCGTCCTGGCTCGAGCTGACGCCTTTGTGGCGGGCTCGGCAAGGTCACGCGGTCAGCCGCCCCGAATGACGATGACGCCGAGGGCCGCCAGCACCACCGTGTAACAGGCGATCGCCAGGCCGAATCCGGCGGCGAAGAACCGGCTGAGGAATGCCTTCTCGAACCGGAGATGCATGAACCAGCCGATCACGATGAGGAACTTGAGGGAGGAGAGGGCGATCAGGAGCATGGCGTTGAGGGCGCCCAGCTCCAATTCCCGGTCGATGTAGAACAGCGCCACCTCGATGGCGGTGAGGATCGCGAGGATCCCCGCGATCTTCCAGTACTGCGCCGGGCCCGGGTGGTGGTGCTCGGTGGTCATGCCGGTGGGACCGAGATCAGGTAGACGACCGTGAAGATGACGATCCAGATGATGTCGACGAAGTGCCAGTACAGGCCGACCATCTCCAGGTTCAGACCGGACTTCTCGCTGAGACCCTTCTGGCGGTGGGAGATTCCCCAGAGGGAGAGAAGCATGATCACACCGATGGCGACGTGGATCCCGTGGAAGCCGGTGAGGACGTAGAACGCCGACGCAGCCGGGTTGGTGGTCAGCTTCATGTCGTAGATCGTGATGAACTCGGTGAACTCGAAGACCTGCCCGCCGAGGAACACCGCACCCAGCGCGGCGGTGGCGAAGAGCCAGGTACGGGTCCCGTTCTGGTCGCCCCGGCTCAAGGCGTTGTGGGCCAGGACCATGGTCAAGGAGCTCATCAGCAGCACGAAGCTCGACACCGACGTGAACGGGATGTCGTAGATCTCCGCCGGATAGGTGCCCTCGAAGCCGCCCCGGTTCGAATAGAGGAGGTAGTTGGAGATCAACGCCCCGAAGAACAGGAACTCCGAGCTGAGGAAGACCCACATCCCGAGCTTGCGGGTGTCGATCCCCGTCGACTCGTGCTCGTGGGCGGCCTCGACCACGGTCTCAGCCATCCTGGTGCTCCTCGCCGGAATCGTGATCCTCGGTGTCGTGATGCTCGCCGTGCGGCTCCTCGACGGGCTCCATCCCCCAGCCGATCAGGGACGCCAGCACGATGATGGCGCCGATCACGATGAGGGCCTTGCCGGCTGCGCTCGTGTGATAGATGATCCCGTAGAAGATCACGGGAATCCCCAGCGCGGTGAAGAACGGGTAGTAGCTCGGGTTGGGCAGATGGATGGTCTTGCCGGGGTTGCGCCCCTCCTCGTCGAGGCGAGCGACCAACTCGTCGGCCTCGGGACGGCGTACGGGGCGACCGTCGGCGTCTTCCGAGTACTTGACGTGCCAGAAGTGGTCGAGGCTCGTCACCTCCGGCGGGTTGGTGAAGTTGTGCTCCGGTGTGGGGTTCGGGATCATCCACTCGATGGTCCGGGCGTCCCACGGGTCCATCCCCGACAGCTCCCCGCGCCGCCTGCTCATCGCCCAGTTCACCATGAACACCAGGATCGACAAGGCGATGATGAACGCCCCGACGGTGACCACCATGTTCCACGAGTCGAGGCCCATCTCGGGGGCGTACTTCCAGGTCCGGCGCACCATGCCCTGCATGCCGAGCCAGTGCATCGGGGCGAAGGTGAGGTTGAACCCGATGAACATCAGCCAGTAGTGGAGCTTGCCGAGACCCTCGTTGAGGAGGCGCCCCGAGTACTTGGGGAACCAGTAGTAGAGGCCGGCGAAGAGCCCGAACACGGCGCCACCGAAGATCACGTAATGGAAGTGGGCCACGATGTAATAGGTGTCGGTCTGCTGCCAGTCCGACGGCACCACCGAGTGGGTGACCCCGGACAGCCCGCCGATGGTGAACATCGCGATGAACCCCATGGCGAACAACATGGCGCTGTTCAGCCGTAATCGACCACCCCACATGGTGCCCAGCCAGTTGAAGATCTTGATGCCGGTGGGGATGGCGATGGTCATCGTCGCCAGCCCGAACGCCGCCTGCGCCACCGGCGTGATGCCCGAGGAGAACATGTGGTGCGCCCACACGCCGAACCCCAGGAACGCGATGGCCGCTCCCGCGAACACCACTGCCGAGTAGCCGAACAGCGGCTTGCGGGAGAACACGGGGAACACCTCGGACACGATCCCCATGGCAGGGAGGATGAGGATGTACACCTCCGGGTGCCCGAAGAGCCAGAAGAGGTGCTGCCAGAGGATCGGATCTCCTCCCGCGTCGGCCGCGAAGAACAGTGACCCGAACTGCCGGTCGGTGGTGACCATGAAGAGCGCCACCGCGATGATCGGGAGCGAGAACAGGAGGAGGAAGGCCACGATCGTGGTCATCCACGCGAAGACCGGCATGCGCAGCAGGCGCATGCCCCGCGCCCGCATGTTGAAGGTGGTGACGATGAAGTTGATCGAGGAGACCAGAGAGCTCAGGCCGATGATCTGGAGGCCGCCCGCCCAGTAGTCCATGGCAGTGCCTGGCGAGTACAACGGGCCGGCGTTGGGTTGGTAGCCGAACCAACCGCCGTCAGGCGAGGACGCCAGCCAGTTGAAGCTCCCGGGGCCGCCACCGGCCGCCAGGTTTCCGGGGATCCCGTCGGGCCCGATCGGCGGCAGGGAGGTGCCGAAGAAGAAGGTGGAGTACAAGAAGATCGCACCGAAGAAGAAGATCCACCACGACAGGGCGTTGAGGCGGGGGAACGCCACGTCACGGGCACCGATCAGCAGCGGCAGCATGTAGTTCATGAACGCCGCCGAGGCCGGCATGACGAACAGGAAGATCATCGTGGTGCCGTGCATCGTGAAGATCGCGTTGTAGGCGCCCGCCGTCAGGAACTCGGAGTTCGCCTGGGCAAGCTGGATGCGGAGGAGGAGAGCCTCGAGGCCTCCCAGGACGAAGAAGAAGAAGGCGGCGTAGCCGTACATGATGCCGATCTTCTTGTGGTCGACGGTCGTGACCCACGACCAGAGGCCGGTGGTCGACTTCGGCCTCCGGAAGATCGAGGTGGCTGGGCGTTCGGCTGTGGCTGTCATCTGCTCCCCTCGAGGAATGCGACGAGGTCGTCGATCTCCTGGGCAGTCAAGGCCAGGTTGGGCATGTAGCTCCCGGGTTTCACCGAGGGTGGGTCGGCGAGCCAGCGCTTCAGGGCGTCGATGCGGTCCTCGCCGAATTCCGGCAGGGCGGCCCCCGCGAACACCGAGCGTGAACCGAAGTGGGTGAGGTCCGGCCCGTTGAAGGCTTCGCGTGCGATCGCGGACCCGCCCTCACCATCCACCGTGTAGGCGTGGCACTGGGTGCAGCCGCGGTTCACGAACACCTGATACCCGTCCCAGGCCTGGGTTCCCTCATCGGGCAGGACTGCCGGCTGTTGCTGCGAAGCGACCCACGCCTCGAAGTCGGCGGCTGAGAGAGCCTGGACCCTGGCCCGCATCAGGGAGTGGGAGAGGCCGCAGAACTCCGCGCAGTGGGCCCACCACTCGCCCGGCTCGTAGGACTCCATCCGCAGCTCGGTGATCTGGCCCGGCACGAGGTAACGCTTGCCGTGGAGGGAGGGAGCCCAGAAGTTGTGGATGACGTCCTCTGAGGTCATCTCGAGACAAGTCTCCTCCCCCGCCGGGATCACCAGCACGTTGGCGGTGTCGATGTCGTAGTCGGGGTAGTGGAACTCGAACCACCACTGATGGCCCGTGAGCTCGACCCGCATCGAGTCGGGCTCGCACCCCGTCATCTCGAAGACCCCGCGCACCGACGGCACCGCGATGATGGCGAGGATCAGTGCGGGGACGACGGTCCAGGCGACTTCGAGCTTGGCGTTGCCGTGCAGCTGTTTCGGGTCCTTGGCGCCCTGCCGGTCGCGGAAGAGGACGATCAATGCGACGAGAGCCAGGACCACCAGCACGAAGACCACAGCCGCGATCCAGTAGACGTTCCAGAACATGGCGTCGAGACGCTCGGCATTCGGCCCGGCCGGCTCGAAGGTGGTGAGGACCGCATCCTCGATCTCGACAAAGCCACAGCCCGCGAGGACTGCAGCGATTCCCGCCAGCGCGAGAAGACGAGTCAAACGACCGTGACGGGCCATCGCCGAGCATCATAAGGAGAATCCGGACAGGCGACCAACTTACGGGACAGGGGTTTCAGCCGCCCCCTGAGCCGAGGGCGCGGCGGAGTTCCCCGGCCGTCAGAGCGACTTCGAAGTAGGCCGTGACCACGCCGTCCACGACGACGAACACGGTGGGCTCGACGACCAGTCCCCATTCCGCAACGGCCTCGACGTGGGCGGAGGTGCTCCCCGACCCGGCTCCCGGGTCCTCGACCGTCTCCACGTGAACGAAGTCGACCTCCCGGAAGTCCTGTGCCACGGTCTTCACCAGGTCGAGGACCGTGGCGCACGACGCGGTCAGGCAGTGTCCGGGCGACCCGAAGACCAGGACCGACGTCCCCGCAGCCACCGCCTCGTGGACCGAGGTGTCGTAGAAGGACGGATCCGGCTGCGCATCGGAGCTGATGCGCTCCAAGGGGTGATCGAAAGAGGTCCGGGTCCGGGACGCCGGCGCGGCCTCACCGATCTCGATGACCGGGCGCGATTCCAGCGCCTCGAACCCCAAGGGGCCGCCGAAGCGGTGGTCTCCTGCCGCGAAGGTGAGCTGGTACGTGCCCGCCTCGGGGACGTCGACCCGGAAGACGAAAGCCCCCCGTTCGTCCGGGACCAGCCACAGAAACTCGCCCTCGGACGAGGAAAGAGGCGAACCTTCCCGGGTGCGGAGGGTCGCCACTACCCCTTCCGGGACGGTGACGGGAGCGCTCGTGGACCGGTCGTAGAACTCGACGACCAGGCGTTGTGGCCCGAGCCCGACGCCGCGCGACGATGCCAGGCGGGGGGAGGACACCGGGGCCGTCGAGCACGCGGCGACGGCGAGGGCGATCAGGAAGACGCCCGCCTTCCTCACAGGAGGACGTCGAGCATGACCGCGGCGAACAGCGCGGCCAGATACAAGTTCGAGGTGCCGAACAGGGCCATCGCCCGAGACGGATCCCGATACACCCGCCAGGTGTCCCACAGGAACCAGGCTCCGAGCCCCAGCGCCCCGACCAGGTAGATCCACGACATGGGCGCCAAGGGCACCAGGATCAGGGAGGTGACCACCACGAGGGCGGTGTAGAGGAGCATCCGCCGTGTCGTCGCCTCCACCCCCGCCACCACGGGCATCATGGGCACCCCCGCTGCTTCGTAGTCGTCCCGGTAGCGCAGCGCCAGCGCCCAGAAGTGGGGTGGCGTCCAGTAGAAGACGATCAGGAAGAGCGCCCACGCGGCCGGCTCCACCGTCCCGGTGACGGCGGCCCAGGCGACGAGGACCGGAGCCCCGCCGGCTGCCCCGCCGATGACGATGTTCTGAGGGGACCGCCGCTTGAGCGCGATCGTGTAGACGAAGACGTAGAAGAGGAGTGCGGCCGTGGAGATCGCCCCGGCCAGCCAGTTGCTGGTCACCCCGAGGACGACGAATCCGATCACCCCGAGCAGACACCCCTGGATCAGAGCGTGCGACGCCGGGACCTGGTGACGAGCGAGGGGCCGGCGCTTCGTCCTCCTCATCACCTCGTCGATGTCCCGGTCCAGGTAGCTGTTCAAGGTGTTGGCGCCGGCGGCCGAAGCCGTGCCCCCGATCAGCGTGGCCACGACGAGCCATGTGCCGGGCCACCCCCGTCCCGCCAGGACCATGGCCGGGATGGTGGTGATCAGCAACAGTTCGATGATGCGTGGCTTGGCCAGGGCCACGTAGGCGGCGAACCGGGAGCCGGTGGCCGTGGGGGCGGCCGGTGCATGACGCTCCGAGGCCGGGGAAGACGACATCGAGGGCGACGATAGACGGGACAGGGAGGTAGGCCCGAGGCGGATACTCTGGTGCCCCGATGCGGTGGTTGAAACGGATCCTCCTGGCCTTGATGATCCTGGCGCTGGCGGGTTCAGGCTTCCTGGTCTGGACCATCCGTCGATCCTTTCCGCAGGTGGACGGACAGCTCACGGTGGCGGGGCTGGAGCGGCCCGTGACCGTCCACCGGGACTCCTGGGGCGTCCCTCACATCTTCGCCGAGACCGAACACGATCTCTTCTTCGCTCAAGGCTTCGTTCACGCCCAGGAGCGGTTCTGGCAGATGGACTTCTGGCGCCACATCGGCTCCGGCCGTCTGTCCGAGATGTTCGGGGAGAGCCAGCTCGAGACCGACGTGTTCCTCCGCTCGCTCGGGTTCGCCGATCTGGCCCGTAGAGAGCTGGAGATGATGCCCGCCGAACACCGTCAGGTCCTCGAGTCCTACGCCGAGGGGGTCAACGCCTACATCTCCGGGAGGAGCGGGGCGAGGCTGAGCCTGGAGTACGCGATCCTGGGGCTCCAGAACTCCGCCTACACCGTGGAGCCCTGGGAACCGGTCCACACCCTGACCTGGGCGAAGCTGATGTCCTGGGACCTGAGCCACAACCTCGGCGACGAGATCGACCGCGCGCTCCTGGCCCGGACGCTTCCTGCGGAGCGCCTCGCCGAGCTGTACCCGGCGTACCCCGATGACCGGCCCGTGATCGTGGAGGGGGGCCCGGGGGCGTCGCCCGGCGCCGCCCCCCCGGCCCCTTCGGGAGCCATTCCCTCCCTCCAGCGAATGGCAGACCTGGTGGCGCGACTCGACAGGATCACCGGCGGGGGCTTCGAGGGGATCGGGTCGAACAGCTGGGTCGTGGATGGGACCCGCACCGCCACCGGCTCGCCGATCCTGGCCAACGACACCCACCTCGCCATCCAGATGCCCGCCATCTGGTTCCAGAACGGCCTCCATTGCACCCGAGCCGACTGCACCTACACGGCGACGGGCTTCTCCTTCCCCGGGGCACCGGGTGTCGTCGTGGGCCACAACGGCCACCACGCTTGGGGAGTGACCACGCAGGCAGTGGACACCCAGGATGTGTTCATCGAACGGGTCAACCCGGACGACCCCGGCCAGTACGAGGTCGACGGGGAATGGGTGGACTTCGAGACCAGGAGTGAGACCATCCGCGTGGCCGGCGGCGAAGACCACTCCTTCGAGGTCCTGATCAGCCGCCACGGCCCCGTGATCTCGGGTACCTACGTCGACGAGGGTGCCCTCGACGGCTCCCCCGTCACCGAGCTGCCGGAGGCTTACGCCCTGGCGCTCGCATGGCAGTCCCTCGAGCCTTCGACCCTCGTGGAAGCCCTGCTCGGGATCGGCCGGGCCGAAAGCCTCGAGGAGTTCCGCCAGGCCGCGTCGAAGTGGGACATCGCCGCCCAGAACTTCATCTACGCGGACGTCGACGGGAACATCGCCTATCAGTCGACCGGCGAGGTGCCGATCCGCAATTCCGGCGACGGCACCACTCCCGTACCCGGCTGGACCTCCGAGTACGAGTGGGTGGGTCTGGTCCCGTTCGAGGAGATGCCCAGCCTGGTCAACCCGGAGTCCGGGATGATCGTCACGGCCAACAACCCGGTGATCAGACCCGGCTCGTCGCCCGACATGGGCTGGACCGGGAACCAGGGCTTCAGGGCGTTGCGCATCATCGCCATGCTGGAGAGCGGGCTCGCCCTGGACACCGAGGACATGAGGCGTTTCCAGACCGACAACTTCGATCTCCTCGCGGCCGACCTGGTGCCGCTCCTGGTCGAGGTCGACTCCGACGAGCCCGGTGTCCTCCGCATCCAGGAGCTGTTGCGTCACTGGTCGGCCGGGGCAGACGCTTTCGTCGCAACCGGTGACTCCGCCGGGGCGGCGGCGTGGATGGCCACCTGGCGCCACCTCCTGTTGCGAACATTCGCCGACGAGCTCGGCGAGGACCACCTCCCATGGGGTGGCGACCGCTGGGCGCTGATCGCCTCCAACTTGGCCCAGGACCCGGCCAACGACTGGTGGGACGACACCACCACCTCGGAGCGGGAGGCCCGGGACGACATCCTCGCCCTGGCCATGGACGACGCCGCGGCAGAGCTCACCGCGCGAATGGGCGACAACCCCGGTTCCTGGTCGTGGGGCAGGCTCCACCTCGCCCACTTCGACAACCCGACGTTGGGCACTTCGGGGATAGGTCCCATCGAGTGGCTGTTCAATCGCACCGCTCCCTCCCGCGTGGGCGGGTCGGCGACGTTCGTCAACGCAGTGGGCTGGGACGTCTCTGCCGGCTACGAGGTGGACTGGATCCCGTCATTCCGGATGGTCGTCGACCTCGACAATCTGAGCCGGTCGACGATGCTGCACTCGACAGGGCAGTCCGGGCACGCCTTCCACCACCACTACGACGACATGATCGAGCCGTGGGTCGACGGCATCCAGGCACCCGTCCTCTGGAGAACCAACGACATCGAGCGCGAGGCGCGCTCGACTCTGGTCCTCTTCCCCTAGGCCAGGAACGAGGTCAGTTCGGCCACCACCCGCTCCGGGTGGGTCCAGACCACTTCGTGATGGGCGCCCTCGATCTCCACCACGACCGCGCCGGGGATCAAGCCGGCGAGATCGCGCTGCCAGGCGGCGGGGACCAGCATGTCACGGCCAGGGATCACCACGAGAGTCGGCACCTGGAGACGGCCCACCCATCCGGCGCTGTCGAAGCGGACCGTCGCCAGCGTCGCCTGGGCGCCGGCGTCGGGGTTGCGCCGATGGGTCTCGAGCCAGAGCCACCTGGCGTGCCGGCCCTCGACCGCACCTGAGGTGAGGAGGTACCCGCTGCGGACCTCGGGGGTGCCCAGCCCGGTGAGCCGCTCCCACGCCCGGGCCAGAAGGGCGCCGCCCATCATGAACCACCGGCGCCTTAGTGGGAATGCGGCGAACGAGGCGATCAACGCCAGCCGGCGAACTCGACCGGGGTGCCTGATGGCGAGGGCTTGGGCGATGCTGCCCCCCATCGAATAGCCAACGACGTCGAGCGTGCCCACCCCGAGCACGTCGAGGATGCCTGCGATGTCGTCCGCGACGTCCTCCACGTCGTAACGGCTCGTCATGAGGGGGGAGAGGCCGTGGCTGCGATGGTCGATCAGAATCACCCGCCGTTCGGTCGCCAGGTTCGGCGCGATGCGATACCACTCCCCGACCGACGACCCGCCCAGCCCGTGAATGAGGAGGACCGGGGGTGCGTCCGCGGGCCCCGCCTCACGGACGAGGAACTCCTCGTCACCGACGAAGACGGTGCGACCTCCCAACCTCCACGGATGCTCCTGGGGCGGTTTGAACGAGGGCTGGTACGGGGGAGCGAACAACCGCCAGAGGACCAGGACGGCGATGATCCGCCGCAGCCACTTCATCCGAGATCACCCGTGGCGAAAGCCAGGTCGTCCACCGGTGTTCCCCCGATGAGGTGCTCGTCGATGACCCGGTCGAGCTTCTCCTTGTCCAGCCCGGCGTACCAGGTGCCCTCCGGGTAGACGACCGCGATGCACCCCTGCTCGCAGATGCGGAGGCAGTCCACCTTGGAGCGGAGAACCGAACCGTTGCCCGGTTCGACCGGCTCGTGCCGATCGGTCCCCTGCCACGCCGGCGGGGCCGAGCTCGCCCCGAGCTCCTTGAGGCGCGTCTTGAGATGGACCCACAACTCGTGGGTCTCCTCGCGCGGAGCGCACTTGGCGTTGGTCTGGTCGGCGCACAGGAAGATGTGGCGCTGCACCCGCGGGATGGAGAGGGCTTCGGCGATGTCGGCCAGCCGTCGGGACTGTTCCATGAGAAAGGGAGGCTATCGGCCGCCGGCCGATAGCCTCCCTCGTACTGCAAGGTGTGGGTGGCTAACCCTCTACCACTATCACCTTGGCCCGCATCCAGGGATGCGGCAGGCAGAAGTACTCGAACTCGCCGACCTCGGTGAAGGTGTAGCTCCAGCTGTCCCCGGTGTTGAAGAAGCCGGAGTCGAATGAGCCGTCGACCGCGGTCACGGTGTGCATCTGACCCGGATCGTCGTTGACCCACGTGACCGTGGTGCCCACCGTCACGGTGAGGACGTTCACCGAGTAGTCCGTCGGGACCTCGTTCTCGCTGAACTCGTCCGGAGCGTCCATCGGCTGGGCGGTCCAGGCGCCGCTGGGGATCGTCACGGTCTCGCTCGCCCCCTGAGGCACCGTCGTCGTGGCGCCGCCCATGTCGTGGCCGCCGCCACCGCCGCCATCCGTGCTGTCACCGGTGATGTCCTCGAAGATCTCGGTGTTCGGGCTGCCCGAGATCACGACCTGCCCGATGGCGCCCTTGTCCACGGCCCGGTTCAGGGCGTGGTCGACGAGAATCGATGTCATCGGGACGTAGCCGACCATCTCGACGACGGTCCCGCCGCCGGCGGGGACCAGCGTGGTCTGCGAGCCCCGAAGAGGGGCACCGAAGAAGGTCGCCTCCGGATACACCTTGTCCCAATGCGATCCGATCGGGTGGAAGTTCGAGATCATGTTGACCCCGGCGTTGATGAAGTAGATCCGCGAGCGCTCGCCGACGTTCATCTGCAGGGCGTTGTCACCGGTGAGGGCGCCAACGGCGCCGTTGAAGACGACGAAGCTCGGGTGCTCGATGGTGGCCGCGGCGCGGTCGAACTCGACCAACCCGCCGGCCTCTCCGGTCGTGTAGTACTCGGACTGCACGATGTACCACTCGTTGTCGACCTCCGGCAGCGGTGTCTCGGGATCGACGAGGATGCCGCCGAACATGCCGTGTGCGATGTGCGCCGGGATGTCGCCGTAGGCGCAGTGGTACATGAAGAAACCCGGATAGAGGAGACGGACCTCGATGGTCTTGGTCTCGCCGGGAGCCACGGTGGTCGCCTCCGCGCCGCCGCCTGTCCCGGTCACCGCGTGGAAGTCCACGTTGTGCGGGTTGTGGGAAGTAGCGGGGTTCGTGATGGTGAACCGGAGCACGTCACCGACTCGGGCCCGAATGACCGGACCGGGAGTGCCGATGACAAGACCCTCCTCACCACCGTCCACGAGGCGATAGCCCCAGGTCTCGGTCTGGGTGCCGGTCCCGAGGTCGATGGTATTGACCCCTTCGACGACCTCGAAGTGGACATCGACGATCGCCTGCGCCGTCCGGCCGGACGGAGCCGGCATGTTCGGCGCGATGGCGACGTTCACCTCGCTGTCCGGCACCAGCGGAAGCTGGCTCTTCGGTGTCAACTCCGGTACGACGTCGCCCAGCACGGCGGCGCCGCCCGTGGGCTGGCCGGCCAGGAAGTCAGTGACCCTCTCCTCGACCAGAGCGTCATCGACGGAATTGCGCGACGCGGTGATCATCAGGGCGGCGATGGCCAACCCGACAGCGACCAGAGTCCCGATCACCCCCAGGGCCACCATCGTGCCCAGCGTGTAGTGAGGGTGCTTGGGGACGGTCCCCGTCTCCCTTGATTCCAGTAGTTTTGTCATGCCCTTTCTCCTTGCAGTACTCGTATCTCTTCCAAACCGTCCATCAGAACCTTGCGCGCTTCGGCCCAGACTCCGTGCACCTCACAGGCCGTCTCGGGGCACGGGCCGTCCCGGAGGACACAACGGTGGTACGCGGAGGGACCCTCGACCGCCTCGTAGACCTCGATGAGACGGGCTTCGTACGCTCGGGGTGCCAGGCGGTAGCCACCGCCCGGGCCCCGCTCCGATTCGACCCATCCTGCTGCCACCAGAAACGGCATCACCTGGGCCAGGAAGCCCGAAGTCGTGCCGATTCGCTCGGCAAGCTCCGCCCGAGCAACCCGAAGATTCGGAGCCTCGGAGAGCTCCCTCAGGGCCGCCAGGGCCAAGTCCGTCTTGCGTGAGAAGCTCAGATTCATGTGATGTTGAGTAAACAAATCAACATCTATTACTCGTAGGGCCGAAAGTCCCTAATTGGTTACCCTGGCCGGCCATGGCTGAAGAGTCGACATTCCTCACCGAGGCCGCGCTGGCCAAGCTCGTCGAGGAGCTGGAGCACCTGAAGACCGCCGGCAGGCGGGAGATCGAGGACCGCATCGCCGAGGCGCGCTCGCACGGCGACCTCCGTGAGAACGCCGATTACGACGCAGCCAAGAACGAGCAGGGCCTGATGGAGGCCCGCATCCGCAAGCTCGACCACATCATCGCCCACGCCCAGGTCACCGAGGTCGGCGCCACCGACGAGGTCGTCGTCGGCTGTGTGGTCACGGTGGTCGACTCCGACGGCGACGAGCTCGAGTACTTCGTGGCACCCCAGGAGAACAAGGTGCCGGGCACTCTCCTCGCTTCGCCGTCCAGCCCACTGGGCGCAGCACTCCTCGGCGCCCGTGCGGGCGACGAAGTCGCCTACGAAGCCCCTGCAGGGACATTCACCCTGCGAGTGGTGGCCATCAGACCCTACGGCGGCTGACCGGCTCGGTACCCTGCTCCGGGGTCACCGATGAAACTCAGGCTTCGCTCGCCGCGCCAACTAGCCAGGACACTGCTCGACCTGGCGCGGCGCGAGCCGGGCGAGGTCGCGGACTACCTCGAGCAGAACCGCGAAGAGTGGGAGGCGCTCGCGGAAGCACTCCCCGGCGACGCCGCCGACGTCCTCGAGCAGCTCGACGAGGCTGACGTGGTCGGCCTGCTGGTCGGCCTGGACGCGCCGGAGGCAGCGGAGGTCCTCGAAGAGATCGCCCCCGAGTTGGCCGTCGAGCTCATCGAAGAGCTCCCCGTGGAGAACCTCGCAGCTGCGCTCAGCGAGATGACCGGTGACGCAGCAGCCGACCTCATCGGCGAGCTCGACCTCGACGTCCAGGAAGACATCCTGGCGGCAATGACGGACCAGGCGGAGTCCCAGGTCCGATCGTTGCTCGCCTATGCGCCGGACACGGCGGGCGGGTTGATGACCACCGAGATCGCCCGCCTCCCCTGGGGCCTCACCACCGGTGAGGCGATCGAGCGGATCCGGCAGCTCCACGAGGAGTTCGAGGACCTGTCGTACGTCTACGTGGTCGACGACGAAGGCCATCTCCAGGGAGTCATCTCGTTCCGGGACCTGGTCTTCCGCCGTCCGGGCTCGCCACTAGCCGACGTCATGGTCGACGAGCCCGTGACCGTGCTTCCGAGCACCGATCGGGAGGAAGTCGCCGAGTTGTGCCAGCGGTATCACTTCTTCGGCGTTCCCGTGGTCGACGAACAGGGGCTTCTGCTCGGGATGGTCACCACCGAGGCGGTGATGGAGGCGATCCAGGACGAGGCCTCCGAGGACTTCGCCACGGCGGTGGGTGCCGGCGCCGAGGAGACCGTCTACACCGACGTGCGCCACTCGGTGCAGGCCCGGGCCCCCTGGCTGCTCGTCAACCTGGCCCTGGCCCTCATCGTGGCGCTGGTGGTCGAGCAACTCACAGGAGTCATCTCGCGCGTCCCCGTGCTCGCCGCCCTCATGCCCATCGTCGCCGCCCTCGGCGGGAACTCCGGCCAGCAGAGCCTGGCAGTCGTGGTCAGGAGCCTGGCCACCGACACGATCCCAGGAAGCCAGGTGCGGGCAGTCGTTTCCCGCCAGGCTTGGATCGGGGTGATCAACGGGGTCATCCTGGCGCTGGTGTCGGCCGGGCTGGCTGTCGTCCTCCTCTCCACCGGGGTCTTCGACAACTACGACTACTCGATCTGGCGGATCGCCGCGGCGGTGGCTCTGGGAGTGATCTTCAACCTCATCATCGCGGGGGTCGCGGGGACCGCGATACCTCTGGCGCTGAAGCAAATGGGTCAGGACCCGGCGCTGGCGTCGACGATCTTCCTCACGCTGATCACCGACTCCGTCGGCTTCGGAGGGTTCCTCCTCATCGCCGCGCTGCTGATCCGCTGATCAGGAGCCGAGGGTGGACTCGCCGAAAGAGGCGAACGGGCCCTGGTAGCGAATGGTGTCTCCCGACACCAGGCTGACCAGGTGATGGTTCCGCACCAGGGTCGCCTGCGCCTCCGAGCGCTCGCCCTCGGGGGTGGCGAAAGCGGTGGCCGCCTCGGCATCGTCGAACACCTCGGCTCCCCAGAGGTCGGGATCGGCCTCTTTCAGGTCGGCGATGAAGTTGTGGAGGTCGATGTCGGTGTAGCCCCCGATGGGGATGACGATGTGGAGCACCTCGCCGTTGGCCGTGGAGAGTCGAGCCACGGTCTGGTAGTCCGTGACGCTCTGGCCCCGGATGGTGGTCGAGCTCGCCTGGGACGGCGTGGTCGTCGAGGTCGTGGTCGAGTCACCGGCCGGCACGGTTCCGCCACCCGGGACGGTGGTGGTGGTGGAGCTGTCGCTGTCGCCGGAACAGGCGGCCAAGGCGAGGGCGGCGACGAGTGCGACCAGGACTGTTCTCGGTCGGGTCATGCCCTTCTCAACGAACCGGGACCCGCCCGGGTTCCCCAACCTTCGTGGAGAAGGCTTCCGCCAGCGCCGCGGTGACGGGCCCCGGCTCGAACTCGTGACTCCCGATGGCGGAAACCGGCTGGACTTCGCGCACGGTCGACCACACCATCACCTCGGCCGCCGTGGCGACCCGGCCGAGCGGGGCGCGCACCTCCGAGACGGCTATCCCCTCCCCGGCGCACGCCTCCAGCACGACCCGCCGGGTGATCGAGTCGAGAATGCCCAGGTCGAGCCCCGGGGTCTCCACCACGCCGTCGATGACCCATCCGATCGAGAAGGTGGGGCCTTCGAGAACGATGCCGCCCGTGGTCATCAGGAGCGCGTCGTCGAATCCCTCTTCCTGCGCCCTCCGGCTCGACGCCATGTTGGGGGCATAGGAGATGATCTTCGCTCCCGCCAGCTCCCACGGTTCGCCGGCCGCGTGCCATGGGGCGGCCATCGGGAACAGGCGGGCGGGGCTCTCCGGCTTCGCCAAGCCGTGGCCGTAGACGATCACCAGCGGCTCCCCGACGACTCCGGGGACACTCGGACCCCTGGACACGAGGACCCGCACCGCGCCGTCGCCCACCTCCGCGGCGCAGCGCATGATCCAATCCTCCAGGTCGCCACGGGGCGGGAGCTGCACCCGCAGGCGGGCCGCACTGGCCTCCAGCCGGTCGAGGTGCTCGGCGACCGCGAAGGCGGAGCCGCTGTAAGCCTTGAGCACCTCGAACACACCGTCACCGCGCACCACGGTCGAATCGGTGACGGGAATCCGCCCGTCGCTTGGTTCCCCATTGATCAGGATCGTCGTCAGGTCAGTCATCTCGATCCGGCACGGTAGGCATTGGTCATGGGAAGTCGGCGGTCCTTCCCGAACGCCTTGGTGGTGATCTTGGGGCCAGGAGCGCTCTGCCGCCTCTTGTACTCGCTCCGGTCGACCAGGTTCGCCACCAGGGCCACGGTCTGAGGATCGAAGCCTTCGGCCACGATCGCCTCGATTCCCATGTCCCGCTCCACGTAGCGTTCGAGGATGGGGTCGAGCTTCGGGTATGGCGGAAGCGAATCGGAGTCGAGCTGCCCGGGTCTGAGCTCCGCCGAAGGCGGTTTTTCCATGGTGCTCTCGGGGATGACCGAGGCTTCTCCGTTCCGCCACCTCGCCAGGTCGTAGACGAGGGTCTTGAAGACGTCCTTGAGCGGCGCGAAGCCTCCGACCATGTCGCCGTACAGCGTCGAGTAGCCGACTGCGGTCTCGGACTTGTTGCCGGTGGCGAGGACCATGTGACCGAACCGGTTGGAGACTCCCATGAGGAGGGCGCCACGGATCCTCGCTTGGAGGTTCTCTTCGGCGATGCCGGGCTCGGTGCCCCGGAAGAGGGGCTCCAGCGCTTCGTTGAAGGCGGAGAAGACCCCGTCGATGGGGACGGTGTCGCATCTGATCCCGAGGTTGGCGGCGAGCGCCATGGCGTCATCCATCGAGTGCTGCGACGAGTAGCGCGAGGGCATCGACAGGCCCCAGACAGCATCCGGCCCCAGGGCGTCGACCGCGATGACGGCGGTGAGCGCGGAGTCGATCCCACCCGAGAGACCCAGGGCAACGCCGCGGAAGCCGTTCTTCTTCACGTAGTCCCGAAGGCCGGTGACCAGGGCGCGATAGACCTCCTCGACGGGGTCCAGCAACGGGACCACTGTGCCCGAACCGCCTTCGTAGACGAAACGGTCCTCCTCGAACTGCGGCGACCGGTGCACTACCTCCCCCTCGGCGTCGATCACGACCGAGGCCCCGTCGAATACCAACTCGTCCTGCCCGCCGACCAGGTTCACGTACACCACAGGGACACCGGTGTCCCTGGCACGCCGGGCGAGCATCGCCTCGCGCTCCGCGGCCTTGCCGCGGTGATAAGGGGAGGCGTTGATGTTGAGGAGCATTTCGGCACCTGCGGCCGCCTGCTTCTCCGGCGGGCCGCCATCGAGCCAGATGTCCTCGCAGATCGAAAGGCCCACGGTGCGACCGTCGAGGTCCCAGACACGGGCGGGCTCGGTGCCAGGGGCGAAGTTGCGGTCCTCGTCGAACACC
Source organism: uncultured Acidimicrobiaceae bacterium (assembly GCA_964388105.1). Classification (GTDB taxonomy): domain Bacteria; phylum Actinomycetota; class Acidimicrobiia; order Spongiisociales; family ZC4RG35; genus ZC4RG35. The sequence goes on from CAYLYQ010000002.1 coordinate 47,425, forward strand.
CCGTAGTTGGGCAGGACCACCTTCTTGTAGGTGCCGACCACGCGGCCGCCTCGGAGTATCGACGCGGCGTTGGCGACGTCACGGGGACGGCTGTCGACCGCACCGGAGTGGGTGGCGTCGACGACGGGGACCAGGTGCCCCACCACCACCGCGGTGTCGCCGCTGGCTTCGGCGAGAGACTCCAAGGCGGCGAGATTGGCTGCGATGAAGTCGGCGCGATGGACGAGGTCTTCAGGCGGATAGCCCACGAGGCTGAGCTCCGGCGTGAGCAACACGTCGGCGCCTTCGCCGGCCGCCCAGGTCATCGCATCGGCGATGCGCGAAGCGTTCCCCTCGATGTCCCCCACCGTCACGTTGATCTGCGCCCCGGCAACTCTCATGCCGACCACGATACGCCCGCACGGGCGCCGTCATAGCCTGTGCCGGTGGCCGGCACAGAGCTCACGGAAGCGATAGGAGACCTGCTCAACGCGACCGCCGATCCCGAAGGCGGCCGAACGCGCCTCGAGGCGGTGCTGGAAACCCGGCCGGAGATAGCTGCGGACCCTGTTCTCCTCGAGCGGGCGGCCACCGTGTGCGGGTCGAGCCGGTCGCTGGGGGCCAGCCTCGCGCTCCATCCCACGCTTCTCGAAGGCACGCCTCCTCCCGGGGCGGGCGTGCCCCTCCAGATGAGGGCGGCCCTCATCCCGATCCTCGCCGGCGACCTCACAGGAGCCCTGGACCTGGCCGATGCCACGGCAGCCTGGTCCGACGCCGTCGACGGCATAGTGCAGCGTGCGTTGACGGAAGCGCGGGAGGCCCTGACGGACCGCCACACGGTGCTGGGCGAGACCTCCTTCGCGGTCATCGGCATGGGCAAGTGGGGGGCACGGGAGCTGAACTACTACTCGGACCTCGACCTCGTCTTCGTCCACGAGGGGCCCGACGGGAGCGCGGACGGGGCCAGGACGGCTGCGGTCGCCCTGGCCGCCAAGCTGATGACCACGCTCTCCTCCCCTACTTTCGACGGCACCGCATTCGTCGTCGACGCCGACCTCCGCCCCGAGGGCGCCGTCGGGCCCCTCTCGAGGAGCCTGGAGAGTCATCGCGCCTACTACGCCCGATGGGCCGAGGCCTGGGAGTCACAGGCCCTGCTCAAGGCGCGGGCAGTCGCCGGCGATCCCCAGCTCGGCCAGGCGTTCGAGGAAATGGCCCGCGACCTGGTCTGGGAGCGCGGCCTCGACTCCGACGACCTGCGCGCCATCCGACTGCTCAAGGCGCGCTCCGAGGACGGCGCCTCGAGCCGCGACGTCAAGCGCGGTCCGGGAGGCATCCGAGATGTCGAGTTCGCCGTGCAGATGCTGCAGTTGGTCCATGGGCGGTTCGACGAAGACCTCCGCGTGCGGTCGACTTTGGAGGCGATCGAGGCGCTCGGTGCCCACGGATACATCGAGCCGGCCGACGCCGATTCGCTCGCGGCCGCCTACCGGTTCCTGCGCCACGTCGAGCACCGCCTCCAGATCTGGGATCTCAGTCAGACTCACACCCTCCCCACTGCGCCGCGGGACAAGGAACGGCTCGGCAGAAGCCTCGGGATGCTCTCTGATTCCGTCGAGGGGTTCGACCGGCGCATGGCCGAGACCCGCGCTCAGGTGAGGGACCTCCACGAGCACCTCTACTTCCGCCCCGTCTTGGACGCTCTCGCAGGGCTGGCCACAGCCCGGCTGGATCCGTCCGCAGCCCGCCTCCGGCTCGCCGCGCTCGGCTTCGTCGACGTCGCCGCCGCCGAGGCCGCGTTCGAGGAGATGACCGCCGGGCTGAGCCGGAGGTCCCGCGCGATGCAGCAGGCCCTCCCTCTCACTCTGGACTGGCTGTCGCGCTCTCCCGATCCCGACCTGGGCCTCGATCAACTACGACTCCTCCTGGCGAACGCGGCCGACCACGGTTCCGTGGCGACTCTCCTCCAGACGAACCCCATAGCCGGGGAGCGCCTCTGTCTCCTCCTGGGGACGGGCCGCCTCATCGGAGCCCTCCTCGACCGGATCCCCGAGTTCGTGCCGAAACTCGCCGAGGAGGAGCCCGACTTCGACATCAGGGATGCCGAGGGAGCCACCGAGCGGCTGATCGGGCTCCTCGACAGCCGACCCGACCCCGACGACAAAGTGGGCACCGTGCGCCGGTTCGCCCGCAGGAGGATGCTCCGTGTGGCCGCCCGCGACATCCTCGACCAGCCACCGGTCGATGTGACCACGCGCTCACTCGCGGACAGCGCCGACGCCGTCATGCGCGGCGCATTGCGCGCGCTCGAGGTCGCCGGCGGATTCGGCGTCGTGGCACTGGGCAAGTGGGGTGGGCGGGAGCTCTCGTACGGATCGGACCTCGACCTGATCTACGCCCACACGGAGGATCTGGACCGGGAGACGGCTTTCCGGATCGCCGGCGGAATCGGACGGGTCGTCTCGGAGCCCGGAAGGCACGGCCCCGGCATGACAATCGACACCGAGCTGCGACCCGAGGGGCGGCGCGGCCCCATCGCGCGCTCCCTCGACGGCTACCGCCGCTACTACGCCGAGTGGGCGGAGCCGTGGGAGGTGATGGCCCTGCTCCGGGCGCGCCCGGCGGCCGGCGACCCCCAACTGCTCGGCGAGTTCATGGATCTCGTGTCATCGGTCGTCTGGCGCCCTTTCGATGACGCTTTCGTCCGGTCGATACGAACCGTCAAGGCACGGGTCGAGGCCGAGCGCCTGCCCATCGGAACCGACCCGGCCAACCACATCAAGCTCGGCCCGGGGGGGATCAGCGACATCGAGTTCACCACTCACCTGCTTCAGCTCAGACACGGTGCATCAGAGCCTTCGTTGCGCACGCCTGTGACGGGGGAAGCCATCCGGGCGCTGGCAGGAGCTGGGATTCTGGCGTCGGACGAGGCACGGGCGCTGTCGGAGGCCCTGGACCTGCTCACCCGACTCCGGCTCCGGCTCCACCTCCGCGGAGGGACCGCCAGCGACGTCCTCCCCACCGATTCGGTGCAGCTCGGGCGCCTTGCTTCGAGCCTGGGCTTCGACCGCCGGACCGAGCTCGTCGAGCAGTACCGCCGGCACACGCGCCGAGCGCGCAAGGTGTTCGAGAAGCGGTTCTATGAGTAGCAGCCCGGCGCGCAGTTCCTCGAAGAGCGATTGCGGCGTGGGCGAGCGAGCGGTTCTACCATCGCCCGCCGTGGAACTCGCGCGGGCAGTCGCCGACCTCGAACCGGACATCACCGGGCTGCGCCGCCTGCTCCACCGGAACCCGGAGCCGGCAAACCAAGAGCACCGCACGACCGAGATCCTCGCGGAGACTCTCGACGCCGCCGGTCTGGAGCCCCGGATGCGGGCGGCGGGGACGGGCCTATGGGTCGACATCGGCGAGCCGCGAGTGGGCTTCCGGGCCGACATCGACGCCCTTCCCATCACCGAGCCCGAGGGAAACGACCCCCGTTCCGAGAACCCGGGCTGGATGCACGCGTGCGGCCACGACGCCCACGCTGCCATCGGAGCCGGAATCGCCGTCGGCCTCTCCCGCCTCGATCTCGACGGCGGTTTCCGGGTGTTCTTCCAGCCGGCCGAGGAGGCGATAACCGGCGGCGCCATCGACCTCGTCGCCGAAGGGATGGTCGATGGCCTCGAGGCGATCATCGCCTTCCACGTCGACCCGACGCTGGAGACAGGGCGCATCGGGGTGAAGGCGGGGCCGGTGACTGCGAGTGCCGACGGCTTCACCATCGTCTTGGAAGGCCCCGGCGGGCACACCTCACGACCCCATCGGACGGTGGACCTGATCTCGGCCGCCGGCCGGGTCATTTCCGATCTCCCCACCGCCATTCGGTCGGCTTTCGATGCCCGGCTGCCGGTGGTGACGGCGTTCGGGGCCGTCCATGGCGGGGAGGCGCCCAACGTGATCCCCACGCGCGTCGAGATGCGCGGAACCATCCGCTCCCTGGACCGGGGGATTCGGGAGGCCCTGCCCGCCCTCGTCGAGGAGACGGTGGCCCGCATCGCCTCCGGCTACGGGGCGGCGCATCGACTGGACTACCGGCAGGGCGTGCCGCCCGTGGTCAACGACTCACGGGTCGCCGAGACCTTCTCGATAGCGGCCCGCTCCGCCCTGGGAGACGGAGCCGTGGTCCCCACCGAGACCAGCATGGGCGGGGAGGACTTCTCCTACTACCTCGACCGGGTTCCGGGGGCGATGTTCCGGCTCGGAGTCCACTGCGGCGGTGGGGACATCCATTCGGCCGGGTTCCGCCTCGACGAACGATGCCTGGCCGTGGGGATGTCGGCGGGGGTCGCCGCCCTGGCCGCCCTCGCGTAGGATCGACCCGTGGCCGCCACTGACACCCACCCGCCCGGTTACGAACCGCACATTGGCCAGTCCCGCCAGTACTGGCGGGACATCATCCTCGGGGTCAACGACGGCCTGGTCTCGATCTTCCTGCTCGTCATCGGCGTCGTGGGTGGCGGGATGGCGAGCAGCGACATCCTCCTCGCGGCCATTGCCGGGACGCTGGCGGGCGCCATCTCCATGGCCGCCGGGGAGTACCTGGCCACCAAGTCCCAGGACGAAGTACTCAGCGCAGAGTTGCGCCTGGAACGAACCCACATCGCGAAGTTCCGGGAGCATGAGATGGAGCAACTGCACGGATACTTCACCGAAATGGGCGTTCTCCCCGAGCACGTCGACGGAGTCCTGGCCGCGTTCGAGAACAACGACGAGGCGCTCCTCGGTGCCATGGGCGCACTCGAATTCGGCTTGCTGGAGAAGGAACGGCGGTCGCCCTACAAGGCAATGGCCGCTTCCGGTCTCCTCTTCCTCGCCGGATCGATACCGGTCATCGCCCCGTTCGCGATTCTCGACGACGTGATAACGGCGGCGATCTGGGCCACCGTCCTCACGGGGATCGGCCTCTTCATCGTCGGTGCGGTCAAGGCCCGGGTGAGCCGGATCAGCTTGGTGAAGTCGGGATTGGAGAACCTCGTCATCGCCGGGTTCGGGGGCGTGGGAGCCTGGTTCCTGGGCGACCTCCTCGGACGCGCCCTGGGCTGATCTCTCAGTTAGCAGTGCGCTTGCATTAGCAAGCAATTTGCTGTATGCTTACAGGTAGTGAACGAGAGCAAGCACACCGACCTGGGCGAGTTCATCCGCCAGCAGCGCGAGAGAGCCAATCTGTCGTTGCGCCGCCTGGCAGACCAGGCAGGGATTTCGAACCCCTACCTGAGCCAGATCGAGCGGGGCATAAGGAAGCCTTCGGCGCAGATCCTGAAGAACCTCTCCCGAGCCCTCGAGATCTCGGCGAACTCGCTTTACAGCAAGGCCGGCCTCATCGACGAGGACCTGCCGCCGGTGAGCGTCAACGAGGCGATCGAGAACGACGAGCGCCTCGCCTCGGATCAGAAAAAGGTGCTGCTCGACATGTACCGGGCGTTGGTGAAGTCCACCACCGCCCCCAACGAACAGGAGACAGAATGAAGGCCAAGAGCGTGATGTACGCCGCGGTCGGCGCCCCGGTGGTTGCCGTTCGCAAGGCCGGTGACAAGGTCACCGAGATCAAGGACAACTGGGACAAGACGGCCGGCCGCTACGGCAAGAAGGCCGAGGCCCAGATCGAGGCTTGGGCAACCGAAGGCGAGAAGGTCGTCGCCAAGATCAGCGACGGCAAGGTCGTCGAGGAGATCCAGGCCAAGGTCGACCTCGACCAGGCCAAGGTCCAGGTGAGCAAGCTCCGCGACCAGCTCGAGGACATGCTCGCGACGTGGAAGACCTCCTTCCGCCCCGAGGGCAAGCCCGAGGC
>CAYLYQ010000002.1:53330-79322 GCA_964388105.1 uncultured Acidimicrobiaceae bacterium
GCCAAGACCACGGCCGCCAAGAAGCCGGCTGCCAAGTCCACCGCCGCCAAGGCCCCCGCTGCCAAGAGCTGATCACAGGTAGCGACAACTGATCAACAGTGAGTGGCCCCCGGCAACGCCGGGGGCCACTACTGATTGATCGACGGCTCCAGTTCGGCGGCGACTGCGATCCAGCCCTCCACCATCGACTCGGTGGGAAGACGGTTCACGACCTTGCTCGATCCGTTGAGGCCGATGATCTTGGCCACCAGCGCGGTCGGGTTGCGACGCCTGAGGTCGCGCAGAGTCTCCACGCCGGCCGCGACGAGCAACTGGGCGTACTCCGTCCCGACCCCGGGAATCCGGAGGAGATCGGCGTGATGGACCCACATCTGGAGGTCGGACGGCGCCAGGCCGGTCGCCTTGGCGAGCTCGCTGCGTCCGCGGCGGGTCGAGGCCCTTTCGATGAGGCTCTTCGAGGTCCGCACCCCCGCTTTGCGCAACTTCGTCGCCCGCTTCTGATCGACCCCGGCCACCTGATCGATACGCGCCATTTCCCCTTTTCTCCGCTCGCCGTGAGGCTCGCTCGGACTCTAGACAATCGAGCGGGCGCCCGGTCAGTGGCGCGGCCGCATCTCCTTCACGTCGGCTTCGGTGTCGACGTCTCGTGGCATCTGGTCCTGGAACCACACCTCATTCACCCACTCCGGGTGGGCGCGCCACAGGCGCATCGCGCCCTCGTCGCCCTCGAGCGACATGACCCGGGACCAGAGCGACCGATCGACGACGACCGGGTTGCCGAGGGTGTACCGATACTTGGGAATGCTGACCGGTCGGTCGGAGGTCCGGTGGGAGGCCAATAGCTGGGTCACCACCTCGGGAGACACGTCCGGTTGATCGCCCATCAGGATCAAGGCGCGCTCCGAGCGGGAGAAGCGTGTGAGCACATCGAGCCCGACCCGCAGCGACGACGAGATGCCTTCCTCCCATTCCGGGTTCTCCACGATTCCGGCGTCCCCGAAGTCGACCTCGGACAGGATGCGGTCGGCGTCGGCGCCGAGGACTACCCAGATCTCGTCGACCGGCATCTCCCTCGTGGCCGCCAGGATCCGCTCGATGAGGGTGGTGTCGCCCCAGGGCTCCAGCTGCTTGGGCCTGCCCAGACGGCGCGAGCCTCCGGCAGCGAGGATGATGGCTGCGGTGGGCATCAGGTCACGGTGCGGAGGTGAGGGATCACGTCGGGCGGCAACCTAGCCTCACAGCCGCTGCGAGAGCTGCTCCATCAGCTCCTCCTGGAGGATGGCGAAGAAGTCGAGCATCCAGGCCCGCTCCGGCGTCAGACCCTCGTAGTCCTCCTCGACCTCGATGCCGAGGCGCACTCCGAGGACCAGGCGGGCCTCGTTGAGAACCCTGAGCACGGCGTCGGCTTCCGCCTCGTCGAGGATCGCGCCATGGGGCGCCTCGACCATCCGGCGGAACGCGTTGCGATCGGCGCTCTTGGCCTCGGCGAGCTCCGGGCCCATCAACCTCCACCACTCGGCGTCCGATTCTGGATCGGCCAGATAGACCGGCGGCCGCAGGCGTTGCGCCGCGGGGTCGTCCGGAGTGAGGCTCATCAACATCGGCACCACGTCCGACAGGAATGCCCTCTCGTCGGGGGTCAGACTGACGACGATGGAGTTGCCCTCGGATCGGAAGCGACTCATTGTTCGATCGTGGCCCACAGGCCGTGGTTGTGGAGTCGATAGCAGTCGATCTCGGCCTGTTCTCTCGGACCGTCGGCGACCACGGCCCTGCCCTCGTGATGGACCTGGAGCATGAGGATCGTCGCCTTCTCCTCCTCGTAGCCGAAGAGCTTTCGAAACACGTACACGACATAAGGCATCGTGTTGACGGGATCGTTCCACACCACCACCCGCCACGGGCGGTCGATGTCCCTGTCCTCGGTCGTGTCCGGGACCTTGACCGGCGTCGGCATCGAAGTCACGGGCCCAATGCTACGGGGAACAGATGACCTTCGACCCTGGCCCACAATCGGGCCCATGGGTTACAGAGGAGGGATGAGAACCTACGAGATCGAGACGCGCAGTCTCGAAGAGGCGACAACGGCGGCGACTTTCACGACCGCCCGCGTCGAGGACCTCCAGTCTTGGATCCCGAAGGCCCTGGAGAAGGTCGCCATGCACCTGGGACGGCTCGGCATGGGCCCGTTCGGCATGCCCTACGTGCGGTATCACCCGGTCGGCGACGGCAAGTTCGAGGTCGAGGCCGGATTCCCCGCTTCCGGGATCATCCCACCCGGTGACGATGTGCGGCCGTCCAGCCTGCCCGGCGGACCAGTGGCCGTCCTGATCTACCTCGGCCCCTACGAAACGATGGAGCCGGCGTACGAGGCGCTCTTCCAATGGCTCGCCGCCGAGGGCAAGACGCCCAACGGCGACATGTGGGAGGTGTACTTCACCGACCCGGACCAGGAGCCGAACCCCGAGAACTGGCGCACGGAGATCTTCCAGCCGTACAGCTGAGCGGCGTCACTCCGGGAGGATTCGCTCCCGGCACGCCGCGATCGCGTCGGCCAGGTCGGGGTCCTCGAATGGGACCTCGTTGACGGGGAACGGGAACCCCACCCCGTGGAAGCCCGCCACCGGGTCCGGGAAGTCGGGGACGCCGCGGTGGCGCATGCACTCGGCGAATGCGGCCAGCGCGCCGATGACGGCTTCGCGGACCGCGGAGTCCCCCATGGCCAGTGCGCCGGTCACCAGGTGCATCGAGCAGGCGTCGAGTGCGTCGACGGTCTCGGACGAGCCCATATCCACTCCCCGCATCGCGATGTCGAGGCGGGGCCTGCCCTGAGCGTCGATCGGGATCGACCCGATGTCCACGCCCCGGTCCGACATGCACTCCCGGAAGAGCTCGGCCCCCTCGACCGCACCCACGGTGGTCACGGTCTGGGAGAGCGTGGTCGTGGTCACCTCCCGTGGTGGTTCCGTCGGAGACGGTGACAGGGGAGCGGCGTCGCACGCCACGAGCAAGAGGCCGACGATCGCCGGCCAGATCCGCTTCAAGTGTCGCTCGGAGCCGCCAGACCGTCGGCGAGGATCATGGCGATGTCTCGGACCGGGACGTCGCCACCGAGCTCCTTGACGCCGTCATCGAGCATGACGAAACAGAAGGGGCAGGCGATGGCGATCTCGTCGGCCCCCGTCGCCAGCGCCTCCTCGGCGCGCTCGATGTTGACCTTCTTGCCGACCTTCTCCTCCATCCAGAACCGGGCTCCACCCGCTCCACAGCAGAGGCCACGAGTCCCGTGACGGCCCATCTCCACGACCTCGGCGCCAGAGGCGCCCACCACCGAGCGCGGAGCCAGGTACACGTCGTTGTGGCGTCCCAGGTAGCACGGGTCGTGATAGGCGATCTTCTTCTCGGTCCCGTCGTCCTTCCGAGGCAGGGAGAGGCGGTTCTGGTTGAGGAGCTCGGCCAGCAACTGGCTGTGGTGGACGACCTCGTACTCACCCCCGAACTGCGGGTACTCGTTGCGGATGGTGTTGAAGCAGTGGGCGCACTGGGTGATCACCTTCTTCACGCCGTACTCGGCGAAAGTGGCGATGTTCTCCAGGGCGAGCTGCTGGAAGACGTATTCGTTCCCGGCGCGCCGGGCGGGGTCCCCGTTGCAGACCTCTCTCATCCCGAGGATGGCGAAGTCGATGCCCGAGGACCGGAGCAGGCGGGCCAGCGCCACCGACACGGCGGTGTTGCGGTCGTCGTACGAGCCGGCACACCCGACGAACCAGAGGTACTCGGCCCGTTCCACACCGTCGGCCCCGAGCCGCGGGATCTCGAAGTCGAGCTCAGAGGTCCAGTCGGCCCGCGCCTGTTGACTGAGCCCCCACGGGTTGGATTGATTCTCCATGGCGACGAATGCCTTGCCCAGCTCGGCCGGGAAGTCCGACTCCATGAGGGTCAGGTAGCGGCGCATGTCGAGGATGCGGTCGACGATCTCGATACCCACCGGGCAGATCTCGTCACAGGCACGGCAAGTCGTGCAGCTGTACAGCTCCTCCGAGGTGATCCGCTGGAAGAGGAGCCCCGACGCATCCACTGCGGCGTTGGAGCTGACCGGCCCCTCCAACCCCTTGACGGCCGCGGCCACCTCGCCCGACTTGAGGACCATCTCCCGCGGGTCCAGCGGCTTGCCGGTGATGTTGGCCGGGCACACCGATGTGCAACGGCCGCAAACCGTGCAGGCGTCGGTGTCGAAGATCTGTTTCCAGGTGAGGTCGGCCACGAGGGACGCCCCCACCGTGTCGATGTCCTCCACTTCTGCGAGGTTCGGCATCTCCCGCATCGCTCCTTTGGGCCGATGCCTCACGGACAGGAAGAGGTCGCTCGGCGACGTGAAGATGTGCCTCAGCTTCGTGGTCGGGAGAGCCACCATGAAGGCGGCGAACGAGAGCACGTGGATGATCCAGAGCACCTGGTGCCACGTGGCGGCGCTGGCCGCCGGAACGAGGGCTGACAGCGGGTAGCCGACGAAAGACCAGACCTCGAAGTCGGGGCGCCCGTCGACGGCGATGCGGGCCGCTTCGGTCGCAAGCCCCGTGACCCCGATGAGCCCGAGCGTGATCAGGATCAGGGCGTCTTCGGGTCGGGTCTTCGAACGGATCCGCCAGCTGGGGATGATGTAGCGGCCCAGGACTGCCAGTGCGACACCACCGAGGAACACGAGGCTGGCCAGGTCGAGGACCGCGGAGAAGCCCAGGTAGAAGTTGCCGTGGAGGAACTTAAGACTGGGAGGGAGCAAATGGTCGATCTCGAGGGTGACGGTCCCGAGGAACAAGACGATGAAGCCCCAGTAGAGGGCGGAGTGCATCACGCCGGCGCGGCGATCCCGGACCACCGTGCGCATGGCCAGCCCGTTGACCAGCCGGCGGATCCTCTCTCCCCAGTGGCCGGTGCGACGGTCGGGCCTCCCCTGCTGCCAGATCTCGGCCCGGCGGGCCAGCAGTTCGAACATCAGCCAGATGAAGGCCGAGATCGTGATGTAGAAGACGAGCACGACCGCGTCGGGGATGTTGCCGAACACCTCCCGCCCGACGTCGAAGGTGGGATGGGTCTGGAGGGTCCCCAACGTCCCGAGGAGGGCGTTGGTCGCCGCCCCGAGGATCCCGAGGGCCCTGAGCACCCGCGCTGCGGTCAGTCGCTGCTCGACGCCTGTCTCGGCCCGCTCCTCGGTGACGGTCATGGGCGGCGAGTCTAGGAGAGGCTCCCATGGTTGCCCGACTGCGTTCTGGCTCCCGCGGCGATGCGGCTCGCCAGCCACGTTGTCAACGGGACCGCCGAAACCAGGCCGATGGAACCCACCATCGTGCGCACGACCTCGGTTGCGACCACCTCGGAACTGGCGACCACGCCGAACGAGGAACCGGACAGGACGAAGAGGATCAGCAGCGGAAGCGACGCTCCCGCATAGGCCAGGAGGAGGGTGTTGACCGTGGACACGATGTGGTCGCGCCCCACCCTGAGCCCGGACCGGTAGAGGTCGGCTGCCCCGAGGGAAGGGTTGGCCCCGTGCACCTCCCAGACCGCGGAGGCCTGGGTCACGGTGACGTCGTCGAGTGCGCCCAGGGCACCGAGGGTTATGCCGGCCAGGAGCAGGCCCCTCAGGTCGAGGTCGGGGAGGGCGATGAGAAAGAAGGCCTCTTCCCCGGCCAACCCGCTGAACCGGGCCGCGGCGAGGGCCACCGCGGATAGGGCCACCGTCACCAGCAGCGCGCTGAACGCGCCGAGGGCGGCGGCGTGGGTGAGCGGGTTGACGCCGTGCGCCAGGTAGAGGGACACCAGCATGATCGCCCCGCCTCCGACCATCGCCACGAGAACGGCGTCACGGCCGGCGAGGATTGCAGGCAGGATGAAGGCGAGGAGGATGCCCACCGACACGGCGAGGCCGGCCAGCGCGGCGAGGCCCCGCAGACGGCCCAGAGCCACGACCACCGCCGCGAACGAGAGGGCGAGGACCACGAGCATCGTGCTGCGATCGATGTCGGCGAACTGAAAGGTGACCCTGCCCTCGCTTTCGATCACAGACAGGAGGACGGTGTCCCCGACCCGGAGGACCGGCTGGCCCGCTTCGTCCGGGAACTCCTCCGACACCTCCGTTCCTGCATGCGTGCCCGCCTCCACGACGAAAGTGACCTGAGTGCATTGCTCCTGAGGTGCGTAGGAGCAGGCGGCGAGCTCGGCGGAGGTGACCGTGGCCCTGACCGTGTCGTCTGCGAACCCGATGACACCGAGGTCGACGTCGATATCACCTCGTGGCCACAACGCGATCATGCCCGCGGCGACCGCAACCGCCACGACGAGCACCGAGGCCGAGAGCAGGCTGGGGCGCGGAAGACGCCGGCGATCGGGCCCGACCAGCCGCTGGAAGTCCTCGTCTCCCACTAGAAGTCCAACCGGATCATCGGGGCCTCGAGAACCAGGTGGTCGAGCTCGGCCTGTGCCCGGTACCACCTGGGGTCGGCAGCCGAGAAGAAGCGCCTCCGGAAGAGGACGTCGGTGATCTCTGTCGCCGTGGCCTCCACGCGCAGGCCGTCGACCTCGATCACCACCGCCGGATTGGTGCGCACGTTGGCGAGCCAATGTCGCCGCCCGGGCGTCCCGGTGACGATGAACAGCCCCTCGAAGTGAAACCACCAGATCTCCACGGTCCGCGGCTCGCCGCTGCGACGGCCGACGGTCGTCATGTCGACGGTGCGATGCCGCGCCAGCCGCGCCCTGGTGGCCGGATCCATCATCGCGAGCCGAAGAGCGCCCGCGCGAAGAACCACGCGTTCGCCGGTCGCTCGGCCAGCCTCCGGGTCAGGTACGGATACCACTCCGATCCGAACGGGAGGTAAACCCGGAGTGGATGGCCTGCGGCGACGAGATCGCGTTGCAGGTCGGGGCGGACTCCGTACAGCATCTGGAACTCGAACTCCCCCGCCCTCTGCCGCGCCAGATCGATGGCGAGGTCGATCAGGGCCGAGTCGTGCGTCGCCACCGCGGGTCGCACGCCTTCCGCAGCCATGAGCGTCCTCAACTGGTGTGCGTAGGCGAGATCGATCTGAGCCCCCGTGGTGAGGGCGACCTCTGGCGGCTCGACGTAGGCGCCCTTGCAGAGCCTGATGTGCCCGCCCACAGGGATCAGTCGCTCGAGGTCGGCCGGGGTTCGCTTCAGCGCGGCCTGAAGGGCAAGCCCGATGTTGCCGTGGGCGCGCTGTGCCTCCTCGAAGAGGTTGACGGTGCCTTCCGTGTAGCGGGAATCCTCCATGTCGACGGTGACGGTGGTCCCCACCTCCGCCGCCTTGGCCGCGAGGCGGCCGATCGACTCCGCCGCGAGCCTGGCATCGACCGCAAGCCCGAGATGGGTGGGTTTGACCGAGATGTTGGCATCGAGACGGTCGCGGGCGATTCGCTCCAGGCTCTCCAGATATCGCCCCGTGGCCGCGCGCGCCGTCTCCGCGTCGTGCACCTCCTCGCCCAACAGGTCGAGTGAGACCATGAAGCCCTGGTCGTTGAGCGTCCGGGCCACCGAGGCGGCCTCGTCCAAAGTGTCGCCCGCAACGAACCGGCGGGCGAGGGCGCGGCCCGGGCCCGTCCCGGTGATGAGCTTCTCGACGGGAGCTGCTCCCGTGACCCCGGTCACGGCTCGAGAGAAGATGCTCAGCGCGAGCCTCCGTCCGCGTTCTGAGATCCCAGCTCCGACGACCGGGTGGCGGCGGCCCGCACGGCGTCTTCGACGAGCGCCCGGAATCCGCGCGCTTCGAGAATGTGCATCGCGGCCGCGGTGGTCCCGCCAGGGGAGGTGACCTCGTAGCGCAGCTCGGCGGGGGTCTTCGAGGTGTCGGTCAGCAGGTGCCCCGCTCCGCGAATCGTCTGGGCGACGAAGCTCTCGGCCACATCCCTCGGGAGCCCTTCGCGCACGGCAGCCTCGGTCATCGCCTCGGCGAGGAGGAATACGTAGGCGGGACCGGTGCCCGACACGGCCGTCACGGCGTTCATCAGCGTCTCGTCCATCTCCCGTACCGTCCCGACGGCTCCGAGCACTCGGCGGGCCAGGTCGACGTGCCCGGGCTCGGCGTGGCTGCCGGGTGCGATCGCCGTGACGCCGAACCCGACCAATGCCGGGGTGTTGGGCATCGCCCGGATGACGGGGACTTCGCCAAGCGCTGCTTCGTAAGTCGCCGTGGTCACACCGGCCGCCAGCGAGAGCAGGGCTTGGCCCGGCTCGATGCGCCCTTCGATTGCCTCCAACACCACCGCCACGTCGCGAGGCTTGACCGCGATCACCGCCAGCTGGCGACCCTGGATCGCCTCCACGGGATGGAAGAACACATGGCAACCCAGCCGGCGTTCGAGATCCGCGGCGCGCTCCTTGCGCCGGACGCTGAGGCCGATCTCGGCCGGATCCCAGCCGGCAGCGAGCAGCCCGGAGACGAGGGCCTCGCCCATGGCTCCAACGCCGACGATCCCGACGGTGCAGTTGGCGGTCACGGGTGCGATTCTATGGTCAGGGTGTGGCGACCCTGGAGCGAATCAGTTCGACCACGGTGGCGACGGCAGCCGGGTTGTAGCCCTCCGGGATGATCAAGTCGGCGTACCTCATCGACGGCTGCACGAATTCGAGGTGCATCGGTCTGACCGTGGCGAAGTACTGGTCGAGGACCGATTCGAGAGAGCGCCCGCGCTCGGAGATGTCGCGCCTGATCCTCCTGGCCAGCCGCATGTCGGGGTCGGTGTCCACGAAGATCTTCAGGTCGAGCTCCGCCCGCAGCTCGGGCTCGGCCAGCACCAGGATCCCTTCGACGATGATCACGCGCTCCGGGTGGACCATCACCACCTCGTCCGACCGGAGGTGCTTGGTGAAGTCGTAGACCGGTCGTGGCACCGCCTGCCCCTCGCGGAGCCGGGAGAGGTGCTCGATGAGGAGGGAGGTTTCTAGGGAGTCCGGGTGGTCGTAGTTGACCCGTGCACGCTCTTCGAAGGTGAGCTCGGGAGCGTGCCGGTAGTAGGCGTCGTGCTGGATGATGGCTACGCCTTCATCGAGCCGATCGAGCAGGGCGTCGGCCACTGTGGTCTTGCCGGATCCGGAGCCTCCTCCCAGTCCGATGAAGAGAGGGCGTCCGGGGTTCCAAGGACTTCGGTTGTCCGGCATGGCCGGAAGACGTTAACGCTCGGCGACTTTGCTGCGCAGGCGACGGATCTCGTCGTACACGCCGTCGGTGAGCGTGGTCGACGCGGGAGCGGCCACCCCCATCGCCTCGTGGCGGTCGGGCTCCGTCACGATGCCGATTCCGTCGGTCGACACCTCGACCGTCTCCTGGGCGTCCGCGGCGGCGGGGGCAGAAACGGGCTCCGGCTCCGGCTCGGATGCGGCGGGCTCCGGCTCCGGCTCGGATGCGGCGGGCTCCGGCTCCGGCTCGGATGCGGCGGGCTCCGGCTCGGCGCTCGGGACCTCACTGTGGCCCGACTCTCCCGAGACACTCCCGGCGACAGTGCCGAGGAGCGAAGCCTCGTCGTCGAGGTCGTCCATCGGCTCGGCAATGCCGAGACGGTGCAGGGTGTGGACGAGTCGGACCGCACCACCGCGGCCGACCTGCTCCTCGAGGTTGGAGAACGAGAACGGCTGAACCAGGGCTCCGATGACGTGCCAGTCGTCGGGGTGGATGGTCAGCGGCTCGGCGAGGGTGCGCGTGAGGCGGATACCGGCGGCTTCGAAGAGGCCGGCATCCACGACCTCGCCTTCGAGATGACGAAGGGCTTCGAGGTCACCGACCACCTCGTCGACTGCAAGGCCACTGGTCTCGGGCCCGTCGGCGGGACCGATGGAGAAGGCGCCTGCCTCGAGGGTGGAGAGGACGTAGATGATGTCGGCGATGGTGCCCCTGTCCTGTCCGGAGTAACTCCCCCGGGAGCCGGTGAGCTCGGCGCCGGTGACCGCGCCGCTTCGGAAATGAATGCGCCCGCGGCGCTCGCCATCGATGTCCAGGGAGCCCGTCTTCTTCGTGACCTGCATGATCTGCAGCAGGTCGTGGATGCTCCAATCCGACAGCTGTCCTGAAAGATGCATTTGTTGTTCCACCTGCGCTACTCCCCCGGCTCACCAGTGAACCGTGTAGTGCTATCGGCCTGAAGCGGCGTGGAGTTGAGCGATTGAGGGCAGCTATTTGCCCTTCATTTCGCGCTTTTGCGTGCGCAGGACGGCGACGTCTTCGAAGCTGGCGACATCGGCGATGCTGGCCCAATCGGCGGCCTTCTCCTCCCAGCCGGCCGGGGCGACGCCGAGTCGCTTTCCCAGGACGCCCACGAAGATCCGAGACTTCGCCTTGCCCCAGCCGGGGAGCGCCTCGAGCCGCCTGAGGAGATCGGCCCCGTCGGCGGCGGTCTCCCAGATGTTCTCGGCCCGGCCGTCGTAATCGTCGACGATCACCTGGCACATGTCCTGGGTCCGCTTGGCCATCGATCCCGGATAACGGTGGATCGCCGGTGGCCCCCGGAATATCGCCTCCATCTCACCCGCGTCCCACCCTGCGATCCGGGTGGCGTCGAGGTCCTCGCCCAGCCGTTCTGAGAGCAGAAACGGCCCGTAGAAGGCGCGTTCCATCGGGAATTGCTGGTCGAGGAGCATCCCGATCATCAGGGCCAGCCCATCCCGCGCCAACAGGCGGTTGGCATCTTCGGATTCGGTGAAGTGGAGCATGTCGACCATGTGCCCAACGGTACCCTCAGGCGCGTGAGCTCAGTTTTCGTGGTCGACGGCTGCCGCACGCCGATGGGCCGCATCGGAGGCCAACTCGCTCTCGTTCGCCCGGACGACCTGGCGGCACGCGTCGTCGCCTCCCTGATGGACCGCAACCGCGGGCTCGACCCCTCCGCCATCGAAGACGTCCATTGGGGGGCCGCGAACCAGGCTGGAGAGGACAACCGCAACGTCGGCCGGATGGCAGCTCTCCTGGCCGGTCTGCCGGTAGAGGTCGCCGGGGCGACGGTGAACAGGCTCTGCGGGTCCGGGATGCAGGCGGTGGTCTCCGCAGCCCACTCCCTCGCCGCCGGATGGGGCGATGTCATGATCGCCGGAGGCTCCGAGTCGATGTCACGGGCGCCCTACGTGGTGCCCAAGCCCGAGCGTGCCTTTCCCACGGGCGGCACCGAGATGGTGGACACGGTCCTCGGCTGGCGGCTGGTCAACCCCGAGATGCAGCGCCTCTACCCCCCGATCACCCTGGGAATGACCGCCGAAGTCGTCGCCGAGCGCCACCAGGTGTCTCGAGAGGACCAGGACGCATTCGCCCTGTCCAGCCATCAGAAGGCGGTGGCGGCCCAGAAGAACGGCCGGTTCGACGATGAGATCACACCGCTCGAAGTCCCCCTCGACTCTCGACGCCGCGAGACCCGCACGGTCACCGCCGACGAGGGGCCACGGCCCGATACCTCTCTGGAGCAGCTCGCCGCTCTCCGGCCTGTGTTCAAGGAGGGCGGCACCGTGACCGCCGGCAACTCTTCCCCGATGAACGATGGTGCAGCCGGCACGATCCTGGCCACCGAGGAGGGCCTGCGAGCCCATGGCCTGGAGCCCATGGCCCGGATCGTGGCCTCGGCCGCGGCCGGAGTCCACCCCGATGTCATGGGCATCGGCACGGTGCCGGCGTCAGAGAAGGCTCTGCGGCGCGCCGGCATCGGCGTCGACGACCTCGCCGTCGCCGAGGTGAACGAGGCATTCGCCGCCCAGTCGGTGGCGACGGTCCGTCTCCTCGGGCTCGACCCGGAGAAGGTGAACGTCAACGGAGGCGCCATCGCACTCGGTCATCCGCTCGGAGCTTCGGGGGCACGCCTCGTGGTGACCCTGGCTCACGAGCTCGTCCGCAGTGGGGGCCGCTATGGCCTCGCCACGATGTGCATCGGCGTCGGGCAGGGGATCGCGGTGGTGCTGGAGAGTGTCTGACGGTCCGCTGCGCGGGGTCGTCATCCTCGAGTTCGGCAACCTGGTGGCCGCCCCCTACGCCACCATGCTGCTCGCCGATCTCGGCGCCCGTGTGATCAAGGTCGAGCCCGTCGCGGGCGATCTGTCACGGCAGTTCGGCCCCTTTCAGAACGGCGAGTCACTGTTCTTCATGGCGGCCAACCGCGGGAAGGAGTCGGTCGCCCTGGACACGCGCGACTGGCGGGCCAAGCGGGTGCTCGACGCGCTGGTCCGCAAGGCCGACGCGGTGGTCAACAATCTCCGGCACGGCGCGATGGACCGAATGGGGCTGGGTGCCGAACGCTGCCGTGAGCTCAACCCGACCCTGATCTACGCAACCGTGAACGCGTTCGGGGCGACGGGGCCCTACGCCGACCGGGCCGGCGTCGACGTCGTGTTCCAGGGGGAGTCAGGGATGATCTCCATCACGGGAGCCGAGGGTGATCCTCCGCAGAAGACCGCCACCACCATCGGCGACTACGTGGCCGGCACGAACACCGCCCTTGCCGTCGCCGCGGCCCTCGCCGAGGGCCCGCGCCGGTGGCGGCAGATCGACGTCTCGCTGCGAGACGGTCTGATGGCGGTCCAGGCCGGATGGAACACCCTCACCTTCGCCGGTGGCCAGCCCGAGCGCACCGGGACGGCCAGCCCCTTCCTCACGCCGAATCAGGTCTTCGAGGCCTCGGATGGGCACTTCACGCTGGCCATCGTCTCGGACGCGGCGTTCGCCACCCTCTGCGAGACCATCGGGCGCCCCGACCTGGCCGAGCAGTACCCGTCGAACGCGGATCGCATGGCCGGCCAGGACGCCCTCGTCGGGTCCCTATCGGATTTGTTCGCCACCAAACGGGTCGCCCACTGGCTGGAGAGGCTGTGGGAGGCAGGGCTGCCGGCAGGCAGGGTTCTCGACATCGAGAGCGCGTTCGCCGACCCACAGGCCACGCACAACGGGATGGACGTCCGGTTCGAGCACCCGGTCGCGGGGACGGTGCGGGCAACCGGCTCGCCGATCCATGTCGACGCCGAGCCCGCTCGCAGTGCCGGAGTGCCGCCCGTCCTCGGCGAGCACACCCGCAGGGTCCTGGGCGAGGCCGGGATCGACCCGGCGAGCATCGACAAGATGGCCGCAGAGGGCAAGGCGGTGGTGGCGTGAGGCTGTTCTGGGCGGAGGAGGTCGGGGACGACTGGGAGGCGGTCGCCGCCGAGATGGAACGGGCCTTCCAGTTCGCCCGTCAGGCGGCTATCGACGAGACCTCGGCCGTGTTCGTGGTCGGGTCCGATGACCTCCTGGGTCGACGCGGCCCGGGGAACGCCATGCTCGCCACCGGCATCCTCTCCGCCGTGCGCACGATGGCGCTGGAGGGCTGGCGCAAGGGATGGACCGCCAACGTCGTCGCGTGGGATGGCGAGACGGGCGACCGGGACGGGGTGCAGTCGATCGCCGGCGCCATCGCGGACGCAGGGACGGTCACCGGTGAGGTGATCAGGGTGGGACCGGGGCACATTGGAAAGGCACTCCCATGACCGGCGCGGTCGTGATCACCGGCGCCGCAGGTGGCATCGGCAGGGCGATCACCGGCGCCGTTCGCAGGAACGGGCTCACCGTGGTGGCGGTGGACATGTCGCCGGCGCTGGCGGAACTCGAGGGTGTCGTCGCCGTCCAGGTCGACCTGACCACCGATGAGGGCGTGCGTGGTGTGGTCGAGGCGGTGGAGAGCCTCACCGTTCCCCTCACCGGTTTGGTCAACAACGCCGGGATCACCCGGGACTCCCGCCTGGTCAACATGGGCGACGACGACTTCCGCAAGGTGATCGACGTCAATCTCGGGGCCGCATACAGGCTCACCACCGCCCTGGCACCACTCATGGCGGAACACGGAGCGATCGTGAACATGGCGTCGCGGGCCTACCTCGGCAACTTCGGCCAGTTCAACTACACGATGTCGAAGGGTGGATTGGTCGGCATGACACGAGCGCTGGCTCTGTCACTGGCTCCCTCGACCAGGGTCAACTCGGTCGCCCCCGGCCTCATCGCCACGGATATGGCCATGGCCATTCCCGCCGGCGTCCTGGAGAAGATGGTGGCGGCCATTCCGGCCGACCGGATGGGGACTCCCGAGGACATCGCCGAAGCGGTGTGGTGGCTGCTCAGCCCGAAGTCCGACTACGTCACAGGCGAGGTGATCGTGGTGGGCGGGGGTCGGAGCCTGTCGCGTTGAGGTGACGGCGGCTGGCCTGGCGCTTCCTGCCGGTCCAGAACAGAAGCCCACCCATGACGACCAGGAAGATCATGGTCGCCAAGCTGCCTCCCCCACCGTCCTCGATCGGGTAGGTGTGCTCCACGCCGTTGTCCACGGCCACGCCGGCGAGTTCCATGGCGGTGGCTTCGGCGTCGGTGAGACGCTCGACCGGGTCGCAGGCGCCGACGAAATTGACTTCGCCCTGAGGGCCGGCGGCGGCCAGCGGGATGAAGTAGTCGGCTCCCTCCTCGAATTCGTAGCCACTCACCCAACCCGAATCCGGTGTGGTGACGACGAATCCCCGGCCACCGGCGTTGGTCGCGCCGAACATCCCGACGAGGGACAACTGCACGTAGGTCCGCCCGTGCGTCTCACTCTCGGAGAGATCGGTGGTGATCGCCACCACCCTGCCGACGACGGCCAGGTCGTAGCGGTTGCTGGGGCTCTCCAGGTTCGCCGCCACCAGATCCTCGGGGGACATGTCGGGTGGGGCACAGGTCAACGCCCCGGCGGGCAACGCCATCAGGGAGATCAGCGTCACCAGACCGTACTTGAGCCGTCTCACTGCTCCAGCGTACGAGGCGCGGGGTGCCTAGTAGTACAGCCTGACCAGGCTCTCGGCCACCATGGCCGGCTTCTCGGTCCCCTCGATCTCGATGGTCACGGTGCGGGTGAGCTGCAGGGAGCCGGACACCTCCTCGACCGAGTCCAGCGTGTAGCGCGCCCTGATCCTCGAACCGACGGGCACCGGGGCCGGGAACCGCACCTTGTTGAGGCCGTAGTTGATCCCCATCACCGGGTAACCCACGTCGATGGGGATCCTGGCCACCATCGGAACGATGAGCGAGAGGGTGAGGAAGCCGTGGGCGATCGTGCCGCCGAACGGCGTTTGGGCGGCGAGCTCGGGATCGACGTGGATGAACTGATGGTCGTCGGTCGCGGCAGCGAACTGGTCGACCCGGTCCTGGGTGATCTCCATCCACTCGCCCACCCCGATCTCGGTCCCGACGAGGGATTGGAGTTTTTTCAGTGCTTCTTCCATGCCGGGATTCTTACAGGGAGTTGGGAAGTGAGGCACAAACCTCTAACTTGGGGTCATGGCTGATGCCACCAAGCTCATGGTCTGGATCGATCAGGACCTGTGCACCGGGGACGGGATCTGTGAAGAGATCACACCTGATGTCTTCACGGGCCGCGACGACGGGCTCTGGATCGTCAAGGAAGAGTCGAAGCACTTCGGTCGCACCGTGCTGTTCGACGGGACTCAAGCACCCGATGGGGCGCGAGGCCTCGCCCGGGTGCCCGATGCGCTGATAGACGACGTGATCGAGTCCGCCGAGGAATGCCCCGGCGAGTGCATCATGATCGAGCCCTATCAGGAGTCGGCCCTCTTCAACGGGTGACCGCGGGAGGCTCCACTAGCCTCCCTGAAATGCAGGTCCTGCCCACTCGCCTCGACCCGCGCTCCGACGACTTCATCGCCAATCGCGACGCGATGCTGGCCAAGATCGCCGACTTCGAAGCCCTGCAGGAAAAAGCGCGCCAGGGTGGCGGCCCCCAGTACGTCGAGCGCCATCTGAAACGCGGCAAGCTGCTCGCCCGACAGCGGATCGAGCTGCTCCTCGACCCGGACTCGCACTTCCTCGAGCTGTCCACGCTGGCGGCTTGGGGCACCGACAAGCCCCTGGGCGCCAACATCGTCACCGGCATCGGGGTGATCAACGGGGTGGAGTGCGCCATCCTCGCCAACGACCCCACCAGCCAGGCCGGTGTCTTCAACCGGTACACCCTGGCCAAGTCGCTGCGGATCATGGACATCGCCATGGAGAACCGCCTGCCGCTGATCAACCTCGTCGAGTCGGGCGGGGCGGACCTGCCCGACCAGGCCGAGGTGTTCGTGGTCGGCGGGAAGTGGTTCCGCAACCTGACGCGTCTCTCCAAGGCCGGGATCCCAACCGTCTCGCTGGTGTTCGGGTCATCGACGGCAGGGGGCGCCTACTTCCCCGCCATGTGCGACTACGCCGTGATGGTCAAGGAGCGGGCCCGGGTCTTCCTGGGAGGGCCGCCACTCGTCAAGATGGCCACAGGCGAGGAGTCAACCGAGGAGGAGCTGGGCGGGGCCGAGATGCACTCCAAGGTCTCCGGGCTCTCCGACTACTTCGCCGAGACCGAGGAGGACGCCATCCGCATCGGCCGCGACATCGTCGCCCACTTCAACTGGCGCAAGCAGGGCTACGGACCGACGAAACGGCCCGAGGACCCGATCCACGACCCCGAGGAGATCCTCGGAGTCATCCCGGCCGACCTGCGCATCCCTTTCGACATGAGGGAGATCGTCGGCCGTGTCGTCGACGGCTCGCGGTTCGAGGAGTACAAGGCGACCTACGGCACCTCGATCCTCACGGGCTGGGCGGTGATCCACGGCTACCCGGTGGGGTTCATCGCCAACCAGCAGGGGGTCATCTTCGGGCCGGAGGCGGAGAAGGCGACCGAGTTCATCCAACTCTGCAACCGCTACGACACCCCCATCATCTTCATGCACAACACGACCGGCTACATGGTCGGCAAGGAGTACGAGCAGAGCGGCATCATCAAGGACGGGGCCAAGATGGTCAATGCCGTGGCGAACTCGGAGGTCCCCCACATCACGATCATGGCTGGGGTCTCCTACGGAGCCGGCAACTACGGGATGTCGGGACGCTCCTACGACCCGCGCTTCGTCTTCGGGTACCCGGGTCACAAGGTGGCCGTCATGGGGCCGAAGCAGCTTGCCGGGGTGATGTCGATCGTCGCCCGGCAGTCGGCCGAGTCGAGGGGTGAGGAGTTCGACGAGGAGGCGGACGCCGAGCGCAACGCCGCCCTGATGGCGATGATGGAGGAGACCGAGCAGGCCTACTACTCCACCGGGCGGGTGCGTGACGACGGCCTCATCGACCCACGAGACACCAGGACCGTTCTCGGGATCGCCCTCTCCGCCGTGCACTCGGCACCAGTCAAGGGCACGGACCGCTTCGGCGTCTTCAGGATGTGAAGACCGCCCTCCCTCGTGCTCCGCATGGATTTCTCCCCCGCAAGGCGGGGGAGTACCACGAAGTGGGGAGGGGGCGCGAGCGCAGCGAGCCAGACTGCTATTTGAACTGGATGACCACGTCTCGGTAGCCCAGGCCGAGCAGGAAGTTGGTGAGGACGGTGCGCGCACTCTCCTCCGCGCGCTCGAGGATCCCGCCGTCGAGCGCCGCCTGACGAAGCACTTCGTCCGCGATCTGCCTGGTCTCGGTCTCCAGCCTCGGGTCACCCTTGGTGAGCAAGCCCAGGTCCCGCTCCAGCACCTGGGTGGCCTCGTTGTCAGGGGCGACGTAGATGATCTCGGGTTTGGGCGCGGTCACCTCGACGACCCCGTCGTCCGCGACCTCGAAGTCCCGGACCGTGACCCTGGACAGATCGACCCCGGCACCGATCTTGGCCACTGCGAACATGCGGATGCTGTCCCCTCGTGCCCATGACAGCCATCCGGCGTCGGTGCCCTTCTCGACGATGGTGTATTGGACGGTCTCCACGGTCGTCAGCTGCGCCATGTCCCGGATCGAGGTGATGACCACGGGGCCGATGTCCTCGTAGGGCTGCGGCGCCAGCGCCTCGTTCAGGTCGCCTCTGATCATCGAAATCGCGCCCTGGAACCCCCACACGACGAGCACGACCAGTCCGACGAGGACAATCAGTGCGGTGAGGAGCCAGCGCGACGGTCGAGACTTGGTCTCTTCGTCCACAGCGGGAAGGCTATCGGCATCCACTCACTATGGGGGTCGTTAGCCTGCCGTTCCCGATGGTGACCAAGGTTCTCGTGGCCAACCGCGGCGAAATCGCCCGCCGCATCTTCCGGACCTGTCGGGAGATGGGCATCGCCACGGTCGCCGTCCACTCCACCGCCGACCGGGCTCAGCCTCATGTCCAGGAGGCCGACGAGGCGGTCGAGCTGCCCGGAGCGACACCTGCCGAGACGTACCTCGACTCGGCTGCACTGCTCGCCGCCGCTCGAGAGTCGGGGGCGGACGCCGTCCACCCGGGATACGGGTTCCTGTCCGAGAACGCGGAGTTCGCTGCCGCGGTGGCCGCGGCAGGTCTCACCTGGATAGGCCCTGACGCCCGGGCGGTCCGGATCATGGGCTCGAAGCTCGAATCGCGCCGGCTCATGGAGGAGACCGGCGTGCCGGTGCTGCCCGCCGCCGACGACTTGGGGGCTGCCATGACATTGCAGTTCCCTGTGCTCGTCAAGGCGTCTTCGGGTGGCGGCGGAAAGGGGATGCGCATCGTTGCCGACCCGGCACATCTCGAAGAAGCGGCTGCCGCGGCCTCACGCGAGGCTGAGGCGGCGTTCGGCGACGGGACGGTCTTCTTCGAGACCTACCTGGCCGGCCCCCGGCACATCGAGATCCAGGTGCTGGGGGACACCCACGGGCAGGTGGTCGCCGTCCACGAGCGTGAATGCTCCATCCAACGGCGCCATCAGAAGATCGTCGAAGAGGCGCCGAGCACGGCAGTCGACCCCGTGATGCGGCAGAGGATGTCGGAGGCCGCCGTCGCCGCGGCGCGAGCCGTGGGCTACGTGGGGGCGGGAACGGTGGAGTTCCTCGCGGACTCCGGAGACTTCTGGTTCCTGGAGATGAACACGCGCCTCCAGGTGGAGCATCCGGTCACCGAGATGATCACGGGGCTCGACCTCGTCCGCTGCCAGATCGAGATCGCCCGCGGCGGGCGGGTCCCGACCGTCCCCCCGATCGCCGGCCACGCCATCGAGGTCCGCCTCTACGCCGAAGACCCCACCAACGGGTTCCTGCCGGTGTCGGGGCGAGTGGAGCGCTTCGAGTTCGACGACTCCGTGAGGGTCGACTCGGGCGTGGAGTCGGGCACGGACATCTCGGTCCACTACGACCCGATGATCGCCAAGGTGATCGCACACGCCCCCACGCGTGATGAGGCCGCCACGGTCCTGGCCGGCGCCCTGCGACGGGCGCGCATCCATGGCCCGGTCAACAACCGACGGCTGCTGGTGGCGATCCTGGAGCACCCCGAGTTCCGCGCCGGCGACACCGACATCGCGTTCCTGGAGCGCCACGACCCGGCCGGGCTCTCCCGGCCCCTCCTCGACGAGTCCCAGGAGCGCGAAGCCGCGGTGGCTGCGGCGCTGGCCGATCGCTCGCTGGCCCGGTCTGCGGGCATCCTCTCGTCTCTGCCGCCCGGCTGGCGGAACTCGCCGGCCATGCCCCAGACACGGTCGTACGAGGGGGAGCACGGGACCTGGCATGTCGCCTACACCACCGACCGCCACGGGACGCGGGTGGAGGGCATCGACCTGACCGTCCTCGACGAGTCGGCAGGCTCGGTGACCCTGCGCACGAGCGAAGGGGAGACCGCCTGGGAGGTGGCCCGATACGACGGAGCCCGGTGGGTCGACGGCCCTTCGGGTGGTGTGCGGCTCGAAGAGGTGCCGCGGTTCGAGCTGCCCGGCATGGAAGAAGACGCCGGGTCGCTCCACGCGCCGATGCCCGGCAACATCGTTCGGGTCGCGGTGTCGGAGGGGGACACCGTCTCGGATCGGCAGGTTCTCGTGGTCATGGAGGCCATGAAGATGGAGCACACCCTGCGGGCTCCGCACGGCGGGACCGTGGTCTCGGTCCGATGCCGGAGCGGCGACCAGGTGGAGGCCGGCGCCGTCCTCGTCGTGGTGGAGTGATTCAGGCCGAGGCGAGGACCTCGAGGACGTAGTCGATGTCGGCCTCGGTGTGATCGGCGTTGACCTGGAACCTGATCTCCTCGTCGCCTTTCGGGACCACCGGGAAGTTGAGACCTGTGGCGAGCACGCCGTTCCTCCGCAGGTGCGCCACCAAGGCGGCCGTGCGATCGGTGTCCCTGACCATGAGCGGCACCACGGGGTGGGGACCGGGGATCGTCTCGAAGCCGGCGTCGATCAGGCCTTCCTCGAACCTGCGGGTCATGGCGGCGAGGTGGCGAAGCAACTCGTCGCCTTCGGGTGAATCGACGATGTCCACCGCCACGGTCGCCGCCGCGGCCTCTCCGGCGCTGATCGGGTTGGAGTAGATGTACATCGGGCCCTTCTCCCGCAGGTAATCGCTCACCGCGCGGCTGGCGGACACGTAGCCCCCGTTGACCCCGAAGGCCTTCCCCAGGGTGCCGACTAGCACGTCGGCGGTCCCGCCCGTCACGGCCTCCGTGCCGCGTCCCCCCTCCCCGAAGGCGCCGACGCCGTGAGAGTCGTCCACCATGAGAACCACGTTCTGGGGGAACCGGGAGTCGTGGCCGGCCACGATCTCCGACAGCCGCGCCAGGTCGGCGAAGTCGCCGCGCATCGAGAACACACCGTCGGTGACCACGATCACCCGCTCCGCTTTCCCGGTGAGCTCCGACAGCGCACGGTCGAGGGCGTCGTAGTCGAGGTGGGGGTAGACGTCACGCCCCCCGGGCCGGGTCATCCGCAGGCCGTTGATGATGCAGTTGTGGTTCAGCTCGTCCGACAACACCGCGGTCGCGGGAGTGACGAGCGACATGAGCGTGGACACCACCGCGGCGTAGGCCGACGAGTACGCGACCGTCCCCTCCCGGCCGTGGAACGACGCGAGTCGCTCCTCGAGCTCACGGTGGGGTCGGTAGGTGCCGGAGATGAACCTCACGGCGCCAGGCCCGGCCCCGAAACGGTGCGCAGCCGCGGCCTCAGCGTCGAGGACTCCGGGATGGTGGGAGAGGCCCAGGTAGCTGTTCGAGTTCATCCGCAGGTAACGCCGGTCCGAGCCCGCCAGGAGGTACCGCCTGCCCAGGCCGCCTTCGGGAGGGACCACGCCGGTGATGACCGCCTCGTCTCCTTTCGCGGTCCCCGCCTCACGAATCTCGGAGGTCTCAGCGGCCAGTGCCTGGTCGAGACGATGGTGTGCCATCCCTGGGGGTTTAGCAGCCCGATAGGGTGGCCGTCTCATGACCAGACTCGGATTCATCGGCCTCGGCATCATGGGGAGGGGCATGGTGTCCAACCTCCTGGCCGCGGGTCATTCCCCTGTGGTGTGGAATCGGACGCCGGCCCGATACGAGGGAATCGGCGCCGAGCGAGCGGCCGGGCCCGGGGACCTCGGTGCGCGCAGCGACGTCCTCCTCCTGTGCGTGTCGGACACCCCCGACGTCCAGGAGATCATGTTCGGCCCGGACGGGGCGCTCGACCGCATGGAGCCGGGGTCGGTCGTCGTCGACCACTCCACGATCTCGCCCACGGCGACCGAGATCATGGCGGGGCGCGCCGCCGAGCGGGGTGTCTCGTGGGTCGACGCTCCCGTGTCCGGTGGGTCCGAGGGGGCCCAACGAGGCACGCTGGCAGTCATGGCCGGGGGTTCGGCCGACGCCCTCGACAGGGTGCGCCCGATCCTCGATGCCTACTCGAAGAGCGTCGTTCACGTCGGGGAGCGGCCAGGTTCGGGGCAGATGGCGAAGGCGGTCAATCAGGTCCTCGTCGTCCTCAACGCCCTCGCCGCGTCAGAGGCCCTCCTCCTCGCGGACGCCGCCGGGCTCGATCCCGCCACCACCCTGGCTGCAGTCGAGGGTGGCGCGGCGGGCTCGTGGATGCTCTCCAACCGGGGGCGGCAGATGATCGCCCGTGACTGGTCACCGGGCTTCACCATCGACCTGCAGCAGAAGGACCTTCGCATCGCTCTCGAAGCCGCCGATCACTACGGGGTCCCGATGCCGGGGGTGGCTCTCGTGTTCCAGCTCTACCGGGCCCTCCAGGAGCGTGGACTCGGCGGCGAAGGAAATCACGCGCTGGTCAGGGCGCTCGAGGAGATGGCCGGAAAGCGCTTGGGCTCAGCCGAGTAGGTCGGCTTTGACCCGGTCGACGTGGCCGGTGGCCTTGACGTTGAGGTACTCCTTCTCCACCTCGCCGTTCTCGTCGATGACGAAAGTGGAGCGGAGCAGGCCGCTCGTGAGCTTCCCGTAGAGGCTCTTGTCGCCGAACGCACCGAGCTGCTTGGCAAGAGACAGGTCCTCATCGGAGAGGAGGTCGAAGTTGAGGCCCTCCTTCTCCTGGAAACGCTTGTTGCGCTCCGGGTCGTCGGGGCTGACGCCCACGATCGCGTAACCCGCATCGGCGAACTCCTGGTACGAGTCACGGAAGTCGCACGACTCCATCGTGCACCCCGGAGTCATCGCCCGCGGGTAGAAGAACATCACGTACTTGCGGCCGGCGAAATCCTCGTTGGTGATCGTCTTGCCGTCCTGATTGGAGAGACTGAATTCGACACTCATCTGTCGGAGGGTACCGCGAAGCGCCGGTACCCCTCTAGGTCCGGGTCGCCTCCGCGGCCTCCTCGGCGGCCGAGGACTTGAGGAAGGTGGTCCCTCCGGCGAGGAACCCGAGAGCGGCCGGGATCCAGTACGAGATGACCCGGAAGATGATGATCGGGACCGCCGTGACCTGGGAGGGCACCCCGTACGCGGCGAGGATCAGCGCCAGCCCGACCTCGGTGACACCGAGGCCGCCCGGGGTCCCCGGCAGGCCGCCCGCCAGCGACGAGACCGCAAAGCTCGCCATCACCTGGAAGCCGTTGATGTCGAGTGCGAAGGCCTCCAGCACCAGCCACAGCGACGCCGCCTCCAGGCCAAGTCGGGCCCAGATGTAAGCCTGCGACTGGAGGCCCGGGGGGTGGTTGACCACCGAGCCTGCCAGGCGCTCACGTGCGAAACGGGGGAGGTACTTGTTGAGCGACGCGAGCTTTCCCGAGCCGAACATGAGCGCAACACCGGCCACGAGCACGAACGGGGCGATGACCACCAGGCTGACCGAGGCGATCTGAGCACCCTCTCTCGGCCGGGCGATGAGGAGCCCTCCGCCGGCCATGACCAAGAGGCCGGCATAGTTGAGCATCACGGTCCTGAGGGCTGGGCCAGCCGCCTTCTCGGTCTCGTCCCTCACGGTCCACGCGAGCGCCACCGGAGTGATCGCTCCCCCCGCGGGAATGAGACGGGCGACACCGGCGCCCACCAGCGCGGCCTTGAAAGCGGACCACGGGCGGATCGAACCACCCGACTCCCGCACCGACTCCCGGAAGAGCAAGCCGTAGAACCACAGCGCGCCCAGGTAGGCGAGGAGGGCGAGCGACAGGTAGATCCACGCCGTGCCCCGCACCTCGGGCATCTCGTAGTTCCTCACCACCCAGATGGCGACGCCGGTGTAGACGACGAGGGCCACGACAGCGAGGATCAGGACCCGCTTCGGGCTCACGGGATTATTGGGTCCTCGACCGTATCCCTGAAGTGACCGTCATCGTCGGTGTCGAAGATCGCCCGACGCCACATCGCCTGTGGATCGCGCGAGCTGTCGAGATTCCCCTGCATGCGCCGGCCCACGATCACGATCGCGAGCAGGGCGAGAAAGAGGCTCTCGGTAGGAGGCCGCCCGAGTGCCACCGCCACCACCGGCAGCAGGCCCCATCCGAGGAACCCCGCCAGGCCGCCGCCGATCTTCCATCCCGCCACGGCCCAGCCGGTGGTCCAGACGAGCATCACCGGATCGAGGGCCAGGAGAGTCCCGGCGGAGGTGGCGAGGCCACGACCGGAACGCCCCCTCATGAAGAGCGACCAGTTGTGGCCAATGACGGCCGAAAGGCCGACCATCCCCGCGGCGCCCGGCCCGAGGCCCACTTTCCGAGCGATGTAGACCGGCACGAAGCCTTTCATCGCATCGAGGACCGCGGCAGTCGTTCCCCAGCCCTTCCCGATGGTCGAGGTGACGTTTCCCGCGCCGACATTGCCGCTGCCCACCTTGCGCAGGTCGACACCCTTCATGCGGGCCACCACCTGCGCGAACGGGACCGACCCGAGCAGGTACGCGGTGACCAGCATCAGCGGCCAATAGACGATCGGCATGGTTCCGTCGAACACCAGGAGGTAAAAGTTAGCTCAGGCGTCGGCGGCTTGTGACGCCAGCGCACGAGCGGGCGACACCGACGCCACAGGGAGCGTGAGCCGGAAGACCGTCTCCCTGCCGTCCCGGGAGTAGGTCAAGGTGCCCCCCATGAGCTCGGCGAGCTGCCGCGAGACGGCCAGCCCGATGCCCACCGCCTCCCCGGGCCGGCTCCCCGATCCGGTGTACGGCTCGAAGATCGCCTCGCCCAGGCCGGTGGGCACTCCGTCGCCGTCGTCTCGCACTTCGAGCCACGCCTTGCCCGACAGCACACCGGCACGCACGCTGACCCGAGGCCCCCCGTAGCGGGCGGCGTTGGTGAGGAGATTGCGCAGCACCTGGCGCACCCGCCCGGGGTCGGCGATCACGTAGGGGAAGACTTCCTCCGTCTCGGCCAGCTTCAGCCCAAGCCCTTGGATCGTGGCCTCCAACTCCTCCCCGAGGTGCACGACTTTGTTCTCGACGGTCATCGACCCGAGCTCGCTCCGGGCGGCAACCAGGAGGTCCTCGACGATTCCGGCGACCTCACGGGCCTGGCCCGCCACCAGCTCGGTCAGCTCCGCCCGCTCCTCAGGTTCCAGGTCCTCGCCCGAATGCAGCTCGGAAGCGAGGCCGACGACCGCCGTCAGCGGGGTCCTGAGCTCGTGGCTCACTTTGGCGATGAAGTCGTTCTTGGCCCGAACCAGCTCTGCCATCGCCTCCTGTCGCGCACGGTTGTGGGTCACATCCGCCAGCCCGACCAGGATCGACGAAGCCGGGCGAGATGGTTCTGTATCCGCCCCGCGAACTTGCACCCAGATCGAGCGACCTTTCCGGGTGTTCGTCGCGATGTCGATGCCGTATGTCTTCTCCGCCCGGTACATGGCGCCGAGGATCGCCGCCCATGCCTCCAGGTTGACATCGCTGACCCGGGTTCCGTCGCGGTACCCGACCAGCTCCTCCTCGGAGGAGGCCTCGAGGAGGTGCACGGCAGCCGGGTTGGCCCGGACCACCTTCGCCTTGCCGACGGCGGCGCGAAGAACCGGCGGATAGGCGAGAAGGAACCGTTCCACGCGCTCGGGGCGACCGTCATACTCCGAGCGCAGGTATTCGACCGCCTCGGTCCAGTCCTCTTCGAGGACCGCTGCCGGGGAGTCGTCGAACAGCGCCCGGTAGCGACCGCTGTACTTGGAGACTTCGCGTCTGATGGCGATGAACACCACCGCTGCGACCACGAACGCCACGGCGTTGACCACCCCGGTCTGAACGGCGACGAGCCGATCGAGCTCCCAAGCCTGCGGGAGGACGAGCAGGATCGCCGCCGGCAGCCCGACCGCCAGCCCTTGGTGACGCTCGACGAGCATCGCCGCGAGCGCCGTGACCACCACCAGCGCCACCGAGAGTGGGATCCCGGCTCCCGACACGCCGATGAGGGTGTGAACGACCGCGATGATGAGCGACGATCCGAACATGGCCACACCGGCGCTTTCGCGCCTCATGACCGCCTGCGCGGTCATGAACGAAGCCGCGGCCGCCGGACCGACGGCCGAAAGCATCATCTTGGGGTCACCGGTGGACACCCCAACGAGAAAGATGAGCACGGCGGCGGCCCAACCTACGGCCGCCCCCACACGCACCACCTGCTGGTGAATGCCCAATGCGGACCAGGACCCGAAGAGGGAACCTGACATGAGGCCCATGTCTCTCTTATCGGCAGATACTGCCTCAGACTGTTACTCCGGATCCCGGCTTGGGCCTGCCGTCCTATGGGTTAGTGTCGAAGGGATGAAGATCACCTACGCCACCATGTCCGCGGACAACCGCGAGTTGAACGAGGC
>CAYLYQ010000002.1:79422-86628 GCA_964388105.1 uncultured Acidimicrobiaceae bacterium
GCCGACGTCATGGAGTCCCAGATCTACGACATCTCCGCCAAGCTCTCCTTCGAGATCGGGAAGAACCGGCTCGAATCGCTGGGCGACATCGCCGAGACCGTGGAGTTCTTCCGGTACTACGCCCGCCAGATGACCGAGCACAACGGGTTCGTGACCCAGCTGTCCAGTCAGGGGCGGGAGGTGAACCAATCGGTGCTCCGACCATGGGGCGTGTGGGCCGTGGTGTCCCCGTTCAACTTCCCGATGGCTCTCGCCGGCGGCCCCTCGATCGGAGCCTTGATCACGGGGAACACGGTCGTGATCAAGCCCTCCAACTCCGGTGCCCTCATGGCGTTCGAGTTCTATCGGGTCATGGCCGAAGCAGGCCTGCCCGCAGGCGCCCTCCACATCGTGTCGGGCCGCGGTTCTGTGGTTGGCGACTACCTCACCCACCATGACGGCATCGACGGGGTCACGTTCACCGGCTCCTACGACGTGGGCATGGAGCTCTACCGCACGGGGAACGAGAAGCGGCCCAAGCCCGTCATCGCCGAGATGGGCGGGAAGAACCCTGTGGTGATCACCGCCTCCGCCGATCTCGACACCGCGGTTGAGGGCGTTACGCGGGCGTCCTTCGGGCTCAGCGGCCAGAAATGCTCCGCCACCTCTCGGGTGTATGTGGAGGACGATGTCTACGACGAGTTCGTCGACAGGCTCGTGAAGCGAACCGCGGAGATCAAGGTCGGCGATCCCACGGATCTCGAGAACTGGATGGGACCGGTCGTCGACGAATCAGCCGTTGCCCGCTTCCAGCGAGCCATCGACGAGGTCAAGGCGAGCGGCGGCGAGATCTTCTACGGCGGGTCGGTGCTCACCGAGGGCGACTTCGCCCGTGGCCAGTTCGTCGAGCCCACCATCGTCACCGCTCCCGACGACTCGTGGATCTGGAAAGAGGAGCTTTTCCTCCCCGTGGTCGCGGTCATGAGCGTCTCGAACCTGGAGGAAGGGATCCGGCGCTCCAACGACACGATCTTCGGGCTCACGGCCGGTCTTTTCTCGGGCGACGAAGAGGAGATCGACGAGTGGTTCTCCCGTATCGAGGCCGGGACCACCTACGTCAACCGGGCCGCGGGAGCGACCACGGGTGCATGGCCGGACATCCAGTCGTTCGGCGGCTGGAAGTCTTCGGGCACCTCGGGTGCGGGGGGCGGTGGCCCCTGGTACCTGCGTCAGTACATGCGGGAGCAGTCCCGCACGCGGGTCGAGGGCTGAACCTACGGCTCGAGGCGAATGACGACCCCGTCGGGGTCGACCAGTTCGAGTCCTTCGCCCACCTCGGTCGAGTCGATGCCGACGTGCGCCAGGTGCTCGCGCCAGCGGCGAGGGTCGGCCACCCGGAAGGTGAGACGCTCGGGCCTACCTGACTTTCCTTCGACCAGCTCGATCTGCTGGCCGGGCGAGGCTTGGACGACCACGGCGTCGGAACCGTCGGAGGAGCGGACCTTCTCGAAGCCGAGCTTCTGTGTATAGAAGTCGAGTGCCGCGCCCAGGTCAGTCACGCCAACGCTGGTCCGCGCCGCCGTGATGCCACCGGGTGCACGCATCGGCCCGCCGCCCGACAAGACTTCCTTCGCCTCCTCGATGCTGAACCGCCCGACCGTGACCTCACGACCCACGATGACCCCGGCGAGACGGTGCCCGTTCGACTCGAGCTGCGTCAGCCGGCGCAGGTCCTCCAGGTCGCGCACCCCGCCCGACTGGATCACCGGCTCGTCGACGATGGCCAGCGATTCGGTCAGGATCTCCCAATTCGGCGCCTCGCTGAGGGAGTCCCGGTTGGCCTCCGAGACCAGGAAGGCCACGGCCCCAGCCGAGGACATCTCGATGAGCACCTCTTCGAGGAAACGGCCGCTGTTGCGGGTCCAGCCTCGGGTGGCCACCTCGCCGTCCTTCCGCACGTCGAGCGACACCACGATCTTCTCGGGGTACTCACGGCACATGTCCCAGACCATCACCTGGTTCTCGATGGCGGCGGTTCCCATCACCACCCGCCACGCCCCCAGGTCGAGAATCCGTTCCACCTCACCCTCAGACCTCACGCCGCCCGCCACCTGCACCGGCACGTCGACCGCTTCGATCATTCGTCCGATCAGCTCGCGGTTCCGATCGTCTCCGTAGGCCGCGGCATCGAGGTCGACGATGTGGAGACGGTCGATGCCCTGCGACGCCCAGCTGCGGGCCCGGCCGACGGGGTCGTTGTCGAGGACGATGGCGTCATCGACGCGCCCCTTCGGCAGCCGGACCGAACGCCCACCGAGGATGTTGACGCGGGCATACAGGTCCATGAATCAACACTACCGACGGGAATCAGGCGATGCCGAGGCGCCCTTCTGCCTCGTCGAGGATCTGCCCACCGGCTGCCACCGGCGCGAAGAGATCGCCGTGTCTCACCAACCGGTCCCAGATGTTGGCGATGGTCCACTGCCCGTTCTCGGCATCGTCGAGCTCGGACCACGCCAGCGGCGCCGAGATCGGAGCGCCCGGCCGCGGGCGGACCGAGTACGGGGCGGCCACCGTCTGGCCCGAGGCGTTCCGGTTGTGGTCGATGAAGACCTTCCCGGTGCGCTTCCCCTTGTCCCACTCCATCGTGACGTCGTCCGGGTTCGCAGCCGCCAGATAGCGGCCCACCTCGCCGACGAACCGCCGCACCCGGGAGTAGTCGTGCACCGGCTCGATCGGGACGTAGACGTGGATGCCCCGGGATCCGGACAGCTTGGGGTATCCGGTCAGGCCCAACTGGCGGAGCGCCACCTCGAGGAGCTTGACCGCCCCCACGACCTGGTTCCAGGTCGAGCCCTCTGACGGGTCGAAGTCGAAGATCGCGTAGTCGGGGTTGTCGAGGCTGCCTTCCCGCGAGTGGAACGGATGGACCTCGATGCACCCCATGTTGGCGAACCACATCAGCGCTTCGGCCGAGTCCGCCAGCAGGAAGTCAATGATGCCCCCCTGACTGTCAGAGTCCACTGGCGTGGTGCGCATCCAATCGGGTTGGTGTCCCGGCGCCCGCTTCTCGTAGAACGAGCCGCCGAAGATTCCCTCGGGATAACGGGACATCGAGATGGGACGCCCCGCCAGATGCGGCAACAGCACCGGAGCGATGGAGGCGTAGTACTGGATCAGGTCACCTTTGCTCAGCTCCGGGAAGAAGGCCTTGTCGACGTTGGAGAAGGTGACCGGACGGTCGAGGCCTTCGGGAACGAACCGATCTCCGTCCTTGCGAACCCGGATGGGCCGCGGGAACTGGATGTCGGTCGACGCCAGGGGTCTGGTGCCCGATGAAGCCGGCTTCTCCAACAGCGGGCGGGCCTCGTCCCAGATTCGGCCGTGGCTGGCCATGTCCCTCGACTCGGAGATGATCACCATCGATATGCCCCTCTCCTGGACGGCGGCGATCAGCGGCGAGATGCGGAGCGTGCCGTCCCCGTAGGCCACATGGCGGATCTCGCCCGCTTTCCCGAATTCGTTGTCGGAGAACTGAGTGTGTAGGGGGGTGACCATCCACCCGGGGAAGCTCTGCTCCACGAAGTCGAGCACCGCCCGGAAGGCGTCTTTGCTGGTGAGTCCCCCACCGGTCATGGCGTGAACATGGGCCCAGTCGACCACCGGCCTGACGAAGGAGAACTCCGACGCGAGCTGGGCGATGTCACCGAGGCTGCCGAACTGGCTGCGGTTGCCGGCGGTCTCCAGCCCCAAGCCGACCCCCATGCCCTCCACCTTGGCCCCGATCCGTTCCAGTCGGCTGCGGATCCGGTCCATCAGCACCTCGGGTTCCTCCTCGTAGTTGGACCCGAAGTGGGCGACGATCACGGGGGCGCCGAGCGCCCTGCCCAGCTTCATCGTGTGCTCCATGGCAGCGAGTGACTGCTTTCCCCTGTCCTCGTCGGGGAGGGTCAGGCCGGCGAAATAGGGGGCGTGGACCGACAGGCGGATTCCCCTCGCGGCGGCGAGGGCGCCGAACTCCTCGCACCGCTTCTCCTTCCAGGGGAAGTCCTTGGTGAAAGGGAGTTCGAGAGCTCCGTGCCCCAGCTCCACCAAGCCGTCCAGGAATTCGGCGTCCGTGGTGTCATCGGGCGGAAGCTCCGAGATCCCGAAGCGGATGGTGCTCACTGCCGGTGGGCGGCGAGCCAATCCAACAGGAGAGGGTTGAGCCGGTCGGGCGCCTCGAGCGGGATCCAATGGCCAACCCCTTCAAGCCTCTCGTAGCGCCAGTCGCCGGCCACGAACTCCCCAGAGCCGGTCATCTGCCGTTCGGTCAGCGCGGGGTCACCCGACGACCAGATCCCGAGAACGGGTACTTGCACTG
Source organism: uncultured Acidimicrobiaceae bacterium (assembly GCA_964388105.1). GTDB lineage: Bacteria > Actinomycetota > Acidimicrobiia > Spongiisociales > ZC4RG35 > ZC4RG35. The sequence goes on from CAYLYQ010000002.1 coordinate 83,765, forward strand.
GGTCGGGCTCGAAGGGCGGCGATACCCAGTATTCCGGGCCCATGTTCGCCCGATAGACGTTGAGCGCTGCGGTGAGGGCGCCGGGCCGGCTCAAGTCGGAGATCCAGTTCTCCACCTCCTCGCTGTCAGACCAGCGACGCAACCAGAACCAGTCGTTGTCAGACAGCCACCTCTCGGCATGACCCTCGAACTGGAACAACAGCACGTACCAGGCCTTCTCGCGCTGCGGAAGGCCGGCGCGCTGGTACGCGGCCATGTGGCCGACGGAGAGGACGGTGGCGCTGGCAACCATCTCGGCGACGCGTGACGCCATCTGCCATACGACGGCGGCTCCCCAGTCGTGGCCGACCAGGTGGGCGCGCTCGGCGCCGGCTGCCTTGAGCACCGCGACCATGTCGCCCACCATCGAGCCCATGCCGCACGCCGCGGCCTCGAGCGGCCGGTCGGATCGCCCGAAGCCCCTCAAGTCCGGGGCGACCACCCGGTACCCCGCCTCGACGAGCTCGGGGATCTGGTTCCTCCATAGCCTGGCCGAGTCCGGGAAGCCATGGATCAAGAGCGCGACCTCTCCTTCTGGGTCCCCATGTACCGCAACATTGAGAGTGACATCACCCGACTTCACATCCAATGTCGATGAGTAGACGTCGAACACGGCGCAACCGTAACCGTTGTCATTTCCCGGCTGCCCGATAGCCTCTTGTGGAAGTGGAACGCCAACTTTTTCCCCAGAACGTGATCGCGGTGATCTGGGACTTCGACAAGACACTGATCCCCGGGAACATGCAAGGGCCGCTGTTTCGGCACTATGACATCGACGAAGCCGAGTTCTGGGCCGAGGTGGACGGGCTCGAAGACTTCTACCGCAGCCACGGCTCCAAGCTCATCCAGCGGGATCACCTCTACCTGAACCACATCCTGTCCTACGTCCGCAACGGGCGCATGCCGGGCCTCAGCAACCAGTTGCTCAAGGAGCTCGGTGCCGAGATCGAGTTCCAGGCCGGCATCCCGGACTTCCTGGAGCTTCTCAAGAAGGACATCTCCGCGGATCCGCGCTTCGCCGACCACCAGGTGACGGTCGAGCACTACGTCGTGTCGACAGGTCTCCGCCAGATGATCCTGGGGTCGGCGATCGCCCCCCACCTCGACTTCATCTGGGCGTGTGAGTTCACCGAGATCGTCGCTCCGCCGGACTACGGGGCGAAGCAGGACCGGCTGTTCTCCCCGGAGGGTGAGATCCAGCAGCTGATCTATGTGATCGACAACACGTCGAAGACGCGGGCGGTGTTCGAGATCAACAAGGGGTCCAACAAGAACCCGAGCATCGATGTCAACGCCAAGATCGCCCAGGCCGACCGCCGGGTCCCCTTCCAGAACATGATCTACGTCGCCGACGGCCCCTCCGACGTGCCGGTGTTCTCCATCGTCTCCGGCAACGGCGGCCGGACCTACGCCGTCTACACCCCGGGGTCGGAGCGCGAGTTCGCCCAGGCGGCGCGTCTTCTGGAGCAGCGACGGGTCGACGCGTTCGGTGAGGCCGACTTCCGGGACGGCTCCCAGACCGCCATGTGGATCCGTCACGCCGCCCAGGGGATTGCCGAGCGGATCGTCCGCCACCGCGAAGAGGCGCTCACCGACCGGGTCGGGGTGCCACCCCGTCACGTCGGCTGACCAAAGGCTTGGTGTAACGGGGCACTTGTGGTGTCCTAGCGCGGTCATCCTCCAGGGGGCCCACTGAGCCGCAACCAGCCGATCGTCGTCGTCCTCGTCGCAGTCACCGCGCTGCTCGTTTTCCTCGTCTGGCAGGACGGCCAGGCTCCAGCCGACACCCCGGGTGGGTCGACCACCACTTCCATCGCCAGAAGCACGACGACAACCACCACGGCTCCGGAGGCCCCGGCGACCGAGACGGGCTACGTGATCAGCCGCCCCGGCTCTCGCTACACCGCGGACGGGGTCACCGAGTCCGCCATCGGCGGCAATATCCCGTTCGCCGTCCTCGGCGAGGAGGGCGGTGGCTACCGCGTCATGGACGTCTGCAACAGGGAGGGCTGGATCGCCGCCGACCAGGTCGACCCGGGCGAGGTCCTCGTCGAACGCAACGGGTTCGCGGATGCCGCAATCGTCCTCGACGCCGGACACGGCCTGCCCGACCTAGGCGCAATCGGCCCGACGCGTCTGCTGGAGGCCGAAGCCAACCTCGATGTGACCCGGCGCATCGCCGAGCTCCTGCGATCGCCGCACGACGTTGATTGGGCGACCGGAGCGGTCTCCTCCGGGTCGGCCGTTCCCGCTGCTCGCAACGTGGTCGTCACCCGGCCGCACGACGGCCCCAACGGCGGGGACTACGAGGTGGGCCTCACCTTCCGCGCCACCCTGGCCAACACCGTCGAGGCCGACGCCTTCGTCTCCATCCACCACAACAGCGGAGGGGCCGTCTCCCTCGACCACCCCGGCTCCGAGGCATACGTGTCCAACTTCGATCCCGAGTCCACGCGCCTCGGCGGTCTGATGGTCGACGAGTTGCGCCGGGGTCTGGCTCGGTTCGACGCCGACTGGATCGGGGGCAATGGCAGTGGTCTGCTGGCCCGCGTCAACAATGACGGCGCCGACTACTACACGCTGATCGAGGTGGCGGACGTCCCCACCGCGATCGTCGAGGGCGCCTACATCTCCAATCCGTCCGAGGAGGCGCTGGCAAAGACAGATGCGTTCCGCCAGGCATACGCCGAGGCGGTGTACCGGGCGCTGGTCCGTTTCATCGGCACCGAGGACAACCCGATCCCGACCCACGAAGTGCAGAACTACAACCCCGGCGGCGGCATCAGGGACATGTCCGACTGCGTGGTTCCGCCCCAGGAATAGGC
>CAYLYQ010000002.1:86728-94099 GCA_964388105.1 uncultured Acidimicrobiaceae bacterium
CCGCCGCCGACCTCGTCGTCGTCCCGGAGTGCGGACACGTGGCCCACGAGGAGTGCACCGCCGAGTTCTTGGACGCAGTGCTCGGGTGGCTGGCCGCCCTCCGTTGAGGGTCCGGTCTTCCGGCTCCTACGACGCCTTCTGCCGGTCGTCGTCGAGCAACTGCGTCCTGACCAGCTCGGCGTAGAGGCCGCCCTTCCGGATCAGCTCCATGTGGGTGCCTCGCTCCACCACCCGTCCATCATCGAGCACCAGGATCATGTCGGCCCGACGCACGGTGGCGAGACGGTGGGCGATGACCACCGAGGTCCGGCCTTCCAGCGCCGTCGCCAGCGCCTTCTGCACCGCAGCCTCCGACTCCGAGTCCAGGTGGGCTGTCGCCTCGTCGAGGATCACGATGCGCGGGTCCTTGAGGAGGAGACGGGCTATGGCCAGTCTCTGCTTCTCGCCGCCCGACAACCGGTACCCATGGTCCCCGACGACGGTCTCGAGACCTTCGGGAAGCTCCTCGACGAGGTCCCAGATCCGGGCGGCCTTCAGGGCCGCCTCGATCTCAGCCTGGGTCGCATCCGGACGGGCGTAGACGAGGTTGGCTCGGAGGGTGTCGTGGAACAGATAGGTCTCCTGGGACACCACACCGACGGCGCCCCGCAGCGACTCCATCGTCACGTCCCGGACATCGGCACCGCCGACCCGCAAGGATCCGTCGGTGACGTCGTAGAGCCTGGAGATCAGGCTGGCCGCGGTCGACTTGCCGGCGCCCGACGGCCCGACGAAGGCGAGCATCTCCCCGGGCTCGAGCCGGAACGAGACATCCGTGAGCACCGGCTGACCGGCCTCGTCGGACAAGGTCTTCACCGCTTCCAGGGAAGCCAGGGAGATCTCGGACGGAGCGGGATAGGAGAAACCGACACCGTCGAACTCCACGCTGAGGGGTCCGGCGGGCACCGGAGAGGCGTCCTCGGAATCGACGATGCTCGGGGTCAGGTCGAGCACCTCGAGGACACGCTCGAAGCTGACGAGGGTGGTCATGACGTCCACCTGGACGTTGGACAGGGCAGTGAGCGGCCCGTAGAGCCGGTTGAGGTACGAGCCCAGCGCCACCAGCGTTCCGATGCCGAGACTCCCTGCGATCACCATGACGCCGCCCCACCCGTACACGAAGGCGGTGGCGAGGGCGGCCACCATCCCGAGGGCGCTCCACAGCACCCGGGAGTACATGGCGGACTTGATGCCGATGTCCCGCACCCTCCCGGCGCGGTCGGCGAACACCTCGGACTCCTCTTCGGGCCTGCCGAACAGCTTGACCAGCAGGGCGCCGGCCACGTTGAAGCGATCGGTCATGGTCTGGCCCATCGCGGCGTTGAGCTCGTACCGCTCCCTCGTGATCGCGGCCAGCTTCTTGCCGATGAGACGGGCCGGGATCAGGAACACCGGCAGCAATGCCAGCGCGATCAGGGTCACCTGCCAGGAGAGCACGAACATCGCCGTCAGCGTTGCGCTCACCGCCACGACGTTGCCGACGACATTGGAGAGGGTCGAGGTGAACGCCTGCTGGGCCCCGGCCACGTCGGAGTTGAGCCTGGAGACCAGGGCACCGGTCTGGGTGCGGCTGAAGAACCCGACCGGCATCCTCTGAACGTGATCGAAGACCTCAGTGCGGAGGTCGTAGACCAACCCCTCACCGATTCGGGACGAGAGCCAACGCTGGAACAGCCCGAGGGTCATGCTGATGAAGGCGATCCCGGCCAGCGCCGCGGCGAGGCCGATGACCAGGGCGGTTCGCTGCTCGGCGATCCCCTGGTCGATGATGGCGCGGTAGATGAGTGGGGGCGCAGCGCCGATCAGCCCGTCGACGACGACGAGCGTGAGAAAGGCAGTGATCAACCACCGATAAGGGCGGGCGTACCCGGCGATCCGGCGCAGGGTTCCCGACTTGAGTTTGTGTTTGGCAGCACTGCCATCGGCGACGAGAGAGCGCATCGCCCGATGACTGCCGCTGATCCGGTCAGCTGGCATGACGGGCCGTTTTCTTTCCCTGAGCAAAACTCACAATGAGGTAAACTCATTATATGGCCACTCGTATTCCCACGAGAGCTCAGGACGACGCCGAGGCGGTCACCGACCTGCTCGGCGTGCTGTGGCGACGCGTCCATCACGAGACGATGCGGCGGATCAGCTCCCCCGGCATAACGCCTGCCCGCCTTCGTGCTCTGCGCTTCGTGGCTCGCGGTGAGGAGCCCGTCCGGATGGGCGAGCTCGCCGAGAAGCTGGGCATCGTCCCCAGGTCGGCGACCACCCTGGTCGACGAACTCACCGAGGCGGGTTGGGTGCGCCGCCTACCCGACGCGGGCGACCGCCGGGTCACGCTGGTCGAGGCCACCCCGGCAGGCCGAAGAATCCTGGAAAGGGCCAACCGAATCCGCCGCGAGGTTGCGGCAGAGATGCTCTCGTCTCTCGATCAGTCAGAGCTCGGAAAGCTGCGCAGCCTGCTCTCGGCCGCCGTCGACGCCTGACCTCAGACGAAGATGATCTGGGCGCCCTCGGAGATCTCGATGAAGTCCGCGGCGCTGATGATTCCCTCCACCCGGTCGTAGAGGGCGCTCTCGTCGATGTGCATCATGTCGGCGGACATCCGGCAGGCCCAGAGGTGACCACCCGAATCGGTGATCATCTCGAGGAACTCGGGCACGTCGGGGACGTCGATACCTTCGATCTGCTTCTTCATCATGTGGGTGGCGAAAGCCGTCATCCCGGGCAGCCCCATGAGCATCGGCGGCATGTGCGTCGCCGGGTTGCCGACCGGGGTGAACTTGAGATGAGCCATCGTCTCCTTGTTGATCATGTCGAAGCCCCAGAAGGTGAAGAACAGGTGGGTCTCGATCCCCTCCCCGAGTGCGGCGTTGGCCAGCACCAGGCCGGGATAGGCCATGTCGAGGGACCCCTTCGAACAGATGATGCACAGCTTGCGAGCCCCGTTCGATTCGTCGGAATCGAATTTGGGCACCGGTGCGGTTTCCAGGACAGTGGTCATGGCGCCTCCTTCAGACGCATCCGGCCGGCTTGGGGAGGCCGGCGACGTAAGCCAGCTTCTTGGCCGGCTTCTTCGGGAACAGTTCGAAGATCTCCTTGGTGCTCACACCACCGGCAGTGGCCATTCGGCGCAAAGTCGGGGTCTCCCCGGTGGTGGCGAAGTCGGCCCTGGCGAAGCGAATCGCCTTCCAGTGGGCGTCGGTCAACTCGAGGTCGATGTTGTGTGCGAGCTCCACGGCCAGAGCCTCGTCCCACTCACCAGGCACGGTGAGAAAGCCTTCGGCGTCGAGGTGGACTTCGCGACCCTGCATCACAGCTGTAGTCATCAGGTCTCCTTTCGGTCGGCGGGCCGGACCTTTCCCGCCATGGACATTTCGGTGGGGACGGGAAGACGGCGGCCCGGTAGCAACAGATGCCAGTAGATGGGCTTGAAGGCGAGTTTCCCCAGGTGATTGAGGCGGGTCTCCCTGAGCAGACGCAACGGGCCGACCCCCGGGAGCGGATAGCTCCCAGGCAAGGGCTCGGTGTCGTAGTTGAAGTCGATGAGCAGCGCCTTGCCGCCGCCCGACTCGACGAAGCAGTTGGCGTGCCCGTCGAACTCGTGGCGCATCGGCCGTCCGGCGATGTGATCGATGAAGTTCTCAACGAAGACCTCCACCGAGAAGTGGGCGACCGAGCCGGCCTTCGAGGTCGGCAGGGAGGCTGCGTCACCGATGGCGAACACGTTGTCGTGGCCCGCAGCGAGGAAGTTGTGGGGATCGACCTTGACGTGGTTGAGCTCGTCCCCCAACCCGGATCGCCCGACGAAGTCCGCCCCCATGTTCAAGGGCACTGTCACCAGGAGGTCGAAGGGGATTTCACGCTCGTCGTAGGAGACGAGGGAACCGTCGTCGACCCGCTCGACGTAGAAGTCCGCCTCGAGAGCGATCCCGCGCTCCTCCAGCATCCTTCCCAGAGCCCCCGAGGCCGCAGGTTTGGTGAAAGCCCCGGATAGCGGGGTGACGTAGGTCAGCTCCACCTTGTCCCGCATCCCCCGGTCGCGGAAGTGACTGTCGGCGAGGAAGGCGAACTCGAGGGGGGCCACCGGGCACTTGATGGGCAGTTCGGTGAGGTGCACGACCAACCGCCCGCCAGGCCACTTCTCGAGGGCCTCGTGCAGGGCAGTAGCGCCCTTCGCTGTGTAGAACTCGTGGACGGTCTCACCCAGCTTCTCGTCGTCCATCCCAGGCGTCATTTCGGGACGGGGATGGGTTCCGGTGGCGATCACCAGTTGGTCGTAGGCAACTCTCTCACCGTCGGTCATCACGACTTCCCCGGTGTCGAGGTCCACGCGATCGACTGTCGCCACCAACAAGTGGACCCTGTCGGAAAGCAACGGGCGGGTGGGCCGGGTCAGATCGTCGATCACATACCGACCGAAAGGCACGAAGAGGAGTCCCGGTTGATAGAGATGGTTCGGGGACGGCTCGACGACCACGATCTCCCACTCCGGAGGCAGCCTCGAAGCGAGCTTGTTGGCCACCATCGTCCCCGCGGTGCCGGCGCCCAACACCAGTAATCGACTCATCGGAATCCTTCTATGGGCTGCTGCGAAGCTACGAAATTCGTGCCGAGGCCCGCTAGAGGACAAAGTCACCCGACATGGCCGGCGAAAGAATCTCTCCCGACGCTGTCGTATTGGGTTATCCGTGTTCGTGGAGAGTCTGATTGCGGCCGACATACCGCCACCGACAATCGGCTTTGGGCCGACAGGAAAGGAGAAGACCGTGCCCGTTATTGGGCTGGGAAGATGGCGGCTGCGCTGCAGTGGCCGCAGGAGATTCACCGCTTCCCCGGTCCCGGGGAGGCCCGACTGCACTCTGCAAAGGAGATGTGACTGACGATGCCCAAGTATCTGCTTTCTGTGTTCGGACCGGCCGAGCCTGCCCCTTACGGCAACTACTCCTCGAAGGAGGAAATGCTGCAGGCATTCGCCGACACCGGCGCATTCAACGAGCGGCTCAGCCGCGATGGCCATCTCGTCTTCGCCGACGGTCTCGAGGCTGCGGCAACCGCAACCACCGTCGACGGCCGAGGCGACCGGCCGGTCTTCACCGACGGTCCCTACCTCGAGACCAAGGAGTATCTCGGCGGGTTCTGGGTGATCGAGGCGCCGAACCTCGATGTCGCGCTGTCCCTCGCCGCCGAAGGGTCCAAGGCCTGTCGCGGGAAAGTCGAGGTGCGGCCGTTCCATACCGAACAGTCCTTCGCCGCGCTCCTGGAGGAGTGAGCGACCCTTCCGCGGAGGCGTTCGACCGCATCCACCGAGAGGAGTGGGCCCGAATCGTGGCCGGCCTCGCGCGTCGCTTCGGTGACCTCGACGTCGCCGAGGAGGCCGCGGCCGAGGCCTTCGTGGCGGCAGTGGAGCATTGGGGGCGCGACGGGATTCCGCCCAATCCGGGAGGCTGGCTGGTCACGACGGCGGCCCGAAAGGCGATCGACCGGCTCCGCCGGGAGTCCCAGCGGGACGCCAAGCATGAAGCGGCCTGGCTGATGAGCGATGACGATGACCACCGGGAGACCGGCCCGATCGAGGATGACCGCCTGCGGCTGATCTTCACCTGCTGCCACCCGGCCCTCGCCATGGAGGCGCGGGTAGCCCTCACCCTGCGGCTGCTCGGCGGCCTCACCGTCGGTGAGATCGCCCATGCGTTCCTGGTCCAGGAAACCACCATGGCCCAAAGGATCACCCGGGCCAAGGCCAAGATCCGCGCGGCGCACATCCCCTACGAAGTGCCGGCCGAGGGCGACATCCAGGAGCGACTCGCCGGCGTGCTCACCGTCATCTACCTCATCTTCAACGAGGGCTACCTGGCCAGCGCCGGGGACGACCCCTTGCGCGCCGATCTCTCCGACGAGGCGATCCGCCTCGGCCGGATGCTCCGAACTCTCTTGCCGAACGACGGCGAGATAGCCGGGCTTCTCGCCCTAATGCTGTTCACGGACGCGCGCCGGCGTACTCGGGTCTCCCCCGCCGGAGAGCTGGTCACTCTCGACGAGCAAGACCGATCCGACTGGGACCAGACACTGATCGCCGAGGGCAGGGAGTTGATCCGCCCACTTCCGCTGAACGGGATCGAGAGATCGGGGCGTTACCAACTTCTCGCCGCGATCAATGCAGTGCACACGGAGGCCCCCACTGTGGAGGCAACCGATTGGCCCCGCATCGTGGCTCTCTATGACCGGCTGGTGCTGCTCGATCCGTCGCCCATCGTGCGACTCAACCGGGCGGTCGCGGTCGCCGAGGTCGACGGCCCCGCCGTCGCCCTCGCTGAGATCGATCGAATCGCCCGAGTTCTCGACGGGTATCACGCGTTCCATGCTGCGCGTGCCGACTTGTTGCGCCGCAGTGGCCGCAGTGCCGATGCCCGTAACGCCTACGAGCGGGCGATCTCCCTTGCGAGCAACCAGGCGGAACGCGCTCACCTGACCCGCCGTCGCGATCAGCTCTCCTGAACAGCTCGGATCAACCAACTTTGCGGGATGTACCCTGGGAGCAGCGGTGTTGCACCAACCGAAACCGGGACACCGTTCACCCCTGGGGTCTCGGGTCTCTAGCTCAATTGGTAGAGCAGCGGGCTTTTAACCCGTTGGTTGTGGGTTCGAGTCCCACGGGACCCACTTCAGTCACTCACACGGCCCTGATGTGGCGGGCCAGCGGGTAGTCGGCTGGGTCGAGGCGCAGGGCGAACAACGGCTTCACCGAGACCGGGCTGACCCATTGGGCCGTGTCCAGAATGCCGGCGATCTTCGGCTCGGGCCGGAAGGTGTCCCGCGACAGGACATAGAGCGAGCCGGCCCGGACGATGGGCCGACCCGCCTCCGCGCCCACCACGTCCCGCAGATACCAGCGGGTTCGCGCCCGGCGCGAGAAGGCGATGCTGCCGTTTCGGATCTGCGTCATGTTCTCGCGGTCGACGAGTGCGAAGAAGGCCGCCCAGTGGGGGTCGGGCGTGGCAAAGACCGCCTGCTGGCGGCCGAATGATCGACTGTCGGTCGACTTTCGTTGGGTGCTCAGCTCCTCGAGGCCGGCCTGATTGGAGCCGTGAAAGGCGAACCTCTCCAGATCCGCCAGATAATCGAGATAGCCGACCACATCTTCGGGGGGCCGGTCGTCGGCGCCTCCCAGATGACGCTCCAGAGTCGATTCGAATTTGGCAAGGACCTCCGAAGCCGCTTGGCGTCGGCGATGGGGATGCAGTCTGATCGATCACCTCCCTGGAACCGAGTGGCCAACGCTATACCCAAAACCTCCGAACCATTCAGCGCGCAGACATCGGTGCGCCACGCCCCCGGTGGCCG
>CAYLYQ010000003.1:0-7506 GCA_964388105.1 uncultured Acidimicrobiaceae bacterium
GGGGGAGTACCCCGAAGGGGGGAGGGGGCGCGAGCCAGGATTTCTCCCCCGTCGCCAGACGGGGGAGTACCCCGAAGGGGGGAGGGGGCGCGAGCCAGGATTTCTCCCCCGTCGCCAGACGGGGGAGTACCCCGAAGGGGGGAGGGGGCGCGAGCGAAGCGAGCTAGAGAGCCCCTTCCATCCGCTCCAGGATGGCGAGCAGCGTGGCTTCGTCGGTGGCGAAGTTGAACCGGGCATGGCCCTTTCCGCCAGGCCCGAAGGGAAGGCCGCCGCTCAGAGCGACGCGGGCCTGCTCCAACATGACCTCGGCGGGGTCCTCCCAGCCGTAGTCACCGAAGTCGAGCCACGCCAGGAAGGTCGCCTCGGGGAAATGCATCCGGACCCGAGGAAGCCGCTCTCCCACGAACCGGGCGAGGAGGTCTCGGTTGTGGTGGAGGCGGCCGAGGACCCCGTCGAACCAATCCTCCCCTTGGGCGTAGGCCGCCGCCGATGCGATCAAGCCGAAAGTGCCCACACCCACCTTGTCCGGGGTGAAGTACGACTCCCAGATCTCGACATCGCGCTCACTGGTCAGCACGGCCTGAGCGCACTTGAGCCCGGGGAGGTTGTACGCCTTCGACGCCGCGGTGATCGTGATCACCGTCTCCGGATCGAGCGACGCCGCCATGGTGTGGCGGCGCCCGTCATAGAGGATCGGCGCATGGATCTCGTCCGAGATGACGCGGGCTCCGTGCCGCGCCGCGACCTCGACCACATCGGCGATCTCGTCCGGGGACAGCGAACGGCCCACAGGGTTCCACGGGTTGCAGAGGACCACGGACCCGGCGCCCGCCGCAAAGGCCCGGTCCAGCCCGGCAGTGTCGATTCGATATGTCCCTGACGAATCTTCGAACGAGGGGACCTCGATCACCTCACGCCCGGCGCGCTCCACCATGGAGTAGAAGGGGAAGTAGACGGGAGGGTGGAGCACGACGGGGCTGTCGGGCTCGGTGAGATGGACGATCGCCCGGCGGCCGGCCTCGATGACGTCGGGCGCCGGGAAGACCCGGTCCGCGTCGATGGCGACGCCGAAGCGCCTCTTCCAGAACCCGGTCGCTGCCGCAGCCATGGCCTCCTCGAGCGCCGGATAGGGGTATCCGGTGTCGCCGGCGTCGACCGCTTCGTGCAGAGCCGCACTCACGGCTGGGGCCAGGCCGAAATCCATCTCGGCCACCCACGCGCACAGCACGTCGGGTTCGTAGTAGTTCCACTTCAGGCAAGGACGGGTGAGCATGCGCCCATCATGGCCGATCGAAGGCAGCGCCGCTTCAGGCGGCCGGCAGTGCAGGCCGGAACCGGTCGGCCAGCTCGCGCCCGATGAGGATCGCGAAGAAGAGAACGACGGCGACCAGGGCGATGGAGGCCGAACCCGCCGTCCCGGCGTGATAGCTGAGGATCAGGCCCGTCACCACGGAGAAGGCGCCGAGCAGGACCGCCAGAGCCATGATCATCGGGACCCTCTTCGCCAGCAGCGATGCCCCGGCCGGCGGGCCGACGAGCAGTCCGAACACGAGGAGGGTGCCCACCGTCTGGAACGATCCCACGACGACCAACGTGATCAGCGCGAGAAGGACGAAGTGGGCGAGACGGGGTCGGAGCCCGAGGAGTCGCGCCTTCTCCTCGTTGAAGGCGAGGGCGAGAAACGGGCGGTGGAAGGTGACGGTGGCCATCACTGCGACACCGGCGATGACCGCCAAGAGCACGATGTCACCACCGGTGACGCCGAGCGTGTCACCGAACAGGACCGCGGCCAGGGTGCCCGAGTAGGACGGCACCGTGGACAGCAGGATGACGCCGAGAGCCAGCATGCCCACGAAGAGGAGGCCGATGCCGGTGTCGTCGCCGAAGCTGGTCCGGCTGCGCACGTAGTTGATCCCGAGGATCATGACCACGGCCGCACCGGCGGCACCGATCAACGGGTTGAAGTCGAAGATGACTGCGAGAGCGATGCCCGGCACCACCCCGTGGACGAGGGCGTCGCCGAGAAAGGCCATCCCCCTGATCACCACCCAGGTCCCGACCAGAGCGAGCCCGACGGCAGCCAGCAGCCCTGCGACCAGAGCCCTCTGCTGGAAGGCCAGTTGGAACGGTTCGATCAGCCAGTCCACGACGAGACGCTACCCGAGCGCCCGGGCGATCTCCCGGGCGTTGTGGAGCAGGAGATCGATGAGGGTGGGGGCTTCGCCTCCCGGGTCGGTCAGCGATTCCGTGTGGAGCGGGACGATCTCGACCGGTGTGCCGGCTTCCGCGGCCACGGCCCGGGCGATGTCGTCGTTGCGGGTGCTGTCCACGAAGATCGCCCGCACTCCCTCGGCGCGGATCAGGGCGACGAGCTCGGCGAGCTCCGCCGAGCTGGGTGCCCCCGTCGTCGAACCTCCGGGGATCACGGTCCTGAGTATCTCCCAGTCATACCGATCGGCGAAGTAGCCCATGGTGGCGTGATTGGTGATGATCGACCTCCGGTCCGCAGGCACCGCGGCGAGGATCGTGGAGATCTCCTCGTCGGTGGCGCGGAGCCGGCCGGCGTAGGCCCCGGCCCGGTCGAGCCACCCCCCTTCGGGGTCGATGGCAGAGAGTTCCGCCGCCACCAGGTGCGCTGCGGTGGCCATCCGAAGGGGGTCCATCCAGACATGGGGGTCGTAGCCGGAGGCGCCGTGGTCTTCGTGGGCAGGGTCGAGCTCGATCGGGTCGAGTTCGGGGCCAACCTCCAGAACGGCCACGCCGTCGTCCGCCAGGGATTCGAGGACGGCCGTGAGGCCCTCCTCGAGCCCGAGGCCGTTGGCCACGACGAGGTCGGCGCGCGCCATCGCCGCCACCTGCGCGGAGGAGGCGCGGAATTCGTGCGGATCCGCGCCGATGCCGATGAGCACTTCCACGGTTGCTTCGCTGCCGACCACGGCGGCCACGACATCTCCGAGGATGTTGGTGGTGACCACCACCTGGGGGGACTCCTCGCCGGCGCCGTTTCCGCACGCGGTGACGAGGAGGAGGATTGCGAGGGCTGCCTTCTTGATCATGTGTCTATAATGAGAATCGTTATCAAACAGGCTAACATCGTCCCATGACCACCGCCAGCCACCATCGCCAGGTCGAATCCCGGCTCGGTGATTCGAACGTGCGCTACACCGCGGGGCGACGGGCCGTTGTTGACGTCCTCGGCGAGGCCGAAGGGCCGATGAGCGCTGCCGAGATCCACCAGAGGCTCTCGGGCACCGTCCCCCTCTCGTCCGTCTACCGCTCGCTGGCCGTGCTCGAAGAGGCTGGCGTCCTCATCCCACATTTCGCCGTCAAAGGCCTGACCCGTTACGAACTGGCGGAGTGGCTCCGTGGCCACCACCACCACCTCGTGTGCATCGACTGCGGCGCTGTGGAAGACGTCACCCTGCCCCAGCCGATGGAGGCCGAGATGGATCGAATCGTCCGCGACATCGGTGGGCTCACCCGCTTCGACGCCGTCAACCACTCCCTCGAGATCGAGGGCCGGTGCCCCAAGTGCGCAGCCTGAACGGGTTCGCGGTTCGCGCTCGGGAGGTCGTTCTCGGTTACGGCGACCATGTCGCGCTGTCCAGCTCCGACTTCCAGATCCCCTACGGGGCACTGACCGCGGTGATCGGTCCCAACGGGGCCGGCAAGTCGACCCTGCTCAACGGGATCGCCGGCCTCATCGAGCCGATGAGCGGGACCATCGAGGTTGCCGTGGACCGCAAGCGGATCGCATACGTCATGCAGTCGACCAAGGTGCCCGACGCATTGCCGGTGTCGGTGCGGGAAGTGGTGGCGATGGGTCGCTACGCCACTTCGGGCCCATACCGCCGGCTCGGCGGCGACGATCAGGCCGCCATCGACGGAGCCATGGAACGCGTCGGGATCACCGATCTCGCCACACGCCACCTCAGCAAGCTGTCCGGCGGGCAGCGCCAACGGGCTTTCGTGGCGCAGGGCCTGGCCCAGGATCACGACATCCTCCTCTTGGATGAGCCGCTGACCGGCATCGACATCACCACGGCCGGTGCCATCGACGACGTGATCCACCGCGAGATCGACCAGGGGTGCGCGGTCGTGATGACCACCCACGACCTCACCGAAGCCGGAGTCGCCGAGCATGTGATCCTGGTGTCAGGCCGCGTGGTGGCATGGGGCCCTCCCGGGGAGGTGCTCACTGCCGACAACCTTCGAGCGGCTTACGGCCCGGCACTGCTCCACGTCGGCGAGGACCGCATCTTCCTCGACGACGCGGCGCACTTCCCAGTCGACGAGTAGCCCGCGCCAGTTGACATGCAAGTCGTTGCTTGCCTATTGTGGCGGGAGTGGGCGACATCTACCGGGCACTGTCTGATCCCACCCGAAGACTGATCCTCGATGAGCTCGTGGATCGAGACGGTCTGACACTGTTCGACATCTGCACGCGATTGGCAATGAAGCACAGCAACAAGTCGACCCGCCAGGCAATCTCTCAGCACCTCGCGGTGCTGGAGGAAGCAGGCCTCGTCAATTCCCATCGCGAAGGTCGCACCAAGGTGCACTTCGTCGACACGGGACCACTTGGCGAGATCGCAGACCGTTGGCCATCCCACCGATAGGAGCACCAGTGAAACCACGACTGCACGTCACCAACGTCCTCGTCGACGACCAGGACAAGGCCCTCGCCTTCTATACCGAAGTGCTCGGCTTCCTCCCCAAGAACGACGTTCCGACAGGCGCGTACCGTTGGCTGACGGTCGTGAGCCATGACTCACCGGACGGTGTGGAGCTCCTGTTGGAGCCAGACGAGCATCCTGCTGCTCAGGAGTTCAAGAGAGCATTGGTCGAGGACGGCATGCCCTACACGTCGTTCGCTGTGGAGGATGTGCACGCGGCCCACGCCGAGCTCGCGTCCAAGGGAGTCCGGTTCACACAACCCCCGACTCCGATGGGCCCTGTGGTCACGGCCGTTCTCGACGACACCTGCGGGAACCTGATCCAGCTGGTCAGCCCGGCCTGACACCCGCCAGGCGGTCTCGAACGACCACATCTCCGGCACTCATCCTCGTGGATGCGGAGCGTCCAGCGTGAACCCGTACGGCAGCTCCAGACGGTGTGCCGTGAGGAGGTCCGGGCGAGACAACAGTTCGCGCGTCGGCATGTCGGAGACCACCACCCCTCCGTCCATGACGACCGATCGGGAGCAGAGCTCGAGGGCGAACGGCAGGTCGTGGGTGATGACGAGCAGTGTCACGTCCAGACCCGAGAGGGTCTCCACCAGCATCCTGCGCCCCGCGGGGTCGAGCCCTGAGCCTGGCTCGTCCAGCACGAGGATCTCGGGGTCCATCGCCAGGACCGTCGCCAGGGCGGCCAGCCGCTTCTCCCCGCCGCTGAGGTGGTGCGGGGGGCGATCGGCGAGCTCCGACGCGTCGACCTGATCCAGGGCCCGCGCCACCGACTCCTCGAGCTCGTCCCCCCTCAGGCCGAGGTTGGCCGGGCCGAACGCAACATCCTCGCCGACGGTGGGCATGAACAGCTGGTCATTGGGATCCTGGAAGACCAGCCCCACCCGTCGCCGGATGTCGCCCACCGTGTCGTCTGCCAGATCCACACCGCCCACGATCACCCTGCCAGACGTCGCCCGCAAGAGGCCGTTGAGATGAAGAGCGAGGGTCGTCTTGCCCGCGCCGTTCGGTCCGAGCAGGGAGACCCTCTCCCCCGGCTGGACCACCAGGTCGACACCCGCCAGTGCCTCCCTCCCGTCCGGATACGAGAACCTGACCGATCTGACCTCGAGAGCCGCGGTCACGAGACCACCAAAGCCAGAACGGCGACCACTGCGGCGACTGCCGGACCGGCGAGGGCTGCGACCCAAGCCATGACGGGCACCGGCGCCCTGTCGAGCACCGGCATCTCTCCGGCATATCCCCGGGCCGCCATCGCCATGTGCACCCTCTCCCCCCGCTCGTATGACCGGATGAAGAGAGCGCCGGCGGCAGAGGCGATGGGCTTCACCTGCCACAGCCACCGCGGGTCGTGCCCTCTCGCCACCATCGCCTGCCGCATTCGGGCCATCTCACCGGCGATCAGCTCCAGGTACCGGATCATGAATCCGGCAATGGAGACGAACACGGCAGGGACCCTGAGTGCCCTCAGCCCTTGGAGAATCGCAGGGATCTCGGTCGTGGCCACCAGGACGATCGTGGCGCCGGCGCCGAGAGTTGCCTTGGCGATGATTCCCCACGCCGCCCAGAGACCGTCGCGGGACACCGTGACCCAGCCGAGGTCGATTCGCTCCCCGGACCCGACGAACGGGATGAGGAAGGCGAAGAGAATGAATGGGAGGGTTCCCGCCAGCCGGACGAGGAAGAACCGCAACGGCACCTTCGCCACCACGAGGGCTGACGCGAGCAAAGCCGCGTGGACGCCGAACGCCCACATCGCCCGAGGCGGCGTCACGGCGACTGCGACCACGAACAGCAACGCCGCGGCGACCTTCGCCTCCGGAGGCGCGGCGTGCACGGGACTGTGCTCGTGGACGTAGAGGGCGTGGGCGTGCCCGGCGCCCATCGATCAGGTCGCCGGTGTGGGAGGTCGCTCGCGGACGGCGCGCACGATGCCCCAAGCCACGAGGAGTGTGATCAAGGTTCCGGCGATGCCGGCGACAGCCAGACTGAGCGTCTCGTTCTCGATGCCCCGAGTGGCATAGTCGGCGAACAGGGAGTCGGACCAGTGGTGGTCACGCCCCTGGTCGACGAAGCCCTCGGTCTCGGCCACCCATTCCAGGCCGTCGGGGTTATCCACGGCGAATTGGCTGACCACCGCCGCCACGACGAAGGAAACCAACAGGCCCCCGATCAGGAAGGTCCGGATGGGGACACGACGCTTCGGCTCGGGGCCGAGCTCGACCCCGGCCGCGCCGTGGACCAGGTCGGGGCGGGATGCGAGCACCGCGCCGACGGCCAGGGAGCTGATCACCGCCTCGCCGATGCCGATGAGAGCGTGGACGCCGACCATGGCGGCGAACACCTGGGTGAACGGGATGGGGGCGGTCGCCCCGAAGAGCCACTGAATGGAGAACGCCATCGCCGAGAGGACCACCGACGCCCACGCAGCGAGCGCCGTCGCTCCGATTATCCCGCCGCGCCCGGAGGGCAGCATCCGTCTGAAGATCCCGTAGAGGGCATACCCGCCGTAAGCCGGGATGATCGCCATGTTCAACACGTTGTAGCCGAGGGCGGTGAGGCCGCCGTCTGCGAACAGAAGGGCCTGCACCACCACCACGACCGTCACCACGAGCGCTCCGAGATGGGGACCGAGCAGGATGGCGGCGAGGGCACCACCCATGAGATGCCCGGTGGTCCCGGCGGCGACCGGGAAGTTGAACATCTGAGCGGCGAACACGAACGCGGCGGTGATCCCGGCGAGCGGGACAGCCTTCTCGTTCAGGGTCTGCTTGACGGACCGCAGAGCGACACCGACGGTCCCGGCGCTGATCACACCGGT
>CAYLYQ010000003.1:7606-50357 GCA_964388105.1 uncultured Acidimicrobiaceae bacterium
TGGGCCTGTTCGCCGAGATCGGCCTGGTGCGCGTCTCCAGCCTGGACGCGGGCGGGGCGGCGCACTGGGAGCCTGCCCATCCCGACGACGAGTTCCACCTCCGGTGCCGCAACTGCGGCAGGGTGGACCACCACACGGGCGACCTGGTCGGTCGGGTGCGGCATCACCTCGAAGACGAGCACGGCTGGGTAACCGAGCAGGTCGAATTGCTGGTGACCGGGCTCTGCCCCGACTGCTCCTGACCCTGGCTCGCTCCGCTCGCGCCCCCTCGGCCCTCCGGGCCACTCCCCCACAAGTGGGGGAGAAATCCACCCCTCGGCCATTCGGCCTTGCCTGCGACGTCAGAAGCCCAGGGCGTCGCCGAGAAGTCGGCGATGGTGCCGGGGATCGCCGAGAAGCAGCGCCGAGCTCTTGGCCCGCTTCAGATAGAGGTGGGCGTCGTGCTCCCAGGTGAAGCCGATGCCGCCGTGAATCTGGATGTTCTCCCCCGCCGCCCAGGTGTACGCCTCCGAAGCGACCGACGCGGCGAGAGGGGATGCGATGGCGAACTCCTCCGGGTCGTCCGTGGTCCTGACCGCGTGATACGCAACCGACTTGGCGTGCTCCACCTTCATCAGCATCTCGGCGCAACGGTGCTTCACCGCCTGGAACGAGCCGATCGGGCGCCCGAACTGGTGTCTGGTCTTGGCGTAGTCGACGGCCATCTCCAGGCACCGCTGGGCACCACCGACCTGTTCCACGGAGAGCAGGGCGGACGCCTTCGCCAGGGCCCGACCGAGCCCGGCGCGGGCATCGCCTGCACCCAGGGGTCGGCCAACCGTCACCCCCCGAAGGGCCACCGTCGCCTGGCGGCGGGTGGGGTCGAGGACCGAGACCTGCTCGACTGCAACGCCCTCGGCAGTTGCCGGCACGGCAAAGACACCGAGCCCGTCATCCATTCGGGCCACCACGAGGAGAAGGTCGGCGAGATGCCCGTCGAGCACGTGGTTCTTGGTGCCGTCCAGCACCCAGGAGTCGTCCGTACGAGTCGCCGAAGTCTCGATGCGCTGCAAGTCCCAGTCGCGGGGGCCTTCGTGGACCGCCAGCGTGGCGACCGCCTCCCCGCCGGCGATCGGCGGGAGCAATTCCGCTCGTTGGCCGGCGTCGGCGAGCTCGAGGATGGCCGGGACGGCCATGGCGACGGTGGTGAAGAATGGCCCTGGGGTCACCATCCGTCCCATCTCCTCGAACACGACCGCGAGCTCGACAGGGCCGTATCCGGCACCCCCGTACTCCTCCGGGATGGCGAGCCCGGTCCAGCCGAGGTCCGCCAGCCCTTTCCAGGCGGCCCGCTCGAAACCTTCGTCAGAGAGCATCAGCCGCCGGACCTCGGCGATCCCCAGGCGGTCGGACAGGTAATCCCGGGCGGTCTCCCGAAGGAGGGTCGTCTCCTCGGTCGGTGCGTACGAGACCTCAGCCACGGGGCACCTCCTTCCACGGGAGGTCCCGGTCGACGCGTGGCTCACCCGGGAGGCCGAGGACCCGTTCCCCGAGGATGTTGAGCATGACTTCGGAGGTGCCGCCCTCGATCGAGTTGGCCCGGGTCCGGAGGAAACCCTGCTGTGGGGACCGACCGGCGAATTCGGACGGCCGGACGAACTCGTAACCCTCGGGATAGAGCGTCCCCTCCATCCCCAAGAGCTCGAGGGTGAAGGCCATGACGGCCTTGTTGTTGGAAGCCCATGCGAGCTTGCCGGTCGAGCCTTCCGGCCCGGGCACGCCTGCTTCGGCCATCTCGTCGGCACGGATCGCGGTGAGTCGTGCCGCCTCGACCTCTGCCCAGAGTCTCACCAGCTCGTCGCGGAGGACCGGGTCGTCCCTGCCGGTCCCCTGCCAGGCCTTGACGGCCTCGGCGATGCGTCCGGAGCCCCTCGGCACGGTGTTGCCGCCGATGGCCACGCGCTCGTTCATGAGGGTCGTCAACGCCACGCGCCATCCGGCGCCGACGGCGTCGATGCGCGAGGAGTCCGGGACTCGAGCCTCGTCGAAGAAGACCTCGTTGAACTCGGCCTCGCCGGTGATCTGATAGAGCGGCCGCACCTCGACTCCGGGCGCCTCCATGTCGACCACGAAGTAGGTCATGCCCTCGTGCTTGCGTGCGTCGGGATCGGTGCGGGTGACGAGCATCCCCCACTTGGACAGGTGCGCCAGGGTGGTCCAGACCTTCTGACCTGTGATGACCCATTCGTCGCCGTCGCGCACCGCCATGGTGGCGAGCCCGGCAACGTCGGAGCCCGCGCCCGGCTCCGAGAACATCTGGCACCAGACCTCCTCGGTGGTGAACATCGGGCGGAGCCAGCGCTGCCGCTGCTCGTCGGTGCCATGGGCCGCCAGCACTCCGGCGCCCATCCCGATGCCGAGCACGTTGCGGGCCCGGTTCTCGATGCTGGCGCCCGCTTCAGTGAGGCGACGATTGATCGTGGTCTGGTGGCGCCGTGGGAGGCCCAGTCCGCCGGCGCCCTCCGGATGCCACACCCAAGCCAGCCCGAGGTCGTATTGGGCGCCCCAGAACTCGATGTCCGGTGTCTCGCCGGGCGGATGCGTCTCGAGGAGCTGGGTGACCAGGCCGTCGACCAGCGCGGAGTCGTCAGTCATGCGCCGACGTTAGACCGGCCGCTCATTCGGCGGGCCGGGCCGGCTCGATGATGGACGCATGGTCGATTCCTGCCGGGAGCGTCCCGTACAGCGACCCCCAGTCTCCCGCCAGCCGGCTCGCTGCGAATGCTTCGAAGACTTCCGCCGAGGCGTGGCGGGCCAGCAGGGCGCCTGCCGTGGCGACGGCCATCCTCTCCGTGATCATCCGGGCCTGGGACTCCACCTCGGTGGATTCGAGATCGGTGAAGGCCCTCTCGACGGCGCGGTCCAGCCGCGGGTCGTGTCCCCGGGCCTCGTCCAGCTCTCGCTGGAGCTCCTTGACCGCCACGGGCTCCCGGGCGAGGACTCGCACGACATCGAGGGCGATGACGCTTCCGGAGCCTTCCCAGATGGCGTTGACCGGCGACTCCCGATAGAGCCGGGGCATGATCGACTCCTCGACGAATCCGTTTCCCCCGAGGCACTCCATCGCCTCGCGCACGACCTCGCTGCAGCGCTTGGTCACCCAGTACTTGGCCACCGGAGTGAGGATGCGCTTCACCATGTCCTCGGTTGGGTCCAATGACGCCCTGTCGAACGCTCCCGCCACGCGCATCATCAGGAGGACGGCCGCCTCCGTTTCCACTTCCAGGTCGGCCAGCACGTTCTTCATCAACGGCTTCTCGAGCAGGGTCGAGCCGAACGCCCGACGGTGAGTCGCGTGATGGACCGCCTGGGTGACGGCCTGTCGCATCAGGGCGGCCGATCCACTGACGCAGTCGAGCCGGGTGTGGGCGACCATCTCGATGATCGTCGACACCCCCCGCCCCTCCTCCCCGACGATCTGCGCCCATGCGCCGTCGAACTCGACTTCTGCAGATGCGTTCGAGCGATTGCCGAGCTTGTCCTTGAGGCGTTGCAGTCGGAGCGCGTTCACCTGGCCGTCCGGTGTGAATCGCGGCAGGAGGAAACAGGTCAGCCCGCCGGGTGCCTGGGCCAGCACGAGGAAGGCGTCGGACATGGGTGACGAGAGGAACCACTTGTGACCGGTGAGGAGATACTCCCCGTCCGACCCGTCCAGGGGCACAGCTCTCGTGGTGTTCGCCCGGACGTCGGAGCCGCCCTGCTTCTCGGTCATTCCCATGCCGATCATCACGCCGGTCTTCTCGGCGGCGGGCCGGAACGAAGGGTCGTACTGGCGGCTCAACTGGAGCGGTTCCCAGGCAGCGGCGACACTGGGCTCGTGGCGCAGCGTCGGAATGGCGGCGCAGGCCATCGATATCGGGCAGTAGTGGCCGGCCTCGACCTGCGAGGCCAGAAAGGTCAGTGCCGCCCGGGCGACGAAGCCCCCCTCGCCCGGCCCGCTCTCCCAAGGCAGCGAGTGCAACCCTCCCGAGACGGCGAGCTCCATGAGCTGGTGCCAGGCGGGGTGGAACTCCACCCGGTCCTCGCGGTGGCCTGACGGTCCGTGCGTGAGGAGACGGGGCGCGTTCTCATTCGCCAGGAAGCCCCATCGGACCACCTCTTCGGACGACATCCTCCTGCCTGTGTCCTCCAGCTGATCTGTCGCCCAGGACGCCCCTTCCCGGGCGAGGGCGGGGAGAAGCACGGGGTCCGAACCGGCCAAGTCGTAGCCGTACAACGGCGGGGTCTGGTTGCTCACCTCGTGGGTCGCTCCCATGAGCCGAGAGTACCTTTGGCACCGTGGAGCAGCGACTCAGCCTCGTCACCCTCGGCGTGGCCGACATGGACCGGGCGCGGAAGTTCTACGGCGCCCTCGGTTGGGAACCGGCCGTCGACCTCGGCGACGTCGCCTTCTACCAGCTCGGCGGAATGGCTTTCGCCCTGTGGGGCCGGGCCGATCTCGCTGCGGACACCGCGGTCGAGGACTCCGGCGGGTGGGGCGGCATCACGCTCGCCCACAACGTCCGGTCCCCAGACGAAGTGGACGAGGTGATCGCCCAAGCCCGGACGGCCGGGGCCACGGTGACGAGGGAGCCGGCGGCGACACCCTGGGGCGGGTACTCCGGCGTGTTCTGCGACCCGGACGGGCATCCGTGGGAGGTGGCGCACAACCCCTCTTGGCCCATCGCCGTCGACGGCAGCATCACGGTCGCCGGCTAGAGCCGCGGGTCGGGTCGACTTTGGTATCGGTGTCCCGCATCTAGATTCGGGGCATGCCTGGCGAGATCCCGATCAAGCCCCACGGTCTAGCCCACCCCTGGGGAGATCACCCCACCCCCTACGAGGCGGTGGGAGGTGACGCCGGCGTCCGCGCTCTTGTCGATGCCTTCTACGACATCATCGAGGCGGAGTCTCCCGTGCTCCGGGCGATGCTGCCCAAGAACACCGCGACTTCGCGCCAGAAGCTCTACGAGTACCTCTCCGGGTGGCTGGGCGGCCCGCCGCTCTACACGGACAAGCGTGGACACCCCCAGTTGCGGAGGCGACACTTCCCGTTCGCCATCGGTGCCGACGAGGCCGAGGAGTGGATGCGCTGCATGCGCTCGGCGATGGACGCCACCGGCGTGGAAGGAGTGACCAGGGAGTTCCTCGAATCCAAGCTGTCCCCCCTGGCCGTCCACATGATCAACCAGTGATCCCCGAGGGCCTGCCTGGTACGGTACGCCGACGTCGATGAACGACTCCGAAGACCTTTCCGGTAGACGCATCCCGTCACCGACGCCCCCGACCGGGGGCCGCTCCGGTATGTGCCGATCATGAGCGGCATCTGGCCCCAGATCGTGCTCATCGCGTTTCTCATCCTGATCAACGCGGTGTTCGCCGGAACCGAGCTCGCCCTGGTCTCCCTGCGCGAAGGTCAGCTTCAGCGCCTCGAGGCGCGGGGCAAGCGAGGCGCTCTCCTGGCCAAGCTCGCCCGGGATCCCAACCGGTTCCTCGCCACGATCCAGATCGTGATCACCCTGTCCGGGTTCTTCGCGTCGGCATCGGCGGCCGTCACCCTCTCGGAGCCACTAGCCGACTCACTCGGCTTCCTGGGCAACGCCGCCGGCCCGGCCGCCATCGTCCTCGTCACCCTGGTCATCTCGTACCTGACCCTCGTCCTGGGCGAGTTGGCTCCGAAGCGCCTGGCGATGCAGAACGCCGAGTCTTGGGGCCTGGTCATGGCCCGGCCACTCTCGAGGATCGCGGTCCTGTCCAAGCCGCTGGTGTGGGCTCTCTCCAAGAGCTCGGACCTGGTCGTCCGGCTCCTGGGGGGGGATCCCAGCCGCCACGGAGAGGAGGTGACCCGGGAGGAGATCCGCGAGCTCATCATCACCCAGACCGGCTTCACTCCCCAACAGCAGGTGATCATCTCGGGGGCGATCGACATTTCGGAGCGGACATTGCGAGAGCTGCTCCGACCGCGCCGCGAGGTTGTGGTGCTCGACGCCGGGGCAACCGCCCGCGAGGGACTCCGGGTGCTCCTCGACTCCGGCCACTCGCGTGCCCCGGTGGCTACCGAGGGAGATCTCGACGAAGTCGTGGGTGTCGTCCACCTGCGCGACCTCCTCTCCGAGTCGGGAACGGTCGCCGATGCCGCCAGTGAGGCGCTGTTCTTCCCCGAGACCGTGAGCGCCCTGGTCGCCTTGCGCGAGATGCAGATCCGCCGTCAGCACCTCGCCGTGGTCATCAGTGAGCACGGCTCCGGGGAGGGGATCGTGACGATCGAAGACCTCATCGAGGAACTGGTGGGCGAGATCTACGACGAGTACGACCGCGAGGTCCTCTCGGTGGAGCGCCGTCCCGACGGCACGATCGAGCTCCCCGGCCGCTATCCCATCCACGACCTCGTCGACATCGGCGTCGAGGTGCCGACCGGCGAATACGCCACCGTGGCGGGCATGGTGCTCGAGGCGTTGGGTCGCATTCCAAGCGAGCCGGGGGACACGGTCGTGGTCGGTGACTGGGAGGCCACCGTCCTCGCCGTCGAGGACCGGGCACTGACCCGGATCAGGCTCAAGCGGACTGCAGGCGGCGACTGACCGTCAGCCGGGGAACACGGTCACCGCGTCGACGTCGATGCGGACCCGGTCTCCCGGGGAGAAGTGGTCGCCCGGTCCCATCCGCGACCTCATCTGGGAGCCGTCGTCGAAGGCCACCGTGACCAGCTGGTCGTGGCCGAAGAACTCCCTCCCGGTCACCCGAGCCGGCCCGCGCGGGTCGAGATGGAGTCGCACCTGTTCGGGTCGGATCATCAGCCAGACCTCTCCCTCGCCGTCGCCCCGAAACGTGCCCAACACCGACTCGACCCGACCGGCGCTTCCGCGACCGCGCACGAAGTTGGCGTCGCCCACGAACGAGCCGACCCAGGCGTCCGCCGGCTCCCAATAGAGCCGGTGGGGCTCGGCCATCTGGATGATCCGCCCCTTGCTCATCACGGCGACGAAGTCGGAGATGGAGAGCGCCTCCTCCTGGTCGTGCGTGATGAAGAGAGCGGTCGTGCCCGCCTCCCGGATGATGGAGATGATCTCCGTTCGGACCTTCGACCGCAGCGTGTCGTCGAGATTGGAGAACGGCTCGTCGAGGATCACCACATCGGGCGACGGTGCCAGGGCCCGGGCCAGTGCGACCCGCTGCTGTTGGCCCCCCGAAAGCTCGTGGGGGAACCGTTCACCGAGCCCGGTGAGCCCGACCACTTCGAGGATCTCCTCGATCTTGCCGTCTCGCTCCCGGCCGCGCGCCAGGCCGTAGCCCACGTTGGCGCGGACGTTCAAGTGGGGGAACAGCGCGTAATCCTGGAGGACGACGCCCACCCGCCGCTGTTCGGGCGGCACGAAGACTCCGGGTCCCACCACGGTCCGCCCGCGGATGTCGACCCGTCCCGCGTCAGGCCGATCGAATCCGGCGAGGACGCGGAGCATCGTGCTCTTGCCGGTCCCGGAAGGGCCGAGCAGGGTCACCACGGCTCCCGCCGGGACCTGGAGGTCGCACTCGTCCAAGGCGAGGGTGTCGCCGTAGCGCTTGGTGACGCCAACAGCTTCGATTACGAGCTCAGTCATGGATGTCCCTGACGACGAACAGATAGAGGGGAACCGCCGAGATCGCGACCAACGCCAGGGCGGCAAAGCTGGCCTGACTGTAGAAGACCTCGTTGGTTGCGCTCCAAACCCGGACCGGCAAGGTGTCGAAGCCGGTGGGACGCAACAGGAGCGTGGCAGGGAGTTCCTTCATTACGGAGAGGAAGACGAGGGCTGCCCCCGCCAGCGCGGAGCGGCGCATGATCGGGATCGTCACCCTGCGCAAGGTGGCCCACTGACCGACGCCGAGGCTCCTCGACACCTCCTCCAGGCCCGGCCCGACCCTGCGGAGGCCGCTCTCCACCGCCGCCAGGGCCTGCGGGAGGAACATGGCGAGGTAGGCCACGACGAGCAGCATCGTGGTCTGATAGACCGGTCGGACGTAGCGCACGGTCAGCACCAGGAAGGCGAGGCCGATGGCAAGATGAGGGAGGGAGTAGGTCAGCCATGGGATCGCCTCGAGCGCCCTCGTCACGCGGCTCCTGTGGCGGCTCGCCAGGACCGCCAGCGGAACCGCGGCGGCACCGATCACCACAGCGGCGACCGCGGAGATCCCGACCGACCGAAGAGAGTGAGGCACGATCCCCAGCAAGGAGCTGCCCTCTCCGATACCCCGAATCAACCACCAGATGAGCGTGGACAGTGGAAGCACGAGGGCGAGCGCGGCGAGCAGACCCAGGAACCCGTGGGCGGCGACCCGCTGGCCTGTGGTCAGCGTCTGCAACGCGACGCGTCGCGCCGGTCGATTGGTGTGAAGTGATGCCCGGCCTCGGGCCCACTGCTGGAGGACGACCAGCACCAGTGCGCCGATGGAGAGGACGCCGGCGAGGAACAGCGCCGGCCCGGGGTCGATCCTCCCGGCGAATTGGGTGTAGATGGTGCGGGTGAAGGTGTCGAAGCGAAGCATCGAGACGGCGCCGAACTCGGCCACGACGTAGAGGGCGACGAGGAGACCGCTCGACGCCAGCGCAGGCCGGAGTTGGGGGATGACAACCGTGCGGATCACACGCCAGCGACTGGCTCCCAACCCTCGCGCCACGTCTTCGAGGGCGGGGTCGAGACGCCGGAGCACCGGCACCGCGAGCAGGTGGATGAACGAGAAGTTCCACAGGCTCAGCGCCGCCCATGCCGCCCAGAAACCCTGGAAGACCGGGAGGCCTGGGAGGCCGAAGCGCTCCAAGAGGAGGGTGATCGTCCCGCCGTTCCCGGACGCGGACAGCATCGCGAGGGCTCCCACGTAGGAGGGGATGACCAGCGGAAGGGTCATGAGAGTGGACCACAGGCGGGATCCTCCGAGGTCGGTCCGGGTGGTCAGCCAGGCGGTGGTGACACCGACGACGAGGGTGGTGGCGGTGACCGCCACGGTCAGAAGCGCCGTGTTCCCGGCCAGCTCGGCCAGCCGCGCCGCGGTGAAGCCCCCAGCGTTGAACCCCCCGGGCCGGAACACCGCCCAGAGGAGGTAGGCGACGGGAATGGCGGCCGGCACCACCACAGCGGCCCCGGCCACCCATAGGATGGTCGGGGCCGGGGTCGGCCGCCTCTCGATCGAAGCCGGGGACGCCGCTCTTTCGGCTAGTTCCAGCACCGCGGAGGCCTCACGCCGTCAACTCAAGCCCGACTGAGCGATCAGGTCCACTGCGCTCTCGAGGTGGTCGGCAAGATCGGAGAGGTTGATGTCCGGCCCCTCGAGCTCGGACAACGGCCTCTGCCCTGCCGGGGTCGGGGCCCCGGCGATCAGGCCGTATTCGTGGAGGTTCTCCGCGAAGTGCTCCTGGGCGTCCTCGGCGAGCAGATAGCGGATGAACTCGAGCGCCGTCTCTTGGTGGTCCGAAGCGGAGAGAACGCCCACGCCGGTTGCCGCCACCAGCGCACCTGGATCCCCTGCCTCGAAGAAGTGGTTGACGGCCTTCGCTGAGCCCTGATCGGCCAAGAGCTGGAGCAGGTAGTAGTGGTTTACGAGCCCGGCGTCGAGGTCCCCCGCGTTCACGGCCTGGAGGATGGCGCCGTTACCGGAGAAGATCTGGACGTCGTTGTCGACCATCCCTTCGAGCCACTGACGCGTGGCGTCCGGTCCTTCGACGAGCTCCATGGCGGAGACGAACGCGATGAAGGAGGCGTTGGTCGGCGCCACGCCGATGCGGCCCTTCCACTTGGGGTCGGTCAGCTCGTGCACGCTCTGGGGCAGTTCGGCTTCCGCCACGAGGTCGGGGTTGTAGACGAGGACCCGGCTCCGGCCGGTCACCCCCACCCACCGACCGTCGGCGTCTCGATAGCGGGGGTCGACGAGCGACAGTATGTCCTCGGGGAGGGTGGCGAGCAGACCCTCGTCGCCGATCGCCCCGATCCAGGCGGGGTCTTGGGCCCAGAAGATGTCGGCGTCGGTGGTCTCGCCCTCATTGAGGATCGTCGTGGCGAGGTCGGAGGTCCCGTCGCCATACCGGACGCGGACATCGACACCAGTGGCCTGTTCGAAGGCTTCGATGACCGGAGTGATGAAGTTCTCGTTGCGGCCCGAGTAGATGGTCAACTCGCCGGGCTCGTCGGGCACCGTCGTGTCGTTGGAACTTTCGGCGCATGCGGCAAGGCCGAGCGTCAGGGCCAGGCCGAAAAACAGGATCCTCGATTTGGTCGTTCTGATCATTTTGCGAAACCTACTTAACACTACGCCGGTAGTGCAAATACGGAAATGGCCCTCCCACGGCCCCTACAGTTGCGACCGATGACCTGGGTGAACGACACCGACGGGGGTGCCGAGATTCGCGTCCACGTGCAACCCGGGGCCAGAAGATCCGAGGTGCGAGGGTTCCATGACGACGCCCTCAAGATTGCGGTCCGCGAGAAGGCGACGGACGGAGCTGCCAATCGCGCGGTTTGCTCCTTGCTCTCGGCCCTCTTGGGGGTGGCGAAGTCCGACGTGGAGATCCTGTCGGGGCACAGATCGCGCCGGAAGCGGGTGCGGGTCGCCGGGATGAAGGGGCACGAGATCGCGACCCGGGTGGCATCCCTGCCGTCGGGCTGACACTCTCGGCACCTTTGCGGGCTCTACCCCGTCGGCCCGTGGTTACACTCCCCCGCGTCGGCTGGGGCTCTGCCACGGCCGCAAGCCAAAATGGAGGAAAAGGAATATATGAGTCGCAAGTCATGGAGATCGCGACACCTGCTCATCCTGACCGTCGTGCTCGCCTTCATCGTTGCCGCCTGTGGTGACGACGGTGGAAGCGGGAGCGACGACTTCGCGGATGACGCACTTGGTGTCTGGGAGATCGCCGAGGGCGAGCAGATCCAGATCAGGGCACTTCAGTCCCAGACTGGTGACGCCGGCCCCCTCGGAATCGACCAGATCCGCGGTATGGAACTGGCTGTCGAGGACTTCGGGGAGATCCACGGGTTCACAGTCAACACCGGGACCGCAGAGGACGAGCTGTGCTCGGCTGAAGGCGGACAGTCCGGTTCACAGGCCATCGTGGCCCAGGAGAACGTGATCGCCGTCATCGGCACCACCTGCTCGGGTGCGGCTCGCGCCGCCATGCCGGTCATCACCGGCGCCAACATGGTGATGTTCTCCGGGTCGAACACGGCCCCCGACCTCACCTCGGACATGCAGGGCAATGCCGGCGAGAACCAGTACGACGGGTACTACCGAACCGCTCACAACGACCTGTTCCAGGGCGCTGCGGTCGCCGACTACGTGTTCAACACGCTCGGCAAGACCAAGGCCGTGGGCATCCACGACGGTGACCCGTACACCTCGGGCCTCGTCGCCGCGTTCAAGAACGCGTTCGAGTACCTGGGCGGAGAGGAAGTGTTCGTGACGGCCACCACCGGCCAGCAGGGTCAGAACCAGACCTCCCTGCTCACCGAGGTCGCCTCGCACTCCCCGGAAGTCGTGTTCTTCCCGATCTTCCCGCAGACCGGCGGGCCGGAGATCATCCAGCAGAAAGACGGCGTTGCCGGGCTCGAGGATGTCATCTGGATCGGCGCCGACGGCCTGTGGGTCAACGGGTTCATCACGATCCCGGAGTCCGTGGGGATGTACTTCTCCGGTCCGGACCTCGACTTCGGTAGCAACACCAGCGTCACGGGCAAGACCTACACCCAGATGGTCGAGGCCTACGTCGCTGAGTACGGTGAGGACCCGCCCGCTCCGTTCCACGCCCACACCTACGACGCCACGGCCCTCGTGCTGACGGCGATCCAGGAGGTCGGCATCGTCGGAGACGACGGCACCCTTCGCATCGGCAAGCAGGCCCTGCGCGATTACCTCAACGAAGTCGCCGACTTCGACGGGCTCATCGGCAAGATCACCTGCGACGAGTTCGGTGACTGTGGTAGCCAGAGGATCCAGATCGCCTCGCACGAGGACGGGTCTGTGACCAACATCGCCGAGATGGAAGTCGTCGCTCAGTACGCGCGCGCCGACCTGATCGACATGATCACCGGCGGCTGATCACAGCCAGCGGTTATAGGCGAAGGGCCCGGCTCACGCCGGGCCCTTCGCTTTGATCACCCTCTCCGTCAGGCCCTGAGTCGATCCGCTATCGTGCCGCCACCTCCAAGGAGCGGACTGGAGTTCACTTGGCCACCGAGAGCCTGACAATAGAACAACGGCGTGTCGCCGCCGATCGACCCACTGTCGTCGTCGACGTCTTCATCAACGCCCTCAAGCTCTTCCTCCTGTTCTTCGCGCTGTGGGCTGTCGTCGGGGCGATCAACCTCCAGGCCCAGGGGAATCTGCTCACCGCCGACGCCTGGCGCGACCTGATGACCGGCGGGATCGTCCAAGGGGCCATGTACGGCCTCGTCGCCCTCGGCTACTCGATGGTCTACGGCATCCTCGGCTTCATCAACTTCGCCCATGGTGAAGTCTTCATGGTCGGCATGTTCGGCGCGATGTTCGCCGCCCAGGGCCTGGCCGACGCCGGATTGCTCACCTCGAACTTCCCGTTGGCCCTGGTGATCATGGTGCTGGTGGCAATGATCGTCTCGGGGACACTCGCCGTAACCATCGAGAAGGTCGCCTACCGGCCGCTCCGTGGCGCCCCGCGGTTGATCCCTCTCATCACCTCGATCGGCGTCTCGTTCTTCCTCCAGTACGCCATCAGCGGGCTCTTTGGCGCCGGCGTCAAGCGCCTTCCCGAGCTCCCTCCAGCGGTGGCGCAGCGTTACAACGTGGCCGGCCTGCTGCTCAACGGGACCCAGATCCTGGTCTTCGTCGTCACGGCGATCTCGGTCATCGGTCTCTGGTGGTTCGTCACCAGGTCCAAGACCGGGCGCGCCATGCGCGCCGTGGCCGAGGACAAGGAGATCGCCGCCCTCATGGGGATCAACGTTGATCGCACCGTGGTCGTGACCTTCCTGGTAGGTGGCGCCATGGCGGGTGTGGCGGCCGCCCTCTGGGCTCTCCTGTTCAAGAACGTGTTCTTCCTCTCCGGCTTTCTCCCCGGCATCAAGGCCTTCACGGCGGCGGTTCTGGGAGGCATCGGGAACCTGGTCGGTGCTCTGCTCGGCGGAATGACCCTCGGCATCGTCGAGGAGGCCGGCCCCACCCTTCTCACCGCCCTCCGCTGGCAGATCCCGGACTGGCTGGCGTACGCCATCGGAGTGGCGGCGATCGGCATCGCCGTCTGGGGCCTGATCCGGCTGCGCAAGCGCCTCATCGTGCAGACGAGCACCAACGTCTCCTTCATCGTGCTCGGCGTGATCTCGGCGGCACTCGCCTTCACCGTCCTCCCCGGCTTCCAGGTGGTCATCCCGGGTGCGTCCCAGCTCAAGGACGGCATCGCCTTCATCGTCCTCATCGGCGTCCTCATGATCCGGCCCGTCGGTCTCCTTGGTGAGCGCCTGGCTGTGGAGGAGCGAGGATGACGGCGCGCACCGGTCTGGATCGTCGCTGGGTGATCCGTCAGGGATTGATCGGCGGCATCACCCTCATGTTCATCGTCGCCGTCGGCATGTTCGAGGTGTTCGACAGTCGCAAGATCATCGACCCCTTCTTCTCCGCCGGTTACGCGCTCATCCTGTGGGTCCCGATCCTCATGGGATTCCGCGCCGTCCACAGGCCGATGCCCGACGGAGTGGAGCGCCCCCCAGCCGGACGGGGCGACATCCTCACCGGCGCCATGGCCGGGGCCCTGACCGGATTGATGCTCGGGTTGATGGTGGTCCTCGTCGCGGTCAAGCCGGACCTCCGCGACACATTCCGCTACCTGTCGCCGGCCATGGTCGAAAAGTTCTCCTACGGCGTCGGCCATTGGTTCGGGCTCGGGGTCCTCACGGTGGGCGGCGGCCTCCTCGGCGCGCTGGGCGGCGCCCTGGAGATGATGCCGAAACGCCTCAAGCAAGGCGCGGCGACCGCCCTCATCACCGTCATCGGCCTCAACTTCGCCGAGCTGGTCGTCGGTGACATCCTTCGGTCGGTCGGGCTTCGCTCGGTGGACCAGTTCATCTACTCGTCCTCCCGGGGCCTCAACCCCCTCGCCGCCGTGATCCTCGCCGCGGTGGCAATCGCCGCCAGATTCGGCCTCAAGGGACGGACGACCGGCTTGCGATCCAGGCTGGAGGCGGCGCGTGACAGCGGCAAGCGCCGCTGGTACTTCATCGGAGGCCTCGCAGCCCTCGCCGCCGGCGCGTGGCTGCCCAATCTCTTCGGCCTCTACCTGAACGAGGTTCTCTCCAATGTCGGCCTATTCATCCTCCTCGGCCTCGGTCTCAACATCGTGGTCGGGTACGCCGGGCTCCTCGACCTCGGCTACGTCGCCTTCTTCGCCGTCGGCGCCTACACCACGGCCATCCTCACCTCCCCGGCGTCTCCGGCGATCCGCCCGGAGATGGCGTTCTTCGAGGCGCTCCCCTGGGTGCTGGTGATGGCGGCGATCGCCGGTCTCATCATCGGCACGCCCGTCATTCGCATGCGCGGCGACTACCTGGCCATCGTCACCCTTGGCTTCGGCGAGATCATCCGCATCGCGTTCCTCTCCGACTGGATGTCACCGGTCACGGGTGGCGCCCAGGGAATCCTCCGCATCGCCTTCTTCCCGGACCAGAGCCGCGGCGGGATCATCGTCGAGTGGGGGATCATCCTCGCCTTCGCCGGGATCATCAGCCTCATCGTCGGCCTCCTTCGATGGAGGGCGACCAAGCGTGTCGAGGCCGGCCAGTCGAGCCGCCTGCCCGCATACTCCAAGCCGACGACGCTGGCGCTCATGGCCGGAGGGGCGGTGGCGGCGATCCTCGGGATCCTCTTCCCCACCTTCGCCACCTGGACGATCATCGGGATCCACCCGCCGGACATGTTCCGGATCATCCTCGTGTTCGTGGCCATCGCCGCCTTCGTGTCGTGGCGCTTGCGTGACTCCCGGGTCGGCCGATCCTGGATGGCCGTGCGCGAGGACGAGCAGATCGCCCAATCGATGGGCATCAACATCGTCACGACGAAGCTGCTGGCGTTCGTCATGGGCGCCATGCTGGCCTCACTCGGTGGCGCCCTATTGGCCGTGAAACTCGGCACGATCTACCCCCACAGCTTCGAGGTGATCCAGTCCATCATCATCCTCGTCGTCGTCATCGTGGGCGGCATGGGGAGCATCAAGGGCGTGTTCATCGGCGCCATCGTCCTCATCGGCATCCTCGGCGGACCGACCCAGCCGGGGCTCCTCCGTGAGTTCGGCGAGTTCAAGCTCCTCATCTACGGCGTGATCCTGGTGTGGATGATGCTGAAGCGGCCCGAAGGCCTCTGGCCGGAGGCCCGGCGCGCCCAGGAGCTGCATCAGGACGAGATGTCCCAGGACGCATGGCTCAGGACCGAGGACCCGAGCCCCGAGGGGGTGGCGGGCTGATGGCGGAGCGCATGCTGGAGACACTGGCGATGGCCAAGAGGTTCGGGGGCCTCAACGCGCTGAGCGGCGTCGACTTTCACATCGACCGCGGCGAGATCGTCAGCATCATCGGCCCCAACGGCGCGGGGAAGACCACGTTCTTCAACGCCGTCAGCGGGATGTACCCGCCCGACTCGGGCGATGCCCTCTTCAAGGGTCAGAGCATCTCCGGTCTCAGCCCCGACCAGATCACCAAGATCGGCATCGCCAGGACCTTCCAGAATGTGCGCCTCTTCCCCAACATGACGGTGCTCGAGAACGTGATGGTCGCCCGCCACTCGCGCACCAAGAAGAGCGTGCTCCCCACCCTGTTCCGCTCCCCCGGCTTCCTCGAGGAGGAGGCGGAGATCGAAGAGCGCGCCAAGGAGATCCTCTCCTTCTTCGGGGGGAGACTGCACGGCTACCGCTGGGAGCAGCCCGCCTTCGTCCTCTCGTACGCCAACCGGCGCCGCCTCGAGATCGCCCGGGCCATGGCGACCGACCCTGAGCTACTCCTGCTCGACGAGCCGACCGCCGGTATGAACCCAAGGGAGACGCTGGAGCTGAAGGACCTCATCCGGAAGCTCCGTGACGAATGGGGTTTCACGATCATCGTCATCGAGCACGACATGCGTGTCGTCCGCGACGTGTCCGACCGCGTGGTGGTCCTGGACCACGGCGTCAAGCTCACCGAGGGCACGTACGACGAAGTCTCGACCAACCCCCAGGTGATCGAGGCCTACCTCGGCCAGCAGGCGGAGACGAGCTGATGAGCGAAGAACGCACGCCCCTCCTCGCCTTCCGCGACGTCGACACCCACTACGGGCCGGTGCAGATCCTGAAGAGCGTCAACCTCGACATCTACCCGGGCGAGATCGTCTGTCTCCTGGGAGGCAACGCCTCCGGCAAGAGCACGACCCTGAAGACCATCCTGGGCATGGTCATCCCCAGCGCCGGGAAGGTCC
This sequence comes from uncultured Acidimicrobiaceae bacterium, assembly GCA_964388105.1. GTDB lineage: Bacteria > Actinomycetota > Acidimicrobiia > Spongiisociales > ZC4RG35 > ZC4RG35. The sequence goes on from CAYLYQ010000003.1 coordinate 24,059, forward strand.
TCCTCGACGGTCAGGACGCCACCGAGTGGACCACCAGCCGGCGTGTCGAGGGCGGCGTCTCGATGGTCCCGGAGAACCGTCGCCTCTTCAAGCGCATGACGGTCAAGGAGAATCTCGAGATCGGGGCCTACCTGCGCAAGGACACCGAGAACCTGAGCGACGACTTGGACCGGATCTTCGAGCTGTTCCCCCGGGTCAAGGAGCGTCTCGGCCAGAAGGCGGGAACCCTCTCCGGTGGTGAGCAGCAGATGGTGGCAGTCGGACGAGCCCTGATGTCGAAGCCCAAGCTCCTCCTGATGGACGAGCCTTCGATGGGATTGGCGCCGATCCTCGTCGCCCAGAGCTTCGAGATCATCCAACAGATCCATGAGGCGGGCACCGCGGTCTTCGTCGTGGAGCAGAACGCCAACATGGCGCTGTCCATCGCCGACCGGGGCTATGTCCTCCAGACCGGCCAGATCGTCCTGGCCGACACTGCTGAGGCCTTGCTGGCGAACCCGCAGATGCGCCAGGCGTACCTGGGCGAAGTGTCCTAGCCCCGGCGAAGGGGACTAATCACCCTGCTCTGGCGAACAATCGCCAAGTCCGCTCGCTACGCTCCCGGTCGCCCGGCAGGGCGAGGAGGAGGATTTGCTCGAGCTGCGCAACGTGGAGGTCGTCTACAGCGACGTGATCCTCGTCCTGCGCGGTGTCTCGCTCCAGGTGCCGGACGGAAAGATCGTGGCACTCCTCGGGGGCAACGGGGCCGGCAAGACGACCACCCTGCGAGCGATCGGCGGTCTCCTCGACGTCCACAACGGGGAGATCACGAAGGGCGAGATCCTCCTCGACGGCACCCCCATCCACCAGCTCCCCGCCCAGAAGATCGTCCGCCTCGGTCTCGGCCAGGTCCTCGAGGGCCGGCGCATCCTCGGAGAGCTCAGCATCGAGGAGAACCTCCGTCTCGGCGCGCACAGCGCCCGGCACGCTCTCGACGAGAACATGGGCCGCGTCTACCAGCTGTTCCCGCAGCTTGCCGAAAGGCCGAAGTTCACCGCCGGGTACCTGAGCGGAGGACAGCAGCAGATGCTGGCGATCGGACGGGCCCTGATGTCGAGCCCCCGGTTCCTGCTCCTCGATGAGCCCAGCCTCGGGCTCGCGCCCCTCCTGGTGCAGCAGATCCGAGACATCATCGTCGAGATCAATCGGCAGGGCACCGGCGTCCTGCTGGTGGAGCAGAATGCGATGATGGCTCTCTCCATCGCCGACCACGGCTACATCATGGAGACCGGGAAGATGGTCATGGACCGCCCGGCAGCCGAACTGGCTCAAGACGACGACGTACGGGAGTTCTACCTGGGGCTCCACGGTGAGGAGGTCTCGTCCTTCGCCGACGTCAAGCACTACCGCCGCAAGAAGAGGTGGCTCTCATGAGAGCCCGTCTCCTCGGCGAGGTGCTTCCCCGGGTCGAGGGCTCGGAGGCGTCGCTGAAGGTCTCCGACCTCCACCTCTCGTTCCACGCCGTCAAGGCGATCGAGGGGGTCGGCTTCACGGTCCACGACGGGGAGATCCTGGCGATCATCGGCCCCAACGGCGCCGGCAAGACCTCGGTCTTCAACTGCATCTCCGGCCTCTACAAACCGGACTCCGGATCGATCGGCTTCCAGGGCACCGACCTCCTCGGCCTCAAACCACACCGGATCGCCAACCTGGGAGTCGCCCGCACCTTCCAGAACATCGAGCTGTTCCCTCAGATGACCGTCCTCGACAACCTGATGCTGGGAAGGCACCGTCACCTCCGGTACGGCTCCGCGGCCGCAATGCTCCGCGTCGGTCGGGCGATCAGGGAGGAGGTCCGCAACCGAGAGATCGTGGAAGCCATCGTCGAGTTCCTCGAGTTGGAGCCGCACCGGAAGTCCTACGTGGCGATGCTTCCCTATGGCATCCAGAAGCGAGTCGAACTGGGACGGGCCCTCGCCACCGAGCCCCGCATCATGCTCCTCGACGAGCCCGCTGCCGGCATGAACCTCGAGGAGACCGAAGACATGGCCCGCTTCGTCACCGACATCCGCCGCGAGTTGGGCATCGGCGTCGTCCTGGTCGACCACGACATGCGACTCGTGATGGACCTGGCCGACACGGTCCTCGCCCTCGAATTCGGAAGACCCATCGCGATGGGCAGGCCCGAGGAGATCCAGAGCAATCCGGATGTGATCCGGGCCTACCTCGGCGAAGGGAAGGCCGCACCGACAACCGGAGGCACCACATGACCACCACGCTGGACCCGAAGACGCGGGTGCGCACACCCGCCGCCCGCCTCGCCGAGAACGCCCTGAAGATGCCCGGCTCCGTGGCCCTCCGCGAGAAGAACCGCGGCGTGTGGCGGGAGGTCACCTGGCGGGAGTACTGGGAGCAGACCGAGGCGTTCGCGCTGGCCCTCATCGCGTCCGGCGTCGACAAGGGCGAACGGGTCGCCATCCAGTCGGAGAACCGCACCGAGTGGCTCTACACGGACTTGGGATGCATGGCGGCCGGGGCGATCTGCGTCGGGCTCTACCCGACCAACCCGACCGCAGAGGTCGAGTACCTCCTCACCAACTCCGGGTCCCGCATCCTCGTGGTCGAGGACCAAGAGCAGGCGGACAAGGTCCTCGAGATCCCCGCGGACCGTGTCCCGGAGCTGAAGCGCATCGTCTACCTGGAGCACCGGGGAGTCGACACGGTCGACGACCCCCGCCTCGTGTCCTGGGACGACTTCATGGCCGAGGGGCGGGCACTTCGAGAACTCGACCCCGAGGCGATCGAGCGGCGCCTCGACGAGGCCCAGCCCGACGACATCGTCTACCTCATCTACACCTCGGGAACGACGGGACCTCCCAAAGGAGCCATGCTGACGCTGGGCAACCTGGTGTTCGCCACCGAACTGATCATGGGCGAGGACGCTCTGATCCAGCCCCCGGCGGGCCCGAAGGACCTCCTGGTGTCGTACCTGCCCCTGTCCCACGTCTACGAGAAGGTCTTCTCGGTGCTGATCGGCATCGGCGCCGGCGCCACCGTGCATTTCGGGGAGTCGCTCGACACGCTGATCACAGACCTGCGCGAGGTCCAGCCGACGATCATGCAGGGCGTGCCCCGCATCTGGGAGCGCATCCACGCGTCCTCCATGGTGCGCATGGGCTCGGCGTCCGCCCTGAAGCGGCTCAACGCCGGCGTCTGGCTCGGAGTCGGCCGCTACGTCGGGGCCACGCTCGTCAAGCGGCACGGCCGCCACACCCCCTGGACCCGAGTCCTCGGATTCCTCGGCCACGTCTTCTTGTTCCGGTCGCTCAAGGACCGCAGTGGCCTGCGCCGCGTCCGCAGCGCCATCTCCGGCGCCGCCCCCATCGCCCCCGAGATCCTGGAGTTCTACATGGGCATCGGAGTGCCCCTCTTCGAGGCGTACGGGATGACTGAGAACACCGCGATCTCGACCGCCAATCCTCCGGAGAACGTCATCCTCGGGACCGTCGGACCGCCCTATCCGGGGACCGAGCTCAAGCTCGACCCCGACACCGGCGAGATCATGGTCCGGCACGGCGCGGTTTTCGTGGGCTACTGGAACATGCCCGAGGCCACGGCGGCCACGCTGGAACCGGACGGCTGGATGCACACCGGCGACGTTGGCGAGTGGGTGAACGGCACCCACGTCCGGATCATCGACCGCCTCAAGGACATCATCATCACGAGCGGCGGGAAGAACGTGTCGCCTTCGGAGATCGAGAACACCCTGAAGGCTTCGCCGTTCGTCAAGGAGGCCATCGTCCTCGGCGACCGCCGCAAGTACCTGACGGCGCTGATCGGGATCGACTACGAGGTGGTGTCGGAGTGGGCGCAGCGCAAGCGGATCCCGCACACGACTTACCGCGACCTGTCGGAGAAGCCGGAGGTCGTCGCCCTCATCGACCGGGCGGTCAAGGAGACCAACGAGAAGTTCGCCCGGGTGGAACAGATCAAGGCATTCCGGCTGCTCCCGAAGGAGCTCGACCACGAGACAGGCGAGCTGACGGCCACCCAGAAGGTGAAACGGTCGTTCATCGAGAACATGTTCAGCGATCTGATCGACTCGATGTACCGATGAGCATCACCGAGGGGAGCGAAGCGGCGTGACTCTGTTCGTGCAGGCGCTGATCAACGGGGTGGCCCAGGCCGCCATCTACGCCCTGATCGCCGTCGGTTTCGTCATCATCTTCAAGTCGACCCAGGTGCTGAACTTCGCCCAGCCGGCGCTGCTCCTCCTGGGCGCCCTCTGGGTGACCTACTTCGCCACCTCGATGGGCCTGCCCTTCTGGGCGGCGGTGTTGATCGCGGTGGTCCTGTCCGCGGCCACCGGGATGGCCGTGGAGCGCACCGCACTCCGGCCCATGGTCGGGAAGCCGATCTTCGCCGTGGCGATCATGACCATCGGGCTGAACACCGTTCTCACCGTCCTCGCCCTGGCGGGGCTGGGCATCGACCTCCGCCCGATGGGTGACCCGTGGGGGCTCAAGAGCATCTCCTTCGGCGACTTCGTCATCGCCCAGCGGCACCTCGCCGCGATCATCACTGCGGCCGTGCTGGTGGTCGCCTTGCTGGCGTTCTTCAAGTACTCCCGGATGGGGCTGGCGATGCGAGCGGCGGCCTTCGATCAAGAAGTCGCTTTGACGCAGGGGGTATCGGTCGCCTCGGTGTTCGCCATCTCCTGGGCGCTCGCCGCGGTCCTGGCCATGTTCGGCGGGGTCTTCGTCGGCGCCGGCATCGGCATCGACCGGAGCGCCCAAGTGGTAGCGCTCAAGGCCCTCCCCGCCGTCATCGTCGGAGGGCTGGACTCGATTGGTGGCGCCCTGGCCGGCGCCCTCATCATCGGCATCGCCGAGGCCCTGACGATCACCTATCAGCCGTCGATGGCGCCGGGACTGGGCCGCAACTTCGCCCAGGTAGTCCCCTACCTGGTCATGTTCATCGTCCTCCTGATCCGTCCCACCGGACTGTTCGGGACCGAGGAGGTGGAGCGGGTATGAGATTCGGGCGCCCCGGGCTCATCTCCGACTACGCCACCGACACTGCGATCTTCCGCAGCAACGTCGCCCGCTTCTGGATGGCGCTGTTCGTGGCGGCGATGCTGGTGCTGGGGCTGGGGGGCACCATCCCTCTCGGGATCGCAACCGTCTCTTTCGACGGCGAGGCGATGTTCCTGTTGGTCACCGCTCTGTTCGCCGCGATCGCGGCCATCGGCCTCAACATCGTCACCGGCATCGCGGGGCAGGTCTCCCTCGGCCATGCCTTCTTCCTGGGCCTGGGCGCCTTCACGGCCGCCGTCCTCGGTGGCCTGGGCGAGACACGGCGGGTCTTCGACCTCGCCACCGGCGAGTTCGTCGAGCAGACGCTGCTCCTCGGCTTCGAGCTCGACATGCTGATCTGGCTCCCCGTGTCCGGGCTGGTGGCGGCCCTCGCCGGCCTCATCGTGGCCCCGATCGCGTTCCGCCTCCGCGGCCTCTATCTGGCGGTCGTCACACTCGGCCTGGTGTTCCTCGGCGAGCACCTCTTCCGGGAGTGGGACGTGTTGACCGGCGGCGTCGGCATCGGCCGGGACACCCCACCCCTGTCGGTTCTCGGCTTCCGGTTCGACCAGACCAGCGAGGTCCTCGGCTTCACGCTCGACCGGCCGAAGAAGCTGTTCCTGCTCGGGATGGGGCTGCTCCTCGTCATGGGCCTCGTCGCCAAGAACCTGAGCCGATCCAAGATCGGCCGTGCCCTCTCGGCCATCCGCGACCGCGACATCGCCGCCTCGATGATGGGCATCGACCTCTCCCGGTACAAGACCATCGCCTTCGTGGTCTCGTCGTTCTACGCGGGCATCGCCGGCGCCCTCATCTACGCCGTCGTGGGACGCCTCCTGCCGGAGTCGTTCAACCTCCTGCTCAGCGTCGAGTACATCGCGATGATCCTGATCGGTGGTGTGGCGACCGTCTCCGGAGCGATCATGGGAGCCGCGTTCATCACGTTCCTCCCCCGGATCGTCCGCTGGCTCGCCGGCTTCCCCCTCTTCGGATTCATCTCCACGGCTCCCGGTGGCGGGTTCCCGACGGTCGCCCAGATCGAAGAGATCCTCTTCGGCGCCCTCATCGTGGTGTTCCTGATCTTCGAGCCGCTGGGGCTATACGGGATCTGGATCCGCATTCGCAACTATTGGAAGGCCTGGCCGTTCAGTTATTGAGCATCCGTATAAAGTTGACGACCGGTCGACACGACCGTGTCCGCCATGGACAACGAGGAGGAATGAACACATGAAGTCACGATGGCTACTGAGCCTGGTGGCGCTTGCCCTTGTGGCCGCCGCTTGTGGAGGGGATGGTGGTGACACCACCACGACCACCGCAGCCGGGACGACCACAACGGGTGGCGGTGGTGACACCACCACGACCACCGAAGGCCCGGCCGAGATGCAGTTCGACACCGGCGTAACGCCCGCCCCCTGTGAGGACGCGGTCAACGACGGCAACGGCTGCATCTACCTGGGCATCATCTCCGACCTGACCACGGGCCCATTCGCGGCTCTCGGCGTCCCGCTCACAGCAGCCCAGCGTGACTTCTGGGCCGAGGTGAACGAGGGTGGTGGACTGGACGGGTTCGACGTCATCATCCGCGACGAAGACGTCATCGACGCCCACTACGACGGCGCCGATCACGCCGCCGGCTACGAGACGATCCGGGGTCGCGTGGCGGCGCTCGCCCAGACCCTGGGCACTCCGCAGACCCAGGGCATCCTCGAGCGGATGGCAGAGGACAACATGGTTGCCGCCCCGGCGACGTGGTGGTCCGGTTGGAACTTCGAAGAGGAGGGTGGAAACCTCATCCTCGAGTCCGGCGCCTCGTATTGCTTCGAGGCGATGAACGGGATGACCTTCATGTCCCAGGCCCTGCCCGAGGGCTTCACCTGGGCAATGGTCCGGTTCCCGGGCGACTATGGCGGCGACTACGGCGCAGGCGCCCTGATCGCAGCCAGCCAGCTCGGTCTCGGTGAGCCGCTGTTCGACCACCTCCAGGTGCCGATCTCGGCAGGAGGCTCGGTCGACGAAGCCGTCGGTCTCATCGTCCAGCACAAGCCCAGCCTGATCGTCGTCGTCTCCGGCCCGGTGGAGATGGCCCAGATCGCGGGTGGTGCGTTCCAGAACGGCCACCAGCAGTTCCAGATCCTGGGCGCCAGCCCGACCTGGAACGTCGCACTGAAGGCCAGCGAGGCCATGCCGCTCCTCGAGGGTGTCTACAAGGGCACCACTCCGTGGGCCGGCTGGGACACCGACACCGAGGGTCACGCCGCGATGCGGGCATCGGCCGAGGCGAACTGGTTCGATCCGAACTCGACGCCTCCGCGCGGTCCTAGCGGCGCCTACTCGGCCGGATGGACCTGGCAGTACCCGATCAAGGCGCTGCTCGAGCAGGCCATCGCCAGCAACGATCTGACCCGGGCCAACCTGGCGGCGATCGCTGCCGAGCTGGACGGTGTCGACTACCAGGGCATCCTGCCCACCCGCAGCTACGCGGGCGACGCCAACACCAACGCGGTGCGCAGCACGTACATCATGCAGGCGGACGCGGATGCGGCCGATGGGCTGACCAACATCTCGAATGGCGAGTTCATCTCACCACTGGTGGAGGAGTTCCCCCTCGAGAGCCCCTGCTTCACCGGCTGAGGCAAACGCTCGAACATCGAGAGGGGCCGGTCGCAAGACCGGCCCCTCTTGATTTGGGGGACGGGCTCAGCGTTCGGCCAGCCGCTTGCCGATCGGTGACGGGAAGCGTGGCATGACCACCCGCTCCCCCAGCCAGTCGGTGAGAGCGCGCGCCTCCTCCTCGACCAGCTCGACGACACGCCTCGGGACGTCGGCGAGGAGCTCGTGCACGACGGTCCCGTCGAGGCGCTGGCCCCAACCTCCCACGATCCGGCCTCCCGCCCAGACCGTCGGGCCGGCGTTGCCGGCGCTGTCGAAGACTTCGGACGCGTACTCGCCCAGATACCAGTCCCGCTCCTTCCACCCCATGGTCGAAGAGTCCAGCGAAGGCAGGAGGGCGACGACGCCCGATCCCCCGCCGGCCGGACCCGGGTCGCCAGCAGGCAGATAGGCCACGCCGTCTGGTTCGATCGCGACCTGCCGGGCATCGATGCCTTTCAGGGCTTCCCGGGCGTTCTTGGCGGTCCAGCCCGTCCACCAGCGAATGTCCGTCATCGTGGCGGGGCCATGGGTTTCGAGATACCGCTGGAGAAGCCCGGCTCGGCCGTCCTCCTCGCCGACACGCTTCAGTCCGCCTCCGAACCACCTGTCGGCCACCGCCCATCGGTACTGGCTGGAACGCCAGGTCCCCTGCGGACGGGCTCGAACCAGGTCCCCATCCATGGCCATGATCTTCAGGAGCCGGGTCGAAACCGGGACTTTGGTGGTCCATTTGCCCGAGCCCACTTCGATCTCGTCCGTGAGGCCCGGGACCAGCGGGGACAGGTCTCTCGTGCTCATCTCGGTGCCGCCCAACGCGGCCATCACTCCCTCGGCCAGGCGCTCGACATGGGAACCCACACGGCTCTCGGGCATCAAGGCCGCCAGCCATTGCATCAGGCGGGCCCGCTCTCTTCGGGCGATGTCCCTGGTTGCCCCGGCCTCGAAGCTGACGGCGTCATTCAGGTTCAGGACGAAGAGGGTGCGTCGAATCGTGTGCATCCGCACCAGTGACCTGTCGGCGTACAGCAGACGCTCCAGGTCTTCGATCTGGAATCCCGGCACCCTCGCCCAGCTCGACAGGTAGGGCGTGGTGGGGTCGGTCGAGTGGAGTGCCGCCACCGAAGGGACGACTTGGTCGGCTCCAGCCGCGGTTCGACCGTGGTGGTGACGCTCCACCAGCCGAAGCCGGCGCTCCTCACTGGAGATCATGCCGGTGCCTGCAATTCCACGACCCAAGCCTACGAAGAGAGACGCGACTCGAGTCAGAACCCGCCAGCCCGACCGGTCCCGTTAAAGGAGCTTGCGCTCCCCGGTCAGAGAGTTGCTTTCAGCCGCGGCCTTCACGGCCCTGGGTGATGCCCCAGAGGATGTCCTTGATGCTGAGCATCCCGATGAGGCGACCGGAGTCGTTCATGATGGGGAGATGCCGGTATCCGGCTGCCAGCACCCAGTCGGCCGCGTAGGCGACTTCGGCGTCGGGCTCGAGGGCGTCGGGGTCGGGGGTCATCACCTCGGCGACGGTCATCGAGAACGGGTCACCGTCGTCGGCGACCACTTCGAGCACGTCCCTCTCGGTGACGATGCCGACCAGCTCGCCGTCGTCGATCACTGCCAGCGAACCGGTCTCGTGAGACACCATCGCCTTGGCGGCGTCAGCGATCGTCGCTTCGGGCTCGATGCTGACGACATCGCCTGCGATCAGTTCGTTCACCTGCATTTCGGACCTCCTATCGAGTCATGATGTGGACCGGGCACGAGCACCGACACGGCCGAACGGCCCTATTCGGCGGGATCGTAAGACGGGGCGGGCGGAGCTCCGTCGACGAAGAAGAACATCGCCTCCGGATAGCACCACCACCAGTCCTCCCCCGGCTCGAACGAGCGGATCACCGGATGATCCGGGTTGGCGTCGTAATGAGCCGAGGCGTGCTTGCCCATCGAGTTGTTGCAGCAACCGACGTGGCCGCAGGTCATGCAGATCCTCAGGTGGACCCAGCTTCCGCCCGCGGCCAGGCACTCGACACATCCCGACGAGGACGGTTCTACTTCTCGGACTACGTCCAGATGCGCGCACTTGCTCACGAGGAGGAGACCCTAACGACCTCCGCAGTGGATGGTGCCCATACTGGGGAGATGCACTCCGTCCTGTGCGTTCCCAGCCCGCTTCTCGGACCGAGCTCCTGGCAGGCGTTCGCCGGTGTCCTCACCGGTCGAGGCATGACCGTCGCCGTCGCCGACCTGCGCCACGCCTTCTCCGTCGAGCCGCCTGCGTGGCCCGAGATGGTGCGACTCGCCCGCCGGGCCGCCCGGCCCCTCCCGGGGGATGTCGTGGTCGTCGGGCACAGTGGCGCCGGCGCCCTACTACCCGGCGTCGGCGCCGCACTGGGCCGCCGCCTGGCTCGACTGGTCTTCGTGGACGCCATCCTCCCTCCCGCAGCCGGCGTCCACCGCTATCCCGAGCAGGTCCGAACCCTCGTCGCCGGCCTGGCGGCCGACGGACAACTTCCCCCGTGGCTGGACTGGTGGCCACCGGACACCGTGGCCGCAATGCTGCCCGACCCCTCGCAGGTCACGCTGCTCCGGTCGGACATGACCGGGACCCCTGAAAGCTGGTTCGACGAGGAGATCCCCGTGCCCATCGCATGGACCGAGGGCGACGCCCTGTATCTCAGGCTCAGCCCCGCGTACGACGAGGAGGTGGAGCGGGCCCGGGCACTTGGGTGGCCGACAATTTCTCTCGACTCCCACCACCTGGGGATTCTCACCGACCCCGTGACGGTGGCCGACGCCGTCTTTTAGACGACCATCAGCACCAGGGCCGCCAGCCAGCACGCGCCCTCCACGTTGAGGGCAGTGGCCAGGCGTCGGGAGGCAGCCGTAGCCTCCGGACGCTGACCCGCGGTGAGGGCGTCGCGGAGCTCACGACGGGCCGGACGCGTCAACAGCAACGAGACCGCGATCAGCCCGATGGCCACGCCGGCACCTGCGTAGAGCGTCCAGGTCATCTCTTCGAATCCTCGGAGGTAGACGAGCACACCTCCGGTGACCAGCGTCCCTCCGGCGGCGAGGCCGTCCAATCGCGCTGCCCGCTTGAGGCGCACGATCAGGCCTTGCTCCGGCCCTTCCATGGCGCGCGACGTGGCTCGGGCGTCGCCGGGCAGCCCCAGCTCGTGCGCGAACCAGATGGCGGCGAAGGCGATGTGGAGCACGAGCGCGGTCACATTCAGAGCATCCACAGCCGCAATGATCGCAGGCCGACTGGCCGCGGCCCGGTCAAGACTCGACGGCGTTGGGCGCGCCGCTCGACGATCACTTACCCTGCAAGCCGGATGAGCACGCCGCGACGTTCCGACCCCGCCCTGAACGGCATCCTGGCAACCGACCAGTACCAGCTGACGATGGCGCAGTTCTACTGGAAGGAGGGCCTCGCCGAGCGGACCGCCCAGTTCGACTTCTTCTTCCGCAGTTACCCCGACTACGGCGACCACCAGGCCGGATACTGCGTGAGCGCGGGGCTCGGGTGGCTCTTGGAGTGGATGGAGGTCGCGCGGTTCACCCGCGACGATCTCGAGGTGCTCGGGGCCCAACGGACGCCGGACGGGAACGCGCGATTCCGCCCGGAGTTCATCGATTGGCTGGAACAGGCAGGCGACTTCTCGTCCCTCGATGTGCGCGCCATCCCGGAAGGCCGCGTGGTCCACCCGAATGCCCCGATGGCGACAGTGACTGGGCCCCTCGCCATCGCCCAGATCTTCGAGACCCACATGCTCAACCGCCTCAACTACCCGACGCTGATCGCCACCAAGGCGTCCCGGGCGAGCCAGGCGGCGCGTGGAGGGACGGTTCTCGAGTTCGGGCTCAGGCGTGGACCTGAGTCCGGAGCCCACGTCGGCGGCTACGGCGCGCTCGTGGGCGGGGCGGACTACACGTCGAACCTCGCTCTCTCCACGGTCATGGGGCTCGACCCGAAAGGCACCCACGCCCACTCCATGGTGCAGGCGTTCCTGGCGCTCGGCCTCGGCGAGCTAGAGGCGTTCCGGCGCTTCGCCGACCTCTATCCGGACGAATGCGTGCTCCTGGTCGACACGATCGACGTGCTCACTTCCGGCGTTCCCAACGCGATCACCGTCTTCGAAGAACTGAGGGCCAAGGGGAAGCGCCCCGCCGGGATCAGGATCGACTCGGGCGACCTGGCCTATCTGGCCATCCAATCATCTCTGCTGCTGGACGAGGCGGGCATGCACGACGTCCCCATCGTTCTCTCCTCGGACCTGGACGAGCTCGTGATCTGGCAGATCCTCTCCCAGATCGACTCCGAAGCCCCACGTTATGGAGTCGATGCGGCAGCCCTCGCGGCGCGGTTGGTCTATGGGGTGGGGACCAGGCTCATCACCTCGGAAGGGGACGGCGCTCTGGGGGGAGTGTTCAAGCTCGTGGCGGTTGCGGACGAACAGGGTGCGCTGATTCCCGCCATCAAGGTCTCCGAGGACGTCGCCAAGGTCCCGATCCCCGGGGACAAGCGCTTGTACCGCGTCTACGACCAGCGCCGACTCGCCACGGCCGACCTGGTTGCCCTCGCCGACGAGGACCTCTCGACAGCCTCCCAACTCCAGCTGCACCACCCCCACCGCGGCCTGCAACGCGTCCTGGCCAGATCCGACATCTCAGAGATCGAAGAGCTGCTGGTGCCCGTCTTCGCCAACGGACGCCGGCTCGACGGGTCACCCGATCTGGATGAGTTGCGGCGGCGTCGGACAGCCGACCTCGAGCGCCTGGACCCGGGGGTGCGCAGACTGGTGAACCCGCACGTGTATCACGTGTCGGTGACGGCGGCCATGCACGCGCTGCAGCAAAGGCTCGTCTCCGACGCCCTCAGCGGCGCCGAGATCTGACTGGCCTAGACGACCAGGACGCCCGCGCCGGCGATCTCGGCGGACGCCCGCGTCCCATCGCCGGGAGACAGGTTGACGGCACGGGTTCCATCCGCGAGCACCGTCGTGGCGAAGCCCTGTTCGGCGGCATCCAACGCGGACGCCTTGACGCAGTAGTCGAGGGCGAGACCGACGACCACGACCGACTCCACCCCGGCAACACGAAGTCGGTCGGCGAGCCCCGTCGAGCTCACCTCGCCGGTCTCCGGGTCGCGGATGTGAAACGCCGAGTAGCCGTCCTCTCCACCGGTCCCCTTCTTCACGAAGATGGCGTCCTCACGGACGTCGAGCTGAGGGTGGAACTCCGCCCCGGTGGTGCCACCCACGCAATGGACGGGCCAGATGCCGCCGTCCTTGGCGAAGTGCGGGGTGGTCTCCGGATGCCAGTCCTGCGTGTACGCGACGACAGCCCCCGCGTCGGCAGCCATCGAGATCTCGCCGTTGACGAAATCGATCGTCTCCTCACCACCTGGCACGTACAGACTGCCGTCGGGATCGGCGAAGTCGTTTTGCATGTCCACCACCAGCAAGGCGGTGCGAGCGTCGTACTCCACCACGAGATCAGCCCTCGAAGGGGTTGCAGCGCGAGGGGTCACCGGTCTCCCAGCCCCTCGTGAACCAGGCGACCCTCTGATCGGAAGACCCGTGGGTCCAGGTCTCCGGATTCACCTGCCCGGTGACGCGCTCCTGGATGCGGTCATCCCCGACGGCCGCGGCCGCATCGACGGCCTCCCGAATCTCGTTGGGGAGGAACACGCCCGCGTCACGGATGGAGTAGGCCCACACACCGGCGAAGCAGTCCGCCTGCAGCTCGAGTCGGACCGACAGGTCGTTGGCCTCGGCCTGCGACGAAGCCGCCTGCTGTGCCCTCTGGACCTCCTCCATGATCCCGAGACGCTTCTGCACGTGATGGCCGACCTCGTGCGCCACCACGTAGGCCTCGGCCACGTCCCCGCCCTGGGCGCCGAACCGCGTGGTGAGCTCGTCGAAGAACGTCTCGTCTATGTAGATGGTCTCGTCGAGCGGGCAGTAATGGGGGCCGACAGCGGAGTTCGCTCCCCCACATCCCGACTGGGTGGCGGTGCGGAACAGGACCAGTCTCGGCTCCGCGTAGGTGAGGTTCCAGGACGAGAAGATCGAGGCCCAGGTCTCATCGGTGGAGCCGAGGACCGTCGACACGAACACCTCGTAGTCGTCCTCGCCTTCGAACTCCTCCGGCTGCGCTCCCGACTGCGGGGCCTGGGTCTCCTGCATCTGGTTGAGGATCTGGTCGAGGCCGCCTCCCCCGCCCCCGAACAGGGTCATGAGCAAGACGATTATCAGTCCGATGCCGCCGAGGCCGCCCACCGCCATTCCGCCGGACATGCCCCGGCGATCTTCAACGTTTCCTCGGCTGCCGAGCCGATCCCATCTAGCCACTGAGAGAACCTCCTATGTCCGAACGCTACCCGTTTCCAACGCCCTCTAACCCGGACGATCGGCGCACATTGCCTCTACTCGGGACGAGACTGACAGGCATGAGCGATGGGAACACCGAGACCAGCGGCCTCGAGCGGGCCCGCAGTCGGCGACAGGACCTTCTGCGCGCCATGGAGACTCTGGAGGGGGCACTCGCGGCCCCCGCTCGCGATCATGGACCCTGGCTCACCGGCGTCCGCGCGGCCCTCACCGAGTTGGGCCCCGCGCTCCAGGCTCACGTCGACGAGGTGGAGGGATCGACAGGCCTCCTCCCCGAGATTCGGGAGTCCGAGCCCCGCCTCAGTCACCTGGTCGACGACCTGGAAGCCGAGCACCCGAGCCTGCTCGACGCTTTCGTACGCCTCAACGATGCCGCCGCCGGTGAGGATCCCGACCCGAGGCTCGTGAGGAGGAGGGCGGTCACCCTCCTTGGCCGCCTGACCATGCACCGTCAGGCGGGAGCCGACCTGGTCTACGAGGCGTACCAGCTGGACATCGGCGGCGGAGGCTGAATCAGGCGAAGAACCAGGCCGCGTCACGGAACACGGCAGGGTCGAGCGGCCGCGGGTGTCGGCAGGCGTCGACGATCGGCACTTCGGTCATGCGGTCGCCTCGAACTGCAACCATCAAGCCCGTCTTTCCCTCGATGGCCAGCTCGGCGGCATGAAGGCCCATGCGAGTGGCGAGCACCCGGTCGAATGCCGTCGGAGTCCCGCCCCGCTGGAGGTGGCCGAGAGTGACCACCCGCGCCTCGTAGCCGGTGAGCTGCTCGAGCTCGCGGGCGATGTAGGTGCCGACTCCTCCGAGCCTTTCGAAACCGAATGAGTCCACCCCGGTGGTGACTTGGCCCTCGGGCCCGCTGATGCCCTCGGCCACGACCACCAGCGAATAGCTGCGACCGGACTCGTGCCGGGCCGTGATGCGCCGGGCGGTCTCCGCAATGTCATGGGGCACCTCCGGCACCAAGATCGCCTCGGCGCCTCCGGCCATGCCCGAGTAGGCCGCTATCCAGCCCGCCGTGCGACCCATGACCTCCACCACCATGATCCTGTCGTGTGATTCCGCCGTGGTCGTGAGGCGATCTATTGCGTCGGTGACCACCTGGACCGCGGTGTGGAACCCGAAGGTGACGTCGGTCCCGCCGATGTCGTTGTCGATGGTCTTCGGGATCCCGACGAGACCGAGCCCGTCTTCAGCCAGCCGCATCGCAGTCCGGAGACTCCCATCGCCGCCGATGACCACCAGGCACTCGATCCCGGTGGCCTCGAGCGTGGGCCGGATCGACTCGTAGCCGTCGCCGTGCACATAGGGATCGATCCGGGAGCTCCCCAGCATGGTCCCGCCGCGTCCGATTATCCCCCGGACGCTGTCCCGGGTCAGAGGGCGGGTCAATCCCTCCATGAGGCCCTTCCACCCCTTCTCCACGCCGACGACGCCCCACCCCTCGGACACCAACCGCGCCACCACACCGCGGATGGCGGCGTTGGTACCCGGACAGTCGCCACCAGCCGTGACGATCCCAGCGGTGGGCATTCCGCGCTCCTTGGTCGACGTCACAGGACCCAGGGTATGCGCTCCACGAGTTAGATGGGCCCAACCAGCCCAGAATGGAACTGACGAACTCATGAGCCCAGTGTCCGGCCGGCGTGGCGACGAGCCCGCACCGAGCCTCTGGCACGCACTGCCGGCCCCGGACGTCGCCGAGGCCATGGCGACCGATCTCGAGGCGGGGCTCGCTGCAGCCGAGGCTGCCCGAAGAAGGGAAGAACACGGCCCGAATCAACTCCTGGTCACCAGAAGATGGGCTCGGCTGCGGATCCTCGTCCGACAGTTCGCCGACGTCCTCATCGGCCTTCTCGTCATTGCCGCCCTGATCAGCGGGTTCTTGCTCAACTCCTGGGTGGACGCCGCCGCCATCGGGGCCATCGTGATCCTCAACGCGGCCATCGGTTACTTCCAGGAGTCGAGGGCCCGGGCGGCGCTCGACCGCCTCGCCGACCTCGAGGCCCCCATGGCACGGGTGACACGCGCCGGGGAGACTGCCGACATCCGGTCCGTGGATGTGGTCCCGGGCGACATCCTGGTCCTCGAGCCCGGCGACCGGATCGCGGCTGATGGTCGCGTGGCGGCTTCGATCCGTCTGCTCGTCGACGAAGCCAGCCTCACCGGCGAGTCCGCCTCAGTGCCGAAGTCAGTGGAGCCAGTGGCCGGCCACACCGGTCTGGGTGACCGTGCCTCGATGGTCCACGCCGGCACGCTGGTGGTCGGTGGCCGGGCCCGCGTGGTTGTCACCGCGACGGGAACCGAGACCGAGATGGGCCGGATAGCAACGCTGGCGTCCGGAGACTCACCTCTGACGCCCCTCGAGGTCGACGTCAGACGAATCGGAACGAGGATCGCAGTCCTCGCCGCCGCCACCGCTGCCCTGGTGTTCACAGTCGGCGTGGCGCGGGGTTTCGGCCCCGAAGCCATGGTCCTCACTGCCATCGCCCTCGCGGTGGCGGCGATCCCCGAGGGGTTGCCGGCGGTGATCACGGTCAGCCTGTCGGGAGGCTTGCAGCGGATGGCCAAACGATCTGCTGTCGTGCGGAGGCTGGCCGCGGTAGAGGCCCTGGGGGCTGTCGACGTCATCTGCACCGACAAGACCGGGACCCTGACGATGCCGAGACTGGAGGTCGTCGAGCTGATGCTGGCGGACGGCACCCGAGGCCTCGAGCTGCTGGCGGGCGACAACTCGCGCGGCCGGCTCCTCGGCCTCGTAGCGGTGTTGTGCAATGACGCGTACGACGGAGTGGGGGGCCACGCCGGGGATCCGGTCGAGGCTGCGCTCCTGAACGTTGCCGCGGAGTACGGCATCGATGTCGATGCGCTCCGCGCCCGCCACCCCCGGCTCGACGAGGCCGGCTTCGACGGTCAGCGCAAGCGCATGTCCACGGTCCACGAGATCGACGGGCGGATTCTCCTACTCGTCAAGGGAGCACCGGAGGTCCTCATCGCCCTGACCGCGAGCATCGTCGCCGGGGACGACCTCGTCGACCTCGACGACTCGGCACGGGACCGTGTCCTCTCCGTCGCCGAGGGTCTGGCATCCGGAGGCATGCGGACCCTCGGATTCGCGGTGCGAGAACTGTCGGGGCGGCCGGCCGACCCGGCCCACGTCGAGCAGGACCTCCTCTACCTGGGAACGATCGGGATGCGAGAGCAGATCCGAGCCGAAGTCCCCGACTCCGTCGCGGCCGCCGCAGCCGCCGGGGTGCGAACCGTGATGGTCACCGGGGATCACGCCACCACCGCCGCCGCGGTGGCGCGCGAGGTGGGGATCGACGCCGGGGAGGTGATGACGGGCGACCGGCTCTCCCGCACCCCACTCGACGAGCTGACACCCGGTATCGACCGATATGGGATCTTTGCCCGGGTCGACCCGGTGGACAAGGTCAAGATCGTCAATGCCTGGCAGGCCGCCGGCGCTCGCGTCGCCATGACCGGCGACGGCGTCAACGACGCCCCCGCTCTGCGACAAGCCGACATCGGTGTGGCCATGGGATCGGGTACGGACGTAGCCCGGGAAGCAGCTGCGGTCGTGCTCACCGACGACAACTACACGAGCATCGTCGCCGCCATTGCCGAAGGGCGGCGCCTGTTCGCCAACCTCCGCAATGTCATCCACTATCTGTTGTCGGCCAACGCCTCCGAGGTGCTGTACATCCTGGCTGGGTTCGCGCTCTTCGGTCACCTAGGGGAGCCGCTTCTGGCCGTGCAGCTCCTCTGGATCAACCTCGTGTCCGACTCGTTGCCCGCAATCGCACTGGGCGCGGATCAGCCGTCAGGGGACCCCATGAAGGTCCCGCCGGCCACGGGCCGGGACGTCCTGTCCGGCGCAAACCTGGTCCGCCTCGCGCTGCAGGGAACGACTCTCGCCCTCGCCGCCCTCGGCTCCTTCGCTCTCGGGACCTATGTGCTCGACATCGGCCCCGAAGGGGCGCGGACCATGGTGTTCACCACCTTGGTGTTCTCCCAGCTCCTCCATGCGCTGTCGGTCCGGGCCGACACGGCGAGCGCCGTGCCACCGGGCAGATGGCTGCTGCTGGCACTGGCGGCCTCGGCGGCCCTCCATCTCGTCGTCCTGTACACGCCTCTCGGAGCTCAGGTCTTTCGAACGATCCCGCTCGGTCCGGTGCCCATGACCTGGGCGCTCGGAGCCTCGCTGATTTCGGCAATCGGAGTGCGCCTGCTCAACCGGGCCCTGCGACGGGCCTGAGCACACCCGACCGCGCGGCCGCAATCCGGCGCGGGAATGCGGTGCGGCAGCGATACTGCGGCCCATGGCCCTCGACGAGACCGCGCCCACGACCACCGCCCGGCAGTCACCGGTCGCCGGTCGCCTCACCGCGACCCTCTTCGGCGGCGTGGCTCTCGCCTCCACCGCCTACATCGCCACGGCCACCCTCTCGTCGATAGTGGTCGACGACATCACCGGATCGGCGTCTCTGGCCGGCGTCCCCGGTGCGACGGCCGTTGTCGGGACGGCGATCGGCACCACCCTCCTCAGCATGGGCGTGGGCCGCCGGGGCCGGAGGCCCGGCCTGATCTCCGGTTACGTGGCCGCGTCTCTCGGGGCCGTCGTCGGGGGGCTGGCGGTCATCTCCCGGTCGTTTCTCTTGCTGCTCGTCGGGATGGCCATGATGGGATTGGGCAACGCCTCCAGCCACCTCGCCAGGTACACGGCAGCGGACCTCTACCCGACGTCGAAGCGGGGGACCGCGCTGGGCTGGGTCGTGTGGGGCTCGACCATCGGCTCCGTGGCCGGGCCGACGCTCCTCGAGCCGGTGGGGCGGCTGGCCGAGTGGATGGGAAGGTCGGAGCTGCTGGGCGGGTACATGGTCGCGGCCGTCTTCATGGCTCTGGCCGGAGCCCTGTACGCGCTCTTCCTCCGCCCTGACCCGGCTTCGGTCGCTCTGGAGAGGCCAACAGAGCGGAAGATCATCTTCAGCGAGATCACGACGGCGTTCCGGGCCCCGGCGATCAAGGTCGGGCTCTCGGCGATGGTCGCCGGGCAGGTGGTGATGGTGATGATCATGACCGCCACCCCCCTCCACATCCGCCACCACGGATCCGATCTCGGCGTGGTGGGCATCGTGATGAGCGCCCACACCCTCGGGATGTTCGCCTTGGCCCCGCTCGTGGGCCGACTGGTCGACCGCATCGGCGGGATGAAGGTGGCAGTGATGGGGATGGGGGTGCTGGCCACGTCCGCCATCGGCACGGCTTACGGCCCGAACGAGACGACCACGGGCCTGGTGGCGGCGCTTTGGCTCCTCGGCATCGGCTGGAACATGACTTTTGTCGCCGGCAGCTCGATGCTCGTATCCGGTCTCGACCCAGGGATCAGGGCCCGCGTCCAGGGGACGGCCGACTCTTTGACCTGGCTGTCGGCAGCGGCTTCGGCGGTCATCGCCGGTGTCCTCTATCAGGCCGCCAACTACCGCCTGCTCGGGCTGCTCGGCCTCGCCCTCCTGGTGCCCCCGATGGCCATCATGTTGCGGCACCGACCCCGGCGGAGCGACCGCGGCCCGGGCGCAGCTCTCGGTTCGGATCGCGCGAACTGACACCCGCTCCGTCCCTCCGTTTTGCCGCGTGCCCGGGTTTCCTTAGCCTCAAGCCTGCATGAGGATCGCAATCCCGAGAGAGACGGCACCCGAACGGCGGGTCGCCCTGACTCCACCCGTCGTGGTCAGACTGGTGGAACGGCGCCATGTCGTGGCCGTCGAACCGGGGGCTGGCGAAGGTGCCGGGTTTGCCGATGAGGACTACTCGGCCGCAGGAGCAACGGTCTCGGCCGACGCCCTGGAAGGCGCCGACTTGGTGGTTGTAGTCGGGCCACCCACGGCCGCCCTTGTGGAGCGGCTTCCTCACGGGGTGACGCTGGCCGGCTTTCTCGACCCTTTCGGATCGACCGACCTCGTCCGGTCGATGACGGCCCGCCGTCTCACTTCCTTCGCCATGGAGGCGATCCCGCGGTCGACCCTGGCCCAGAGCATGGACGCGCTCTCGTCGCAGGCGACCGCGGCGGGTTACGCCGCAGTCCTCGCCGCGGCGGCAGCATCGCCCCGGATCTTCCCGATGCTGACCACAGCCGCCGGAACGATCCCACCGGCCAAGGTTCTCGTTCTCGGCGCCGGAGTCGCCGGGCTCCATGCCATCGCCAATTCGCGGCGACTCGGGGCCGTGGTGTCGGCATACGACATCCGTCCCGAGGTCAAGGAGCAGATCGAGAGCCTGGGGGCGAAGTTCATCCCGGCCCCGGTCGACGAGCTGGCAGCCACCGCATCCGGATACGCCAAGGAGGTCTCCGACGAGACACAGCGGCGTCAGATGGACGCCCTCGCTCCCCATGTGGCCAATGCCGACGTGGTCATCACCACGGCGCAGGTCCCCGGCCAGGAAGCCCCCCTCCTCATCTCTCGGGAGATGGTCGAGTCGATGAGCCGGGGCGCGGTGATCGTCGACGTGGCCGCCCCTGGTGGCGGCAACTGTGAGCTCACCCGGCCCGGAGAGACAGTCGTCCACGCCGGCGTCACGATCCTCGGGCCGCTCGACCTCGCATCCCGGGTGGCGGTCGATGCCAGCCAGATGTACGCCCGCAACATCGCCCAGCTGATCGCACGGCTGTCAGGGGAGGACGGGTCGCTCCAGCCCGACTTCGGCGATCAGATCATCTCGGAGGCGTGCATCACGCGGGAGGGTGAAGTGGTTCACCCCGTGGTGAGGCGCCTCCTCGGTCTGGAGGGCCAGCCATGAGCGAGCTCCTCGTGGGAATCACCGTCTTCGTCCTCGCCAGTTTCGTCGGGTTCGAGGTCATTTCCAAGGTCCCCCGCACGTTGCACACTCCCCTCATGTCCGGGGCCAACGCCATCTCGGGCATCACGATCCTCGGCGCCGTCGTCGCCGCCGGCATGGGTGCCGGGACCATTGCCCAGGTCCTCGGGTTCCTGGCGATCGTCACCGCCACCGTCAACGTCGTCGGGGGCTTCCTGGTCACCGACCGCATGCTGCGGATGTTCCGGCGGCCGGGTGACAAGGAGCGCCGGCCTTGATCCACCTCGTCTACCTGGCCTGCGCAGTCGCATTCATCGTCGGATTGAAACGGCTCAGTGGCCCTCGCACCGCTCGGTCGGGCAACGCCATCGCCGCCGCGGGAATGCTCGTGGCGATCATCGCCACCTTGATCGACGCCGGGATCGTGAGCTGGGGCACGGTGGTCGCCGGCCTCGTGGTCGGGTCCGCATTCGGCGTCTGGGCGGCGGTGCGGGTCGAAATGACCTCCATGCCGCAGATGGTCGCGGTCCTCAACGGGCTCGGCGGAGCTGCCTCCGCCCTGGTGGCCGCGGAGGTCGTGACCGCGGGGGACCTGCGCGGGCTGGCCCCCGAGACCGGTATCACCATCGTCCTCTCGATCGTGGTAGGGGCCGTGACCTTCACCGGAAGCATGGTCGCCTTCGCCAAGCTCCAGGGCCTCGTTTCGGGGAGCCCCGTGACATTCCCCGGGCAGAAGACACTCAACGCGCTCACCGCGCTGGTCATCTTCGGGATCGCGGTGTGGAGCCTCGTTGATGGCTCGGAGACCGGGTTCTGGATCCTGAGCGGCCTCTCTCTGCTTCTCGGAATCCTGGCGGTGATCCCGATCGGCGGCGCCGACATGCCCGTGGTCATCTCGCTCCTCAACTCGCTCTCGGGTGTGGCAGCCGCGACGACCGGCTTCGTCATCTCGAACAACGCCCTGATCATCGGCGGAGCCCTCGTTGGCTCGGCGGGCCTCATCCTCACCTTCCAGATGACCGACGCGATGAACCGATCGCTGGGCAACGTGCTCTTCTCGGGCTTCGGGGCCACCTCCGCCGCGGCCGGCCACATCGGATCGAAGCCGGTCAACTCGGCGGATGCCGATGACGTCGCCGTCGCACTCGGATACGCGCAGAAGGTGATGATCGTGCCCGGCTACGGGCTGGCCGTGGCCCAGGCGCAGCACGCCACCCGCGACCTGGCGCGGGCTCTCGAAGCGCGCGGCGTGTCCGTGCGCTACGCCATCCACCCGGTGGCAGGAAGGATGCCCGGCCACATGAACGTCCTCCTCGCAGAAGCCGACGTGCCGTACGAACAGCTGCTCGACCTGGAGCAGGCGGACCCCCAGATGCCCCAGACCGACGCGGTCCTGGTCCTGGGGGCCAACGACGTGGTCAACCCTTCGGCACGAGACGACCCGGGGTCCCCGATCTACGGGATGCCGATCTTCAACGTCGACCGGGCCAATCGGGTCATCGTGGTCAAGCGCAGCCTCTCTCCCGGCTTCGCCGGCATCGACAACCCCCTCTTCTACAAGGAGAACACCCTGATGTTCTTCGCCGACGCCAAGGCGGCCCTGGAGCAGACCTTGGCCGCACTCGAAGAGATCTAGAACTGGGGACCATCGGCCCTTTCCCGGGTCGGAGGGGCCTATAGGATCGCCAGTGTGACCTTGCTCTCGACGCGGCACGCCATCGTCGATGGCAACGAGGCCGCTGCCTCCATCGCCCACTCTCTCAGTGAGGTGATCGCCATCTATCCGATCACGCCCGCGTCCGCGATGGGCGAGCTGGCGGACGCCTGGTCGCACGCCGGACGCCCGAACCTGTGGGGCGTCGTGCCCGAGGTGGTCCAGTTGCAGTCGGAGGCCGGCGCCGCCGGCACTCTCCACGGGGCGCTCCAGACGGGTGCGCTCGCTACCACCTTCACCTCGTCTCAGGGCCTGCTCCTGATGATCCCCAACATGTACAAGATCGCCGGAGAGCTGACACCGGCGGTCATCCACGTTGCGGCCCGCACCGTGGCCACCCATGCCCTCTCCATCTTCGGAGACCACTCCGACGTCATGGCGGCTCGCCAGACCGGCTTCGCCATGCTCTCGTCCAGCTCCGTGCAGGAGGCCCAGGATCTTGCGCTGGTGTCCCACCTGGCCACACTCGAAGCGCGGGTTCCGTTTGTTCACTTCTTCGACGGCTTCCGCACCTCGCACGAGCTGGCCAGGATCGAGACGATCGGCGAGGACACGATCCGATCGCTCGTCGACGAGGACCTGATCGCGGCCCATCGCCAGCGCGCCCTCAACCCGAACCGGCCGGTGCTCAGGGGCTCGGCGCAGAATCCCGACGTCTTCTTCCAGGCCCGGGAGGCGGCCAACCCCTATCACGACGCTGTGGCCGACATCGTTGCCGCCGCCATGGGGCGGGTCGGCGCGGCAACCGGCCGGCCGCACGACCTCTTCGAGTACCACGGTTCCCCCGACGCCGAGCGCGTCCTCGTCCTGATGGGGTCATCGGCGGGCGCGGCGAAGGAGGCCGTCGATCACCTCATTGCTGCCGGCGAGAAGGTCGGGATGGTCGTGGTCAAGCTGTACCGGCCATTCGATGTCTCCCGGTTCGCCGCGGCGCTGCCCGCCACCACGCGGCGGATCATGGTCATGGACCGGACGAAGGAGCCGGGCGCCCCGGGTGAGCCCCTCTATCTCGACGTGGTCGCGGCCATCGCCGAGCAGCAGCGAGCGGTCGACGTCTACGGCTGCCGCTACGGCCTCGCGTCGAAGGAACTGACTCCGGCGATGGTGGCAGGGGTCCTCGCCGAGCTGGCCTCGGACCGACCCCGCCGCCACTCGACGGTGGGGATCATCGACGACGTCACCCGTCTGTCTTTGGCCTATGACCCCGATCGGTTCGCCGAGCCGGACCATGTGACCCGGGCGCTGTTCTACGGTCTCGGATCCGACGGGACGGTGAGCGCCAACAAGTCCACCGTCCGGATCGTCGGCGACACCACGGGCTCGGAGGTCCAGGGGTTCTTCGTCTTTGACTCCAAGAAGGCGGGAGCCCGGACGGTGTCGCACATCCGCATCTCACCGGAGCCCATCGACTCCACATACCTGATCTCTCAGGCCGGCTTCGTCGGGGTTCACCATTTCCACCTCCTCGACGGGACCGATGCCCTCGACCGCGCCGCGCCGGGAGCCACGGTCCTCGTCAACAGCCCGTATCCCCCCGACCAGACCTGGGATCGAATCCCGGGACCCGAACGACGCAAGATCCTCGACAAGGGGCTCGAGTTGTGGGCCGTCGACGCCCAATCCATCGCACGGGAAGCGGGCCTCGGCGGCCGGATCAACACCGTCCTCCAGGCCTGCTTCTTCGCCCTCACCGGCCTACTGCCGTTCGAGGAGGCCAAGGCGGAGATGAGGGCCCAGGTGGAGGCGACCTACGGGAAGCGGGGCGAGACCATCATCAGCCGGAACGTCGCCGCCATCGAAGCGGCGCGGGCGGGCCTGTACTCGGTGGTGCCAGGCGACCCAGGAGATGAAGCGAGACGCCCGTTCGTCCCCGATGTCGCTCCCGATTTCGTGTCCCGGGTCACCGCCCGAATCATGGCGGGCGAGGGCGATCTGCTCCCGGTGTCTGCGATGCCCGTCGACGGCACCTTCCCCACCGGTACGGCCCGCTGGGAGAAGCGGTCGCTCGCTCATGAGATCCCGATCTGGGACCCGGACCTGTGCATCGACTGCGGCCGGTGCGCCCTGGCCTGCCCCCACGCCGCCATCCGGATCAAGGTGTTCGACGAAGGGATGGAGGTGCCGGACGGCTTCATCTCCAAGGAGCCTGTGGGCAAGGACTTCCCCGGCAAACGCCTCGTCGTCCAGGTGGCGCCGGACGACTGCACGGGTTGCACGGTCTGCGTGGAGATATGCCCGGCCCGGTCCAAGGAGATCTCGAAGCACAAGGCGATCAACATGCGCCCGAAACAGGACCACCTGGAGCGAGAACGTCGCAACTTCTCGTACTTCCTCGAGATCCCGGAAGTGGACAGATCCGAGGTGAACGCGGCCAGTGTCAAGGGATCTCAGGTGCTGCAACCGCTGTTCGAGTTCTCGAGCGCTTGTGTGGGGTGTGGCGAGACGCCCTATCTCAAGCTGATGACCCAGCTCGTCGGGGATCGGGTCATCGTCGCCAACGCCACGGGTTGCTCCTCGATCTACGGCGGCAACCTCCCCACCACGCCGTGGGCGGCCGACAGCCAGGGTCGTGGCCCTGCGTG
Source organism: uncultured Acidimicrobiaceae bacterium (assembly GCA_964388105.1). Classification (GTDB taxonomy): domain Bacteria; phylum Actinomycetota; class Acidimicrobiia; order Spongiisociales; family ZC4RG35; genus ZC4RG35. Next base: position 49,269 of record CAYLYQ010000003.1, read on the forward strand.
GTCCAACAGCCTGTTCGAGGACAACGCCGAGTTCGGCCTGGGCATGCGCCTCGCCCTGGAATCGCAGCGCAGCGACGCCCTCCTCCTCGTCACCGCTCTCGTCCCCGAGCTCGGCGGGCTCGCCCCCCGCATCCTGGCCACTGCCGCCGACACCGACCGCTCCGACCTGGACGGGCGCGTCCGCACCCAGCGCGAGCAGGTCGCAGAGCTGAAGACCATGCTCACCGGCATCGACGGCCCCCTGGCGCGGCGGCTCGAAGGCGTCGCGGACGCCCTCGTCGACACGACGGTGTGGATCGTGGGCGGGGACGGGTGGGCCTACGACATCGGGTTCGGCGGCCTCGACCACGTTCTCGCCTCAGGCCGCAACATCAACATCCTCATCCTCGACACCGAGGTGTACTCCAACACCGGCGGACAGGCGTCCAAGGCGACCGCGCGCGGTGCGATCGCCAAGTTCGCCGCCGGAGGGAAGAGGACCGGGAAGAAGGACATCGGCCAGATCGCGATGTCCTATGGCAACGTCTACGTCGCCCAGGTGGCGCTCGGGGCCAATCCGAACCAGGCCGTGCGGGCGTTCGCCGAGGCCGAACAGCACGACGGCGTGTCGCTGATCATCGCGTACAGCCCGTGCATCGCCCACGGCTACGACCTCAGCGACCAGACCGAGCACCAGAGGCTCGCCGGAGAGACCGGCTACTGGCCCATGTACCGCTACGACCCGGCCCGGGAAGCCGCGGGCGAGCCCGGCCTGAAGCTGGACAGTCGCAAACCCACCATCCCGTTCCGCCGCCTCGCCGAGACCGAGGCGAGATTCTCCATGCTCGGCAAGGTGAACCCAGAGCGAGCCGCCGAGCTCATGGCCAGGGCCCAGCAGGACATCGACGATCGCTGGAATCTGTACGAGCAGATGGTCAACATTCACCGGACTGCCGAGTACACGGAGGTGGAGGAGTGACAGTCGACCTGACCACGAAGTACCTGGGCCTGACCCTGGCCCACCCGATCGTGCCCTCCGCGTCGCCGTTGACCGGGAACATCGACCGAATCCTGGCCCTCGTCGAGGCCGGCGCCCCGGCCGTGGTGCTC
>CAYLYQ010000003.1:50457-74765 GCA_964388105.1 uncultured Acidimicrobiaceae bacterium
GAGCTCGCCGAGTCCGGGGCGGACGCCTTGGAGTTGAACATCTACCGGGTGGCGGCAGGCATCGACGAGACCTCCGATGAGATCGAGTCGGGCTATCTGCGGCTGGTGGAGGCCGTGAGGCAGGCCGTCGACGTCCCGCTGGCGGTCAAGGTCGGGCCGTACTTCAGCGCGATGGCCGCCATGGCGAGGCGGTTGTCCGACGCCGGAGCCGACGGCCTCGTCCTGTTCAACCGCTTCTACCAGCCCGACATCGACCTCGAGGCCCTCGACGTCCGGCCCAATCTCCAGCTCTCCTCCCCGTACGAGCTGCGACTGGTGATCCGGTGGATCGCCGTCCTCTACGGGCGAATCGAAGCCGACATGGCGGCGACGACCGGGATCCACCAGCCCGCCGACGCCGTCAAGGCCCTGCTCGCGGGGGCCACCGTCGCCATGATGGCTTCGTCGCTCCTCGCCAACGGACCGCAGCAGCTCACCGTGGTGCGAGACGGGCTGGAGTCGTGGCTCGAGGCCAACGACTACTCGTCGGCCGCACAGGCTCGGGGCAGCCTCAGCCAGCAGGCGGTCGCCGACCCGTCCGCCTTCGAGCGGGCCAACTACATGCAGACCCTGGCCTCGTACGTCCCCACTTGGTGACCGGGACCTACTGACCCCACTCCATCGGCGGCTCGAAGCGACCTGGCTGGAAGTGCCAGTACTCCCGGAGCCGGGTGCACAGCCCATCCTCGTCGAAGTCGAGGAGGAGGCAGCCGGGAAGCGTGACGTCGTCGCCCGCCACCTTCATGTTGGTCCAGAACTCGACGGCCACCCGCTTGCCGTCAGCGAAGGGACGGCCCATCTTCACCGTCACATCGCTCTGCGCCTCGGTGACTCCGGCCCAATACGAGCTCACTCCCTCGGGCCCACGGTGTGGCTCCTCGAAGATGTTGTCCCGGTAGGTCGATCCGGGCGCAAAGAGGGCGGCTGCGGCTTCGGGATCCCGGTCTTCCCAAGCCTCTCGATACGCCTCGACCCACTCCTCGACGTTCACCGCTTCCTCCTTGCTCGCGACCTGCGACAGCCTAGAGCCGGCCATGAGCGGCTCACGCGGGCAGGACCGGCGAAGGAGCGATCCGTCGGGTTATCCGGCCTTTCGACCCCTCTTTTCGATGGTCCCGACCGCTCCTGCCGCCTTGGGCGACTTCACGTAGGTGGGTCGAAGACGGACCGGCTCCGGCCTGGGCCTCTCCCGGACGCGCCTTGCCCGCAGATTGAGGGCCTCGACCAGGACCGAGAACCCCATGGCGAAGTAGATGTAGCCCTTGGGAATGTGCAGGTCCCAACCCTCGGCCACCAGGGATGTGCCGATCAGCAGGAGGAAGCTCAGCGCGAGCATCTTGACCGTCGGGTGCCGGTTGACGAAGTCGCTGATCCACCCGGCTGAGAGGAGCATCACTCCGATCGAGATGACGACTGCGGCGATCATCACCCCGAGAACGTCGGACATGCCGACAGCCGTGATGACCGAATCGAGGCTGAAGACCATGTCGATGAGGAGGATCTGGATGATCACCCCGCGGAACGTGGCTCCCTTCTTTGCGGCCTCACCGTTCTCCGGGTCCTCCCCCTCGAGCTTCTCGTGGATCTCGAAGGTCGCCTTCCCGATGAGGAACAGCCCGCCGAGGATGAGGATGAGGTCGCGACCCGAGATCGTGTTGCCGGCCAGGTTGATCAGGGGGGCGGTGAGCCCGATCACCCAGTTGATGGCGAGCAGCAGCAGGATCCGGAAGATCATCGCCAGAGCCAGCCCGACGGTGCGGGCGCGGGCCTGCTGCTCTTCCGGCAGGCGGCCGGCGAGGATGGAGATGAAAACGAGGTTGTCGATCCCGAGAACGATCTCGAGCGAGGTCAGGGTGAGAAGCGCGATCCAGATGTCGGGGTTGGAGATCCAGTCCATTCGCCAGACGTTACGGATCTCTCCGCGCCGAATGTGGTCACAGGATCAGAGAGGCCGCCAGGAAGACGACAGCCAGCGAGACAGCTGCTCCGACCAGTCCCATGATTCGCGAGGCACGGCGCGACGCCCGAGCCGCGATGAACCCGTGGACGCCGGCGAGGACGAACGAGACCAGAGCCAGGATGATCTTCGCGGTCAGGGTCGCGCCGTACCCCGGCATGCCGAGAACACCGAGGTCGACACCGCGGTGATAGGTGAGGGCGATTCCGGTGGCGAGGAGGAGAGGCATCAGCACGATCAGGCCGATGCGACCGAACCGCTCCCCGGCGGCCACGAACACCTCCCTGCGCCGGACCGGGTCGTCGATGCTCCGTTCGAGGGCCTGACGGACCACGAGAGCCAGAGTCAGCTGTCCGCCGACCCAGACGATGGCGGCGAGCAGGTGGAGGAAGCGAACTGTGGGCCAGATGTCCGTAGTGGTGCTTTGGTAACCGGGCCGACAGGGGCCGTCAAACCCGGAGGCATTCTCAGGAAACTCTCAGGCAACTCCAGGCTCGGGCACAGGTGCAGCCTCGATGATTGGGGCGGATGAGCTCTTGTGTGCCCGATCCTCCCGCAACGCCGCCGTCGGCCTCGCCGGTCCCTCCCTCCCGGCGAGTGCCTCGGCGGTCGATCATCCGGTGGAGCGCGCGGCCGCCCCGGCCCCGTCCGTTCCCGCGGCGGCGGCCCGCACCAGGCACCTGACGAGCGGTTGAGCAGAGACCCAAGCGCCGAAGAGCCATATCCTGCCGACATGGACCGGCAGGCCCGAATCCTGGTGGTCGACGATGAGGAGTCGCTCAGCGAGATGGTGGCGAGCGCCCTCAGGTTCGCCGGCTATAAGGTCGTCACGGGTGCGAACGGTGTCGAAGGCCTGCATCGGGCCCGAACCGAGGCGCCCGACATCGTCGTCCTCGACGTCAACATGCCCGAAATGGACGGCTTCGAGGTCTGCCGTCGAATGCGCCGTGACGGGATCACCACGCCCGTGATCTTCCTCACCGCCCGGGACGACATCGACGACCTCCGCACCGGCTTCCGCCACGGCGGGGACGACTACCTGACAAAGCCGTTCTCGCTCGAGGAGCTCGGGCTTCGCATCGAGGCGTTGCTTCGCCGGGCCGCGCCGGCCAGCGCATCGACGACCAAGCTGGTCGTGGAAAGCCTCGTCCTCGACGAGGACGCCCATCAGGTGTGGAACGACGGACAGGAGGTCGAGCTCTCCCCCACGGAGTTCCGCCTGCTGCGCTTCCTGATGCTCAACCGGGGACGGGTCCTCTCCAAGCCTCAGATCGTCGACCACGTGTGGGAGTACGACTTCGACGGCAACTACGGGATCGTGGAGACCTACATCTCGTATCTGAGGCGGAAGCTCGACCCGGGCGGCAAGCTCATCCACACCGTCCGCGGCGTGGGCTACACGATCCGGAACCCGTAGGCCATGTCTCTACGGACCCGGCTCGTCGTGTCGATGACCACCCTCCTCATGGTGGTCATCGCCGCCGTGGGCGTCGCCGCTTCACGCTCCGTCCGCGACATCCTGGTGGACCAGATCGACGGGTCACTGGCGTCCATCGCATCCCGGCGCGGCTTTCCGCGCGCGGACTCCGAGCCCACCCCGCCGGACACCGTGGTGTTCCGCTCCATCGCCGAGGTCCACATGAGCTCCTCCGGCCAACTCGTCTTCGCCCGGCCTTCCGGCTACGTCGACGAGCCCGACGAGCTCCCCGACCTGAGCGGAGTCGCCCGCCAGGAGGGGTTCGGGTACGTCGACTCGATCGACGGGGCCGTCCAATACCGGACATACCTGCACATGCGCTCCGACAACTCGTTGTCCTTCTACGCGGCCCCGATGACGCCGGTGACCCAAGCGATCAGCAGCTTGGTGGTCCGGCTGCTCACCGCGGGCGGCCTGGTGCTGCTGGTCGGAGCCGCTGCCACGTGGCTCACGGTGCGGAGCGCCACCCGTCCGGTGGACGAGATGATCGAGACCGCTGCGGCCATCGCCGACGGCGACCTGAGCCGCCGGGTGCCGGAACTGGATCCGTCGAGCGAGCTCGGCCGGCTCTCCACCGCCCTCAACAAGATGCTCATCAAGATCGAAGAGGGAGTGACCGCGGAGCGGGCCGCCCGCGAACGGCTGCGTCAGTTCGTGGCCGATGCTTCCCATGAGTTGCGAACCCCACTCACCACGATCATCGGGTACGCCGAGCTGCGCGCACGGGGCGGCCTCGCCGCTCCCGAGGCGGAGGAACAAGCGTGGGAGCGCATCGAAGCCGAGAGCCGTCGGATGGCCAGGCTCACCGAAGACCTCCTCACCCTCGCCCGCCTGGGCCACGCACACGAATTGGAGCGTGCTCCGGTCGACCTGGTCGCCATCGGCGCCGGCCTCGTCGAAGACCACCGCACCGTGGACCCGGGCCGCCCCATCGAGCTGGTCGCGCCCGAGACGATGACGGTCGAAGGCGACGCAGGGAGGCTCCAACAGGTGCTCTCCAACTTGATCGCCAACACACGGGTGCACACACCCCCAGGGACCAGGGTGGAGGTCAGGATCGAAGGCGACGACCGGGCCGCGACCGTCACGGTGACCGACACCGGCCCCGGCATCCCGGCCGACTCGCTTGATGCGGTGTTCGAGAGGTTTTACAGGGCCGACAAGTCGAGGGCCCGCAAGTCCGGCGGCAGCGGGCTGGGCCTCGCCATCGTGCGCGCGATTGTCGATGCACACGGAGGAAGGGTGACTGCAGTCAACACACCCGAAGGCGGGGCGCAGTTCACCGTCACCCTTCCCCGCCGGTCTCCATCGGAGTGACCGTCAGGTCGTAGACGGGGCGACCTCAGGGGACAACCGCCGCAGGGTCAATCCGGCCATCACCAGGATGATCCCGAACACGATGGCGTAAGCGCCGATCAACCACACGAGTGCGAGGGCGCCGCTCCCGGGAGCGAGCACCATGAAGACACCGACGGCCACGGACAAGACGCCGCCCAGCGCCAGCGCCCACTCGTTGGTCAGCTCCCTGCGGAAGACGACGGCAGCCATCACCTCCACGAAGCCCGTGAAGATCGCCCAGAAGCCGATGAGATAGATGAGCACGACTGCGGTGATGCCCGGCCACACGAGGACGACGACGCCGGCTGCAATCGAAAGGAGGCCCCACACCAGCAAGGACCACCGCACGCCTCCCTCGCCGCGGAAGGCGTGGACCAGGGAGAAGAATCCGTCGACGATCACATACGCGCCAAACAGGGCGACGAGGGCGAACAGCGTGATCTTGGGCCAGGCAAGAGCGATGATCCCGAAGATGATCGCGATCACCCCTCGAACGGCGAAGAGCCACCAATAGCCGGCGAACTGCCTGGCGAGGTCGGCGTTGATCACGATGCCTCCTTCTCGAGAGGAGCCCGAATCTACCCTCGCCGCCTCCGTCGGCGGTACATTGGCGGTCACCACGTTGAAAGGCGCTCAGTGACGCAACAAGAGACCGGCTCGGGAGCTCGGATTACTCCGCGGATGTGGATTGCCCTGCTCGTCGCGGCCCTCGTGATCTGGTTCATCGCCGCCAACTCGGAAGACGCCAACGTCTCCTTCATGTTCTTCGACGCCGTGGTGCCCCTGTGGCTGGCCCTGGCGATCACCGGCGTGGGAGGATTCCTGGTCGGCATGCTGTTCGGTCGCCGCCGGCGCTGAACTCCCGACATCCGCACGGCGACGCTGCCACCGGGTCGCCACCGCCCACCGCACTGACCGCGGCCGGTTTCGTCTGCACGCGGGAGGGCTACGGTGAGGCGGAGACAGGAGGCAACGATGGCGATAGTCATTCCGGACCTGGCCAGTGAGGTCGAGGTCCCTCGCAACGGGACGCTGAGCCGGGTCCTACACCAAGACGACAGGACGAGACTCGTCCTGTTCGCTTTCGACACGGACCAGGAGCTCACCGACCACCGATCGGGCTCGGCTGCGGTGGTGCAGGTGGTGAGCGGGCGACTCGAGTTCAAGGCCAGCGGAGAGGTCCATGACCTCAAGCCCGGAGGATGGCTCCTCATGGCACCGGGAGAGGAGCACGCCCTCAAGGCCGTCGAACCGACACTGATGCTTCTCACGCTCCTCCGGGGCTGACCCCGGACGAGCTATCAGGTTGCCTATCGGGTTCTGAAGGACGGAAAGATTCGAGGACGGGCGGTCGTCATCCCCAACCGGGACTGACCCTGTCCGTTGCGGTGGGCGCACCGCTTCTCGGGTGTCCCACCCCGAAGTAGGCGTCGATCAAGCGCCTATCGGCTCGAATCCCCGCCGCCAGGACTCCCCGATGATCCGCAGTGCCCCGGACCGGGAGCCCGACAGCATCGGAGAGGGCCCGCGAGTCCTCCCATTCCATTCCCACCACATGAGCCTCCTCGCCACGCACCTCGTACTCGAGGTCGGGATCGAGGCGGGCGAGAACCGCCGATACGGCGACCGCGATCCGGTCCGGGTCGTTGCCGGGCAGCCCCTCGGCGGCCAGCACGGCGCTCTCGCCCACCACCGACACCTCGGTGCCATCGGCCCGGACGTCGATGATGAGGTGGGGCACGGCGGAGTCGACATCGAGCCCCAGCCCGGCAGCGACAGTCATCGGGCGGAGCAGGATGACGGTGGCGCCGGCAAGCCGATCGCCAACGGCGCGCCAGGCCCACCGTGCCGTCGGTGGAGCCGCCGGCACCAGAAACGCGGTTGCCGGTCGGCGACTCACGTGGGGGGCGGACGCGACGAACCATCGCACATAGGCCAGGGTGAGCTCAGACGAGAACAGATCGGTGGCGCTGAATGGACTGACCAGGTCGTACTGGTCCCAGCGCCCCGCCACCGCCGAGAGCACGCCCTCGCCGAAATGGCGCGGCCGGCCGGTGTTCCGGTCCACTGCGACCAACGCCGGCTCATTGAAACTCTCGCGCCCGACCCACCCGGTCGTGGTGGGCCCTGGGGCGATGACTACGAGTCGCTCCCGCGACAATCTCGCACCCCTACCGGGCGCAGTTGACGCAGAATCTGGTCTGGGGAACCGCCTCGAGGCGGGCGAGCGCAATGGGCGACTGACACTTCTCGCAAATGCCGTAGAAGCCGGCGTCCATCCTCTCCAGAGCCGCCTCGGCCTCCTCCACGGCCTTCTCGGCCTGTCGATGGAAAGCCATGGAGAGGTCGTCCGGCTCCGGTGAGCTGTCGACATGGCCGCGCCGCGCCGCCAGCGTCTCCTCGATCTCGCCGCGCAGGCGGAGCAGGAGATCGGTGGGCACTATCTCGCGATCGGCTCGTTGGGGATTCGTCATCGGTGGACCTCCATGGGACTTGACGCATCTAAGCCCTTGGTGAACCGATCCTGCCATCGTTATTAGCATTGCTTATATGACCAACACCCCCACGACCGGCCACCAGGCTCTCGACGACCTCCTCGGGGGGCTGCTCCCTGGTGACAACGTGGTCTGGGTCGGCGACCGCGAAGAGGTCCACGATCTCATCGAGGACGCGTTCATCCGCACGGCGCCCACCACCCTCGTGGCCATTGGCGACGAGGCCCTCCCGCCGCTCACCGCGGGGACCGAGCTGTTGGACGCCCGGCCCGGCCGGCCTTACGCCGACCTCCAGCTACTCGAGCAGGAGATCATGCGTCGTGGCGCACGGCCGGGCGCCCAGATCGTGATCCACGACCTCGACAACTTGGTCCGTCGTCTCGGAGCCGAGGCCGCACTGGGATTCTTCACGCGTACCTGTCCCCGGCTCTTCGACCTCGGGGCCATCGCCTACTGGCGGGCGACCAGGCGAGGATCGGCGCAGGTCCTCGAAGGAGTACAGCGTGTGACGCAATGCGTCATCGACCACACGGGGGGACGGTTGCGGGTCGTCAAGGCCGAGGGCCGCCCCGGGGCAGTGGGCCGGATCTTCGAGGTGGAGGTCGTGAAGGGAGCGCTCGAGCTCACCGAGGAGCGCGCCACCAGCCGGCTCGCCGAAGGTCTGCGCCGGGTCCGTGCAGCCCGGGGCCTCACCCAGGCCGAGATGGGAAGCCTCGCCGGGGTCTCGGCAAGCGCCATCTCACAGGTCGAGGCCGGACACCGGGGGCTGAGCCTCGACACGCTCCTCAGCCTGGGCCAGGCACTCAACGTGTCGATCGACGACATGCTCGGCTACCACCCATCCCCCGGCTACGTGCTGGCACGGCGCGACCGCATCCCGTCCCGGCGGGGTGTCATGCCCCTGCTCGACGACCCGGGCGCGGGGCTGCGTGCCTCACTCGTCGTGTTGGGCCCCGGCGAGAGCGGTGAACCGAAGACCATCCACAAAGGGGCGGAGCTGATCCTGGTGGGCAACGGGGTGGTCCAGATCATGCTCAACGAGGAGACGCCGGTGCTGCGCGGGGGCGACGCCCTGCTCGTGACCAACGATGCCATCAGCGGATGGCGCAACCTCCTGCCGGAGACTGCCCGGCTGTTCTGGATCGTTCGAGACTAGGAGTCGAGCTCGGCCCGGTAGCGGACGTAGTCGTCCTCACCGAAACACACGAAGAGCACGCGGCCCAAAGAATCGGGATGCCGGCCCACCCAAGCCCGCGTCTCACCGACGGCAATCGAGCAGGCGAGATCCTTGGGGAACCCGTAGACGCCTGTGGAGATGGCCGGGAAGGAAACCGCGCGGCAGCCCTCGGCGGCCGCCAGGTCGAGACTGTTCCGGTAACAGCCGGCCAGGAGCTCTGTCGCCTCACCCTCGTCCACCCGCCCCCAGATCGGGCCGACGGTGTGGATCACGAGGCGGGCCGGAAGACGCCCGGCGCCGGTCGCCACCGCTTCACCCGTCCGGAGGAGACCGCGATCCGCCACTATCCGACGACACTCCTCCAGGATCGAGGGCCCACCGGCGGCGTGGATGGCGCCATCGACTCCACCGCCCCCGGCGAGCCTCGAGTTGGCGGCGTTGACGATGGCGTCGACCTCGATCTTCGTGATGTCACCAAGCACGGCCGAGAGCTCAGTCATGGATGCCGGCGCACCACTAAGGCGACAGGAGGGAGCGCTGTCGCTCCAGAGGACGAAGCTCGGGGGACAGGTATCTGGCGACTACGGGGAACAGGTCGTACTCCTCGACTGCGATGTGGTGATACAACTCGTCGAGGACCTCCTCCAGCTCGTTCGAGCCCATGGGACCAGGCTCGGAGAGGACACCGTCGAACCTACGGTGATCGGCTTCGAGGTCATCGATGTACTCGTTGCGCAACCCCATCTCGTCGGCCACCTTGAACACGCCCGCCTCCTCCCTCTGCACGTGGGGTATGACGAGCTCTCTCAGTCTCGCGGCGGCGCCGGCAACGGTCTCGGTCCCGGCCTCCACTTCGGCAAGCACCTGATCCGCCAGCGCCACGATGGAGTCGTGCTCGGCGCCCAGCCTCCCGATCTCCGGATTGTCGCGGCATCCGCAGTGTTCACACATGTCTCTCCTCAGATTCGTAATTTCTTCCCGAAGCCCAGCGTCTGCGCGGCACGCGGAGCCATGCGATCCGGCGTCCATGGCGGCTCCCACACGATCTCGACGCGCACCGGATACTGCGGGAGCGATCGGGCGACCGCCTGACGGGCCTCGGCGGGAAGCGAGTCGGATACCGGACAGCCGGGTGTGGTCAGGGTCATGTCGATCTCGATCCCGTCGTCGGGGTCGAACCTGACGTCGTAGACCAGGCCGAGGCTGACGATGTCGACTGCGAGCTCGGGATCCCAGACGCCCGAGAGCGCCTCGTGGACCGCATCGATGACCTGCTGGCTCATGGCTTCCTCCCGAGTGGCGCCGGCGCCGGGCTCGCTGGGGGTGCGGCGGCCACCAGCCGGGGGCCCAATGCGAGGTTCAGTCCAGCGACGAGCCCGGCGATTCCAATGGACGCGCCGCCGATCGCCGCCGGGCCGGTTTGCCCCAGGATCATCCCCGCCAGCACCGACCCGAAGCCTCCGGCCAGGAGGACCAGTGTCGCCCATGCCGGGGGGCGCCGGTAGAGATCGCCGAAGAGGAGCGGGCGGCCCGACTCGTGGTACTGGACACCTCGGGCCCGCATCCGGGTGTAGACGATGAACGGGACGATCTTGTGGCTGTGCCCGGCGACGGCCAGGGTGAGCCAGGCGATCAGGGACCCCACCTCCACTCCCACCAGGATCATCCTGGTCGCCGTGTCGACCCCCAGGAATGCGGCCAGGAGGCCGAACACGACCCCGTTGAGGAGAAAGAGGGTGGAGACCGCCAGGTAGGCGTGGAGCATCTCCAATGGCCGCCGGCGGAGCCGGACGCTGGAGACGAGCGAGGTGAGGTGGGCGCCGAGCCCGATGAGCACCAGCGCTCCCCCCATCCAGGCCGCCCAATCGGCGGCGAAGAGGAGACCCAGAGCGAGAGGCAGGGTGCCGGCGCCGAGGGCGAGCACGGCCACCCTCCCCGATCGGGCGTGCGGCCGGTGGGCCAGGAGGAACATCGGCCACAGTTTCTCGGCCACCGCGACATAGGTGAGCCCGAGCCAGCCGAAGAGCCCGAGATGGGCGTGGGCCAGCACCCGATTGGGCAGAAGGGGAAACCAGCCGGCGCGCCGGTTGAGGACGTACACCAACCCGAAGGCGACGGTCAGCACCAGGTAGCTGACCGAGATGCGCAGACCGAGGACCGGAACTCCACCGGTGCGAGACGAGAGCGGCCCGGAGAGGTTCCAGGCGACCAGCAGTGCCGAGGCGGACCCGGAGAGGCCGCCCGCCAGGATCATCCACTCCGGCCCGTGCGCGAACCCGTTGGGAAGCAGCCAACCCGCGGCGACCATGGTCACCATGGCAATCCAAGCCGCGCTCACCGACCGGAGTCGCCGGTTGGACACCACCGGGCCGAACTGATGCAAAGCGCCGAGGACGGCGACGGTGAGGAAGGCGAGCACGCCCATGTGAACCGCAGCCACGGCACCGGGATGGTTGGGCACCGTCACGAGCTTGTCGGCCGCGAACCAGGCGACGAACCCGAAGCCGAAGAGCCCCAGAGCCGCCGCCGCGAGGAAGGACAGCGGGACCGGCGGAGGCGGCGTCATGGCAACGGGGCCGCCCGGGCTCATGGGGTTGCCAGTCATTTTTTCTAGTCTATGCTAGAGAAATCAAGAGTCAAAAGGGTCGTAGGACCCCAAGGAGGCCAGGATGACCATCGATCTCGACGTCCGGGAGATGATCCCCCGCGATCGTCACAGCACCATCTTCGACATGCTCGGCGACCTCGAGCCCGGCGGAACCCTGCGCTTGATCAACGATCACGACCCCGTTCCCCTCCGTTACCAGCTCGATGCGGAGCGCCCGGATCACTATCGCTGGAACTACGTCGAGTCAGGTCCCGAGCGCTGGGTCGTCGACATCACCAGCCGCGCCCGTGTCTTCGACGCCCGCCCGGTCCTCGCCACGGGTGGCGAGCCCTTCGGAGCGATCATGGAGTCCGTCGCTGAGCTCGGTGAAGACGAGATCTTCGTCCTCTACGCCCCGTTCGACCCGGTTCCCCTCGAAGGAGTGCTCTCCGAGCAGGGGTTCCGGTACGTCGTCGATCGGATCGACGACGAGAACTGGAGAGTCATCTTCCTCCGTCAATGAGCAACTCCCTCCAGCAGCAGGCCCGCGCCCTCGGCGACCCCACACGCCACCGCATCTTCATGCGGCTGATGGATGGCGGGCCTGCCGGAGTATCCGACCTGACCGAACACACGGGGCTGAACCACAATGCGGTCCGCCAACACCTCTCCAAACTCGTCACCGCGGGCCTGGTGATCAGGCGCAACCAGCAGCCGGCGGGCCGGGGACGACCCCGTCAGCTGTTCGAGATCAACCCGATCGCCGGCGAGAAGTGGGGCGCCGGCGGGCCATACGAGCGCCTCAGCCTGATGCTGATCGAGATGCTCCGAACCGGTGACTCGGCCGTCGAGGTCGGGAGACGGGAAGGCACCAAGTCCACTCAGAGGGCGGCGGGAAGCGACCCCGTGTCCCTGCTCCAGTCCTCCGTCGCCGACGGGGGGTTCGAGCCCGAAGTCACCGTTGAAGGTGACGAGGCGGTGTTCACCCTTCGCAACTGCCCCTTCGTCGGAGCAGCAGCTGCCGACCCGGCGACGATATGCAGTCTCCACCTCGGAATCGCCCAAGGCCTCGCGTCCCAGCACGAGGGCGTCTCCGTCGAAGCGCTGGAGCCGCGCGACCCCAGACGGGCCGGATGCATCCTGCGTTTCGGCCTCCAAGCCTCCTAGGCCGGAGATCACAAAAGCCCCGGACACCTGCTACACCAACGCCGTGATACGCGACATGGCGACCGAAACCGGCGGCGACCACGGACGCCGGCAAACCGTCACCTACCTGTTCGCTGATCTCGCCGGCTCGACCGTTCTCGCCCGCAGCCTCGGCGACGCGTTTCCCGCGCTCCTCAGGCTCTTTCACGAGACCGTGCGAGAGACGGTCGAGGCCCACGCCGGGCGCGTGGAGCGCACCGAGGGCGACCTCCTGCGATGCGAGTTCGGCGATCCCGCTCAGGCACTGCGGGCCGCCCATGACATCGCCATGGCGATGGCTGCCGAGTCGTGGCCTGAGGGCTCCAACCCGCAATGTCGCATCGGGATTCACACCGGCTCCGGCCTCGAGGACGCCGACACGCAAAGGGCCCGGGGAGTCGGAGAGGCGGCGCAGGCCGGGCAGGTGCTGTTGTCCGAAGCGACTGCGAGGTTGGTCGAGGAAGAGGCCAGGAACCTGGGCTGGCCACTCGTGGCCCTGGGCAGCTACGGCGTCGGCGACCATGGCGAGACCGAGAGGCTCGTGCGAGTCGATTTCCCGGACGTGGCCGCGGCCCCCTCGCGCCCACGAGCCCGCCCTCGGTCGGGATCTCGGATTCCCAGCCCCCCTTCCGGCATCGTCGGACGGGCCGACGACCTCGCCGGTGCGGCCGAATTGCTGCTTCGGGACGGGGTCCGGCTGGTGACCATCACCGGGCCGGGCGGCACGGGGAAGACCCGCTTGTCCATCGAGCTGGCCCGTCGATTGGAGAGCAAGTTCCCCGACGGTGCCGTGTTCGTGGAGCTCGCAGGCGCCAGCGACCCCGACCAGCTGCTGGTCGCCGTCGCCCGGTCTCTCGGGATCTTCGAGGGCCCAAACCGCACGGTGATCGAGGCTCTCGCCACCGTGGCGGGCGACGCCCGGCTTCTCCTCGTGCTGGACAACACCGAGCAGATCACGGACGCCGCAAGAGCCGTCGGCCAGGTCATCGACACACTGACTGCGGCCAAGGTGCTCGTCACCAGCCGGTCTCCGCTCCGCTCGTCATGGGAGCACGAGTACCCGCTCTCCCCCCTCACCGTGCCCTCGAGCTCGGCGAGCCACGACGAGATCCTCGCCTCGGAGGCGGTGACACTTCTGATGGAGCGGGCATCCGGCGTTCGCCCCGGGTTCTCCCTGACGCCTGCCAACGAAGCCGCCATCGCCGAGATCACCCGGCAGCTCGACGGCCTGCCCCTGGCGATCGAGCTGGCCGCCACCCGGTTGCGGGTCCTCACGCCCGAGATGCTCCTGCAACGACTCGAGGACCGCCTCGGCATGCTGGACAAGGGCCCCGCCGACGCCCCCGAGCGTCACCGGACACTCCGGGCAGCGATCCAATGGAGCCATGACATGCTCGACGAGAGCGAGCGAGTCCTCTTCCGCCGCCTCGGTGTGTTCTCGGGAGGGTTCCAACTGGACGCGGCTTCGGCGGTCTGCGGAGGAGACGCCACCGTCGACGTCCTCGCGACCCTCGAGGATCTGGTGGCGAAGTCGCTGGTGGTGTTCGCCGTCGAGCCGGACGGAGAGCCGCGCTACCGCCTGCTCGAGACACTGCGCGAGTTCGCCCTGGAGCAGCTGAGAGAATCGGGCGAAGAGCCGCTCATCCGCCAGCGCCACCTCGACTGGTGTTACCGGCTCGCCGGTCGCATCGAGAACGAGCTCGCCACCCCTCTGTTCCCCCACCTCCTGGACGAACTGGAGCGGGAGCGACTCAACCTGCAGGCAGCGTTCTCGTGGTGCCTCGAAACCGGCACCGACATCGAGAAGGCCCTCGTGATCTCTGGTCGGCTCCCCCTGTTCTGGGACACGCGCGGTTTCGTCAACGAGGGCCTCGAGTGGAGCCAAAGGCTCCTCGACGCCGGCAGACCCGAACCAAGCCCGGGGCGGGCAACCACCTACTCGACCGTGGGCTGGCTCGCCATGCTCGCCGGTGACCCCGAACGCTCGATGGAGGCACTCGCCGTGGCCGACGACATGTGGAGGCAGCTCGGGGACCGGGCCGGCCTGAGCCGCTCTCTCGCCATGCGGGGCATGTCGACCTACAACGTCGGCTTGCTCGACGAAGCCGAGGGCCAGTTCGATGAAGCAGTCTCCATCGCCCGCCAATACCCGGAGATGGAATGGATCGCCGAGGCTTGGTGTCCTTACGGGACGGCTCACATCGCCCTGGCCCGCGGCGATCTGCCGACCACGCTGCAGATGCTCAACCAGGTGCTCGACTACTCGAAGACCCGCGGCCTCACCTGGGGCGTGGGGCATGCCCAACTCAGCCTCGGCGTGCTCGCACTGATGGGCGGTGACCTCGGCCAGGCGGCACAGCGACTCTCGGAGAGCCTGGCAGTCCGAACCGAGCTTCGCGACGCCAGGGGTATCTGCGACTGTCTGGGCATCATGGCCGTGCTCGCTTCGAGTGCGGGCGAACCGCGCCTCACGGCGGTGCTGTTGGGAGCGGCCGAGATGAGGAGAGAAGCCTCAGGCCACAGGCCGGTCCCCTGGCAACAGCCCCTCCTCGAAGGTGCCTCCGAAAGTGCCGCCCGTGCCCTGGGGGACGGATTCCCGGAAGCCTTCGCCGAGGGCCGGGCGATGCCGCCCGACGAAGCCGTCCGATTCGCCGTCGAGAGAGTCGGGGCGTTGACGGCGGCGGCCACACACTGAGGCCATCGCGGCCGCGTTCGCCGGTCAACGGCGATTACAAATGCGGCTCGATGCGCCGCATCCCCCAGACCCTGGGCCCCTCAGCCCCGCCCCGCCGGTTCCGCCTCTTCGCGGGAGCTGCCGACGAGCCACGAGCGCGGCGGGCTGGAGATGTCTTCCTCCTGGTCGTCTCGATGGGGCTGCTCCTGAGCGTCAGCGCCTTGGCGGACCCGCCGTCGAGGCTCGAAGGCGCAGTGGCGAGCCTGTTCGCCGCGCTCCCATCCATATTCGACTCATTGTGGGTCGCGCTCACCAAGATCCCCTGGGTTGCGGCCGTGGTGCTGGGTCTGGCCGTAGTCGCAAGGCGCCGGTGGGCCCTGGCCCGCGACCTGTTCGTGTCGGCGGGCGTAGCCACGCTCCTGCTCTGGGTCGCCGGTCGCGTGGCACCTTCGGCACCCAGGTTGTTGGACTACCCCGTCATTCCCATCGCGATCTCCGGTGCCCTGCTGGTCACAGCCCATCCGCACCTGACCAAAGGTTTGCGACGCCCAGTGTCGATCTCGATCGTCGGGGCGCTGATCGGGGCCGCGGCCTCGCTCCAGCTCTCACCGAGCCGGGCACTGGTGGCCACTCTCGCTGCGGTGGCCTCGGGGGCCCTCGTCCACCTGGCCTTCGGGTCGGCCCGAGGACGGCCTCTTCTCGAAGACGTATCACGCGCCATGGCAGAGCTGGGCATCGAGGCAACGGACTTCGGAGTCGCCGATCGCCAGGATGCCGGCGAGTTCAAAGTGGAGGCGTTCGACGCGAACGGGGCGCCTCTCCTCATCAAGGTGTACGGGAGAGACGCCCACGACACCCAGCTTCTGCGCACGGCGTGGCGGGCCGCCTGGTATCGGGGGCGCTCCGGGGAGTCCTCTCTGGGACGGCTGGGACAGGTGGAGCACGAGGGACTGGTCACCCTGCTCGCCGCCCAGGCAGGCATCCCGACCTTCGGGGTAGTGACGGCGGGGGCCAGTCGCAGCGGCGACGCCTATCTCGTGATGAGGCCATCGGGCCGGCCGGTACCGGCACAGGGGTGGGAGCCCGACCTCATGGGCGCGATGTGGGCCACCCTCGAGAGACTCCATCAAGCCGGCCTGACCCACGGGCAGGTGGACAGCCAGGGCATGTTCCTGAGCGACAGCGGGGACATCGGGCTGGCCAACCTCCGTGCAGGCTCCGTGACCGTCGACGCGAATCGGGTGGGTAGCGACCGGGCGCAGCTGTTCGTGGACACCGTCCTCCACGGCTCCGAAGATGCGGCGATCGCCTCCGCCGTCGAGGCCCTCGGCCGGGAGGGCTTCTCTGCCATCCTGCCGCTGGTCCAGGAGCCCGTTCTGGCGCCCGGACAGCGGCGCCTATCGCGCGAGGTCGGGCTCGATACCGACGAGCTGCGGCAGCGCGCCGCCGAGGCGATCGGCGAGACCTCACCCGAGCTCCAGCAGCTGCGCAGGGTCACCTGGGGAGGGGTACTCCAAACAGCACTGCTGCTCTTCGCTTTCTTCGTCCTGGCCCGGGTGGCCGGTGGTGTCGACTTCGGGGCCCTGCTCGAGGCCCTTGCCACCGTCAACTGGTGGCTCGTGGGAGCCGGCTTCGTTGTGGCGCAGATCCCCGCATTCGGCCGGACCGCGTCGTCGTTGGGCGCCTCACCGCTGCGTGTGCCCCTCGGCCCCCTCTACGCCCTCCAGCTCGCCACCGCCTATGTGAGTCTGGTGATCCCCTCCGCTGCCGGGCGGATCGCCCTCAACGTCCGCTTCTTCCAGCGCCAGGGCCTGGCACGCCCCACCGCACTCACCGTCGGCGCTCTCGACGGGTTCGGCGGATTCGTCACCCAGGTGATCGTGCTCACCGCGCTGCTCACCCTGACACCAGCCACTTTGGATCTCGACATCGAGCTCTCGCTCAGTTCTGGCGTCGGCCGGTTGCTGCTGTGGATCCTCGGGATCGCCCTCGCAGCCGGTGCCGTCATCTTCGCCATCCCGGGGTTCCGTGACCGAATCACGGGTCAGCTTCGTTCGATGTGGGCGGGCGCGAGCCAGGCCTTGCAGGGTCTGGGGTCGCGGCGAAGGCTCGCCATGCTGCTGGGTGGGAACTTCTCGGTGGATTTCTTCCTGGCCATCGCGCTGGGCATGTTCGTTCTCTCGTTCGGTTACTCCCTGGGCATCGGGGAGCTGTTGGTGATCGTGATCAGCGTCTCCCTCCTCGCGGGCCTCATGCCAGTCCCAGGAGGCATCGGCGTCACGGAGGGTGCGCTCGTCTTCGGGCTCGTCAGCGCCGGGCTCCCCGAGGAGATCGCACTCGCGGTGGTGATCCTCCACCGACTGGCGAGCTTCTACGTCCCTCCGATTTGGGGCTTCTTCGCCCTTCGCTGGCTGGGGCGCAACAACTACATCTGACCAGGGTCCACGGACCGGCGCTCGAGGAAGCGGGTCAGGGGCACGGGCACCTCCGCCTCGCGCTCCCCCCAGTCGTAGACCACCGCGGTCGCCGCGATCAGGTCGTGTAGGGCGCGGTGCTCACGGTGGAACAGGATGAAGAGGAAGCCGACGCCGAGGATCAGTGCGCTCAGTGGGAAGGCCAGAGTGCGTGCCAGCGCCTTTCCCCCGGTGAGCGTGGAGCCGTCCTCCGCCACGACCCGGAGGCCGATCACGGCCTTGCCCAACGTCCGGCCGATGACCAGGAGGCTGACGAACACGTACAGGAACGCCCAAACGCCAAAGGCAGCCGCCCCAGTGATCCACGAGAGGTCCGGTGCCACGCCGCCGAGGACCCTGACGAGCAGGTCTATCCCCCCAATCCCGAGAGTGAACAGCCCGGAGATGGCGGCGGCGTCGATGACCGCGGCCAGGCTGCGGCTGGCGGCGCCGGCGTAGTGGCCGCTGACGCCCACTCTTCCCGTGCGACTCATGGGCGACCCCTGGGTGAGCAGAGACGGACCTGTGGGCTGGGCGGCTGGATCCCGGCGGAGGGCGCGGTTGACCACCCGGTCCAACACCAGGTCGAGGCCCACCAGCTGGCGGCGCATGACGTCGAGGACCGAACCGGCGACATGGCCGGTGCTCTCGGCCACCAGCTCGGGGATTCCGGCACGCGCCACCAGGGCCTCGAGGTCGAGCCTCTCGGCCAGCCGGTCAACGTCAACCCGATCGAGGAGCCGGTTCATGTCGACCCGGTCGAGCAAGCGGTCCACGTCCACCGATTCGAGTAGGCGATCGACATCCACCTCGTCGAGCAGACGGTTGACGTCGACTCTCTCGAGGACGGCGTTGATGTCGACTCTGCCCAGCAGATCGTCGACGTCGACCCGGCCGACGAGTCTCTCGATGTCGACCTTGTCCAGCGCGCGGTTCAGGTCGATGCGCTCCACGACGTGATCGACATCGATGTGGCCGATGACTGCGTCTGGGTCGATGGCCTCCACGACCCGACCCGTCACTGCGGCGGCGAGGCGGCTCAGGCCGCCACGGCGGGGCTGGTCGTCAGATGCATTCACCACAACGACGCCTTGGGGAGGACTGCCAAAACGATCACCGCGACAATGGTGACATCATCGGCAATCGGCCGCGTGCTTTTCGAGAGTCACTGCGGTCGACATGACGGCGATTGGGGCGTCAACCTACAAACTCCCAGGCAGCGCTCATGTTGACCTTCTGGCGTGTAGATTCGCCGCCACCTAGAAAGGGAATCGATGGCAGACGTTCTCGTCGGTGTTGTGGCTGTTCTGGCGGGGCTGGGCCTCGCTTTCCGGGGTTGGCTGTATTTGCGGATCCTCATCCCGATCTGGGGCGCATTCGCCGGCTTCTTCGTCGGCGCGGGCCTGGTCGACTCCTTCACCGGTGACGGTTTCCTTGCCACCGCCCTGGGATGGGTGGTGGGCGTGGCTGTCGCCCTGGTCTTCGGGCTCCTCGCCTACCTGTACTTCGAGGTCTCGGTGATCCTCGGCATGGGTGCGATCGGCTTCTCGATCGCGGCGGCGGTCATGGTCGC
The DNA here is from genome assembly GCA_964388105.1 of uncultured Acidimicrobiaceae bacterium. Classification (GTDB taxonomy): domain Bacteria; phylum Actinomycetota; class Acidimicrobiia; order Spongiisociales; family ZC4RG35; genus ZC4RG35. Next base: position 69,413 of record CAYLYQ010000003.1, read on the forward strand.
CATGGGTGTCACCTGGTCGTGGCTCATCGTCCTCGTCGGCCTCGCGTTGGGTTTGCTCTTCGCATTCATCGCCATCGCCGGCAACTTGCCCAAGGTGCTCCTCGTGGTCTTCAGCGCCACCGCCGGCGCCACGATCGCAGTGGCGGGAATGATGCTCATTCTCGGTGTCATCGACATCGCCGACCTCGGTGAAGGTGCCACGACCCAGAGGGTGGACGAGGACTGGTGGTGGTGGCTGGTGTACGCATTCATCGTCGTGGCCGGGATCGTCGGCCAGATCCGCCTTCTCGACGCCGTGACCGCCTCTTTGCGGGAGCAGTGGCGTGAGGCTGGGGGCCGCGAGCTGGGCAGTGCGAGCCCCGCGGAGACTGCGGCACCCTGACAGCCAAGGTCGAGCCGACGAGACAACTGAAAGGCCCGATATGGCAGCTTTCGTGCACAAGCCGGACTTCACGCCGACGCCTTCGCTCGACGCGCGCGTCCGCGTCGAGACAGCCACCGAAGTCCCCGACAGCGCCACCGCGATAGGTATCGCGGTGCGCGCGGGCTCGCCTCTGCCGGAAGGCGTGACGTACTCGTGGGAAGCCCTGGAAGCCGTCGGCTTCGAAGGCAAGCCCGGCCAGGCCCATCTGCTGCCGAGCGCCCACGGGGGCGCGGTCACCGTGCTCGTCGGAATCGGTGAGGGTCTGGACCGGAGCAAGCTGCGGGACGCGGCTGCGGCTTTCGCCAACGCGGTGCCAACCCACGGTCGGCTCGCCGCTGTCCTCGGCACGGTCGAAGGCGTCACGCCGGAAGACCTCGGTCAGGTGATCACAGAGGGGGTCCTCCTCGCCCGCTACCGCTACGACACCTTGAAGTCCGACCCGAAGACGACGGCTGTGGAAGAGCTCACGCTGGTCATCGACGGCGAGCGCACGGATGCCCTTCACGCCGGTGCGGAACGCGGCATCCTCACCTCGGGGGCGGCGATGCTGGCCCGGGACCTCGCCAACACACCGCCGTCGCTGCTCACGGCTGCGGTCATGGCGGACATCGCAGTCGCCCTCGGCGATGAGCGGGGGCTGGGCGTCGAAGTCTTCGGGAAAGACGCGCTCATCGAAATGGGTTGCGGCGGACTGCTTGGCGTCAACGCGGGAAGCGACAAGGAGCCCCGGATGATCAAGCTCACCTACGCGCCCGAGGGTGAGGCGACGGGCCATGTCAGCCTGGTCGGCAAAGGGATCATGTACGACGCCGGCGGGCTGGCCATCAAGCCGGGTGACGCCGTCCACGCCACCATGAAGAACGACATGTCCGGCGCCGCCGCCATTCTCGGGGCGATGGCCGCGCTCCCGGGTCTTGGCTGCCCAACCTCCGTCACCGGATTCCTCATGTGCACCGACAACGTCCCATCGGGAACGGCGATGGCGATGGGCGACGTCCTCACCATTCGAGGCGGGACGACAGTCGAGGTGCTCAACACCGACGCCGAAGGTCGACTGGTCATGGCCGACGCCCTGGTCCTCGCCACCGAAGAGCCCACCGACGCCATCGTGGACATCGCCACGCTCACCGGCGCGGCCATGCGCACCTTCGGAACGGAGATCGCGGCGGTCATGGGCAACGACGACGGAATCATCTCCCAGATCAAGGCAGCCGCCGGCTCGTCCGACGAGCCGGTCTGGGACCTGCCGCTGGCTCGCCGATACCGCAAGGAGCTCGACTCCCCCGTGGCCGACATCTCCAACATGGGAGGGCCCAACGCCGGGAGCATCACTGCGGGTCTCTTCCTCGAAGAGTTCGTCAACGGGATCCCTTGGGGCCACATCGACATCGCCGGAACCGCCCAGAACGCGGCCCACTCCGGCTGGAGACCCGCAGGGTGCACCGGTTTTGGCGCCCGCCTCCTCATCGACTTCGTCACGAATTTCGAGCCGAACAGCGGAAAGGACCAAGGGAAGTGAGTTCAGCACCGGCGGAGGCAGCAGCCTCCAGGGGCATGATGGAGCGATTGCTCGACGGGGTGGAGCGGGTCGGCAACAAGGTGCCGCACCCCGTGATGATGTTCCTCTACCTCATCGGAATCATTGCCGTCCTCTCCGCGATCATGTCTTGGATGGGCGTCAGCGTCACCGAGGACGTCGCCGTCCCGGTCCCCATCCAGCAGCTGCAAGACCTCCATCACGCCCTCGGCGGGACCATCGTCCCCTACGACACCTACACGAACCAGATCGCCACGATCCCCGAGTACATCATCCAGGAGCAGACGTTCGAGGTGCGCAGCCTCCTCGACGTCGAAGGCCTCCGCTTCGTCTTCACCTCGTTCGTGGCCAACTTCGCCGGCTTCGGCGTTGTCGCGGTGACCTTCGTGGCCATGGCAGGCGTCGGCGTCGCCGAGGCCGCCGGCCTCATGGGTGCCCTCATCCGCAAGCTCGTCAAGGTGGCACCTCGACGGCTGATCGCCTTCATCCTGATCTTCGTCGGCGTGCTGATGAGCGTCGCCTCCGACGCCGGGTACCTGATCCTCATCCCTCTGGGAGCGGCCGCATTCCTCTCGCTGGGCCGCCATCCCCTCGCCGGAATGGCCGCCGCGTTCGCCGGCGTGGGGGCCATCTTCGGGGTCAACATCCTGATCACGCCGATCGACTCGATGCTCACCGAGATCACCAACGAGGCCATCGGCTCGAGCGGAACACCGCTTACGGTCACCGCCAACTTCTACTTCTCGATCGTCTCGTCGATCGTCCTGGCGGTCGTGGCCACGTTCGTCACGCAGAAGATGGTGGAAAAGAGGCTCGGCCCATACGACCCCTCGGAAGGTGCCGCCGATGCCACCGTCGAGGAGCTCACCGACGACGACAAGCGCGCCGAGGCCCGGGGGCTGCGGTATGCCCTCTACGGGCTGGCGGTGTCCGTGGGCGTGGTGCTTCTGATGACGCTGCCGCCGGGCGCGCCCATGCGGGACGCCACGACGGGGGCAATAATCGGGGCCACCCCCTTCATGGACAGCCTTCTGTTCCTGATCACGCTGATCTTCCTGATCTGCGGCATTTGTTACGGGGTCGGTGCCAAGACGATCTCCGGCAGCGGCGACGTCATCGCGGGGGTGACGAAGACCTTCTCCGGTCTGGCCGGCCTGGTCTTCATGCTGCTGATGATCGCCCAGTTCATCGCCTTCTTCAATTACACCAACCTGCCCCGGGTCGCTGCAGTGGAGATGGCCCACCTGCTGGAACGGGCCAACATCGGGGCCCTGGCTCTCCTCATCGGGTTCATCCTGGTGATCGTCGTCCTCGACATCATCCTTCCCGGCGTGGTCCCCAAGTGGGCGATCTTCGCCCCGGTGTTCATCCCGATCTTCACGCGGCTCGGTGTCACTCCCCAGACGGTGCTCGCCGCCTACCGGGTGGGCGACTCCCCGATGAATGTGGTCACCCCGCTGATGGTGTATCTGCCCTTCATCGTCACCATTGCCCAGAGGTACAAGCGGGACGCGGGGATCGGGACGGTCATCGCCCTGATGCTCCCGTTCGTGGCAATCATCCTCATCGCCTGGATCCTGCTCTTCGTGCTCTGGTTCGTCCTCGGCGTGCCGGTGGGCCCCGGCTACCCGATCGTGACTTGACGGCTGGTTACTCGAGTCGAAGCGAAGGCCGGACGCTCGCCTGGCTTCTCGAGCCCAGTGCTTTCTGAGAGGGGCCCTGCCGGCCCCTCTCCCGTGGTCTCAGAACGACCAGATGAGCGGCACACCGAAGACGGCGACCACCCCGAAGAGGATCAGCATCGGCAGGCCGAGCCGCCAGTAGTCACCGAACTCGTATCCACCCGGCCCCATCACCATGAGGTTGCCCGGCGTCGCCACCGGTGTCATGAAGGCGGCCGCAGCGGCGACGGTGAGCGACATCATGACCGGACGGACCGACACTCCCATGTCGACCGCGGCGGTGATCGCGATGGGAATCACCACCAGGGCCGTGGCCATGTTGGAGATCAACTGGCCCAGGGTGGCGGTGAGGACGAACAGCCCGGCCAGGAGTGCGTACGGGCCGGCGTCACCGACCACGTCGAGAAGCAGGCCGGCCAGTTGGTCCGCCGCGCCTGTCTCCACCACGGCGGTGGATATGGGGATCATTCCGGCCACCAGCACAACGGTCGTCCACGAGATCGCCCGGTAGGCCTGGTTCATCCCGACGACGCCGGTGAGGATCATTGCGCCGGCAGCCAGCAACGTCGCCACCGCCGGTGGCACCACTCCGGTGGCGAGGAGGATCACCATGGCGACGAGGATGGCGATCGCACGATCTGCGGTCTTGCCCATCGGGATGGCCTGCCTGCGCAACTGGCCGGGTGAGTCCACGACGATCACGCTGCGTTCCTCCTCCGAAGCCCGGTCGAGAGCGCCCCAAGTCCCTTGGAGGAGAAGCGTGTCGCCCGCCTCCAACGTGATCAGATCGTGTTCCATGTCGACTCCCGCACGCTCGACGGCGAGGATCACGAAGTCCCCGCTCGCCGTGTACAGCCCGGGAAAGACAGGTGATCCGATGAGCTCGGATCGGGGCGGGATAACGACTTCGACCACCCCGATCTCGGCATTGATCAAGGTCCCCCCGGTGGCGCCCGGCTTTCGCGTCAACCCGTTGTCCGTGGCGAAGGCGTCGAGCAGGTCGTCGTCGCCGCGGAGAATGAGGAGGTCGCCGACTTCGAATGGGGTGTCACGCTCGAGTATGGCCCGCTTCCGCTGGGCCCCCACGACCTTGACTTCGGGCCCGAGTGTTGCCGCGGCGGAGTCCAGGGTGGCGCCGATCAGTTGCGACCCGGCGCCCACGACGAACCGGTCGACCCAGTCGGCGAGCGAGTAATGACTGGTGAGCGTGCGGGCGTGATCACTGAGATCCGGCGGTATCGAGCTCGGTGTCCGCTTGGGCAGAACCTTCGGGGCCAGCCAGACGACCAGCCCGATGGCGCCGAGCACGATCGGCACACCGACGAGCGCGAACTCGAAGAACTTGAATCCCTCCTCACCGGCCTCGACCGCGGCGTCCGACACCAGGATGTGGACGGGCGTCCCGGTGAGAGCGAGCAACGATCCGGCGTGGGCACCGAATGCGAGCGGCATCAGCAGCTCCGACGGAGAGCTCCCCATGCGGAGCGCCACGACCACGACCATGGGGATCAGTGCGGCCACGGCGCCGTTGACGCTGATCAGAGCGGTGAGCAGGCCGACCACGACCATCATCATCACGATGAGCCGGGTCCGCGAGGTGCCGGCCCTGGCGACCATCTGCTGGCCCACCCATGACGTCACGCCCGCCGAGTCGATGCCTTCGCTGACCACGAACAAGGCCGCGATGAACAACACAGTGGAGTCGCCGAA
>CAYLYQ010000004.1:0-54764 GCA_964388105.1 uncultured Acidimicrobiaceae bacterium
AGCTCGTGTCGTGAGATGTTGGGTTAAGTCCCGCAACGAGCGCAACCCTCGTCCTATGTTGCCAGCGGTTCGGCCGGGGACTCATAGGAGACTGCCGGGGATAACTCGGAGGAAGGTGGGGACGACGTCAAGTCATCATGCCCCTTATATCCAGGGCTGCACGCATGCTACAATGGCCGGTACAACGGGCAGCGACCTCGCGAGAGTGAGCGAATCCCTTAAAGCCGGTCCCAGTTCGGATTGAAGTCTGCAACTCGACTTCATGAAGCCGGAGTCGCTAGTAATCGCGGATCAGCAAAGCCGCGGTGAATACGTTCTCGGGGATTGTACACACCGCCCGTCAAGTCACGGAAGTCGGCAACACCCAAAGTCAGTGGCCTAACCCGTATGGGAGGGAGCTGCCTAAGGTGGGGTCGGTAACTGGGACTAAGTCGTAACAAGGTAGCCGTACGGGAACGTGCGGCTGGATCACCTCCTTTCTAAGGAGCATTGACGAACTCGAGCTCTGCTCGGGTTCCAGCTCTTAGTTGGTCTGCTGGTTATTTGATCGGCCCCCGTGGCCGGCCCTGGTGGAAGGGGAGACTCGTCTCCCTGATGAGCCCGGACCGGACGTCGAGAGTGATCAGGCACATTGTTCAGTTGTGAAGGAGTCGGAGAGCCCCCGATGCGCGAGCTCGGGGAACCTCCACGCCTTCAGGCAACTTGAGAACTGCATAGCGAGCACGAAAAGTCGTCTTGGATTCTCAACATTATCCAAGCTACTAAGGGCCAACGGTGGATGCCTTGGCGCTAGGAGCCGACGAAGGACGCAGCAGGCTGCGATAAGCCTCGGGTAGCTGTCAAGCAAGCGACAATCCGAGGATCTCCGAATGGGGAAACCCGGCTGGGGTCATGCCCAGTCACTCCGGTCTGAACACATAGGGCCGGTTGAGGCAACCAGGGGAATTGAAACATCTCAGTACCCTGAGGAAAAGAAAGCAATATGCGACTCCCTGAGTAGTGGCGAGCGAAACGGGATGAGCCTAAACCCATGTCAGCGTGATAGCCCGGTGGCGTTGCTGATTGGGGGTTGTGGGAGCCATGTCTCTGCGCACCGGTGCAGAGCTGGAGTTACAAAGTCGGCGGTTAGTTGAACACAGCTGGAAAGCTGGGCCATAGTGGGTAACAGCCCCGTAAACGAAAACCGATCGACCTCCAGATTGGATTTCCCGAGTATCACGGAGGATATTCCGTGTGAATCTGCGAGGACCACCTCGTAAGGCTAAGTACTACCTAGCGACCGATAGCGAACAAGTACCGTGAGGGAAAGGTGAAAAGTACCCCGGTGAGGGGAGTGAAATAGTACCTGAAACCGTTGGCTTACAAGCAGTGGGAGGGTGCCTCGTGCACCTGACCGCCTGCCTTTTGAAGAATGAGCCGGCGAGTTACCGGTATGTGGCAAGGTTAAGGCGTGAGCCGTAGCCGAAGCGAAAGCGAGTCTGAATAGGGCGTCTAGTCGCATGCCGTAGACCCGAAGCCGAGTGAGCTATCCATGGGCAGGGTGAAGCGAGGGTAAGACCTCGTGGAGGCCCGAACCCACCAAGGTTGAAAACTTGGGGGATGACCTGTGGATAGGGGTGAAAGGCCAAACAAACTCGGCGATAGCTGGTTCTCCCCGAAATAGCTTTAGGGCTAGCGTTGCGTGTTTCGCGCCGGGGGTAGAGCACTGATTGGACTAGGGGGCCTACAAGCTTACCGAATTCAGTCAAACTCCGAATCCCGGTGCGTGAGAGCGCAGCAGTCAGACCATGGGGGATGAGCTTCATGGTCGAGAGGGCAACAGCCCAGATCGCCAGCTAAGGCCCCTAAGTGTGTGCTAAGTGGGAAACGATGTGGAGTTGCTCAAACAGCCAGGATGTTGGCTTAGAAGCAGCCACCATTTAAAGAGTGCGTAACAGCTCACTGGTCGAGTGATTCCGCGCGGAAGATGTAACGGGGCTCAAGCACACCGCCGAAGCTGCGAGATTCAGCATTAGTTGGATCGGTAGGGGAGCGTCGTGTTGCCGGTGAAGCGGCGGCGGAAGCCAGCCGTGGAGGCTTACACGAGTGCGAATGCCGGCATGAGTAGCGAATGGAGAGTGAGAATCTCTTCCGCCGAATGTCCAAGGGTTCCTGGGGAAGGCTCGTCCGCCCAGGGTTAGTCGGGACCTAAGGCGAGGCCGAGAGGCGTAGTCGATGGACAACGGGTTGATATTCCCGTACCACTGCACGAGCGCCAATGCCGAACCTGACTTGCTAAGGAAAGCCCTTCGGGGCCTACCGACCCAGTCAGTATTAGGCCAGCGATGGAGTGACGGGGAAGGCTAAGCGGACCCGGGCGATGGTTGTTCCCGGGGCAAGCGTGTGGGTGAGGTCCAGGCAAATCCGGACCTCGTTAAACCTGAGGCGTGATGCCGAGCCGATTTAGGCGAAGCCGCCGAAGCCATGCCTCCAAGAAAAACTTCTAGCGAGCACGTGCAGTGCCCGTACCCCAAACCGACACAGGTGGACAGGTAGAGAATACCAAGGCGAGCGAGTTAACTCTGGTTAAGGAATTCGGCAAAATGGCTCCGTAACTTCGGGAGAAGGAGCGCCCCGGTAAGGTGAAGGACTTCGCGTCCGTAGCTTGAGGGGGCCGCAGATACCAGACCCAAGCGACTGTTTACCAAAAACACAGCAGGGTGCTAAGTCGCAAGACGACGTATACCCTGTGACGCCTGCCCGGTGCTGGAAGGTTAAGTGGATGGGTTAGCTTCGGCGAAGCTCTGAAACTAAGCCCCAGTAAACGGCGGCCGTAACTATAACGGTTAGTACCACTGGCCGTGGGTAAACCTCGCTATATGCTGGAACATCCGAGTATCCGGCGGTACCACTCGATTTCGTCCCAGGCGTTCCGTAGGTTCGCAAGGGATGAGTGGTGACAATCCGACCGGTGCGGACGATCAGCAGGAAACCAGACTCGAGGCTCTCGATCCCCAATGGGTCGTGGGTTTCACAGATGGGGAAGGATGCTTCTCAGTATCCATCCATCAGAACCGACTCGCTGTTCCCACAGGCGGCTGGCAGATCCAGCCGACCTTCCAGGTCTCCCAACATCGGGATGGCCGCCATGTCCTGCAGGCACTCTGCGCCCACTTCGGGTGCGGGCGTGTCAGGGACAAGGGAAGGGGGAGCAGTGTGGAGGTGTATGTGGTCCACAGCACCATTGATCTCGACGAGCGGATCATTCCGTTCTTCGAGGAACACGAGCTGAGAGTGAAGCGTGATGATTTCGAGAAGTTCGCCGACATCGTTCGGTCGATCAGGTCTCGAAGACATCACGAGCCCGAGGAGTTCGAACGATTGGTCCGGCTGGCCTATGCGATGAACGCGCATGGGAAGCAGCGAAAGCGATCGATCGAGGAGATCCTCCTGGGATCCTCAGAGACTGTACGCGAGGCGCCGTCCGGGGAAGGACGGCGATGAGACAGTCCGATCCTCATGGCGACATGAGGAGCCAGGCAGAAATGATCTGGCCGCCGGCGTTTAAGCCCGCCGGTAGTAACAAATATGCCTAAGGTAGCGAAATTCCTTGTCGGGTAAGTTCCGACCTGCACGAATGGCGTAACGACTTGGGTACTGTCTCAACCAGAGACTCGGCGAAATTGCAGTGTGAGTAAAGATGCTCACTACCTGCGGCAGGACGGAAAGACCCCGGAACCTTCACTGTAGCTTGACATTGGTGTCTGGCGCGTGATGTGCAGGATAGGTGGGAGACTGAGAAGCGGAGGCGCCAGCCTTCGTGGAGTCAACGTTGAAATACCACCCTTCACGTGACGGCCATCTAACCCAGATCCGTTATCCGGATCGGGAACAGTGTCTGGCAGGCAGTTTCACTGGGGCGGTGGCCTCCTAAAGCGTAACGGAGGCGCCCAAAGGTTCCCTCAGTCTGGTCGGCAATCAGACGTTGAGTGTAAATGCACAAGGGAGCTTGACTGCGAGACCTACAAGTCGAGCAGGGACGAAAGTCGGGATTAGTGAACCCATGGTTACACGTGGGTGTGCCATGGTTCAACGGCTAAAAGGTACTCCGGGGATAACAGGCTTATACCCCCCAAGAGTCCATATCGACGGGGGTGTTTGGCACCTCGATGTCGGCTCGTCGCATCCTGGGGCCGGAGCAGGTCCCAAGGGTCGGGCTGTTCGCCCGTTAAAGCGGCACGCGAGCTGGGTTCAGAACGTCGTGAGACAGTTCGGTCCCTATCCGCCGCAGGCGCAGGAAGTTTGAAAGGAGCTGCCCCTAGTACGAGAGGACCGGGGTGGACGTACCTCTGGTGTGCGAGTTGTACTGCCAAGTGCACGGCTCGTTGGCTACGTACGGACGGGATAAGCGCTGAAGGCATCTAAGTGCGAAGCCCACCTTGAGATGAGACTTCCCACCCGTAAGGGTTAAGGCCCCTGGTAGAAGACCAGGTTGATAGGCCGGACGTGTAAGCACAGCAATGTGTTGAGCGGACCGGTACTAATAGGCCGAGGGCTTGGATAGAGAATTTCTTGACGATCGATCGTGCTCGCTATGGAGCTCTCGGGTTGCCCGAGACTCAAAGGTTTGTCCGGTGGCGATAGCGGCGGGGAACCACCCGTTCCCATTCCGAACACGGAAGTGAAACCTGCCAGCGCCGATGGTACTTGGGGGGCAACCCCCTGGGAGAGTAGGTCACCGCCGGACATCAAATCACCCGAGGGGTCACCGTTGAAACGATGACCCCTCTTTCAATGGAGAGTGGCGATGGCTCGCCCCCGAGACAACAAAGGCCGGCCCGACAGGCCCAAGCAGGGGAGTGGTGGCCCGCGGCGCAGCCAGGACCGCGATCGCAAGGGTCAATCTCCCCGCGAAGGTGACCGGGGCGCACCGCACCGCCAGGACACGCGCAAGAGCATCACTTCCGTGCCGTCCGGGCAGCTGCCCCGGTGGCTTCGGGAAGAGGTCATCCGTTCCACTTCCAAGGAGAAGCGCGAGCCCGCGCTCGGGCATCTCGCCAAGGCGATGCAGCAGTTCGCCGACGAGAGGTACCCGGCCGCCGCTGCCGAACTGCGGAAGGCCAAGGAGCTCTCCCCGCGCGCGCCGACGATCAGGGAGCTTCTCGGGCTCTCCGCCTATCGCGCGGGACAGTGGGAGGAGGGGCTCCGCGAGCTCCGCACCTTCCGGCGCATCACCGGGGACCTGACCCACACCCCGATGGAGCTCGACTCCTTGCGGGCACTGGGACGCCACGACGGCATCGCCACGACCTGGAAAATGATCCAGGATTCCCAGGTCAGTCCCGAGACTCAGCACGAAGCCCGCGTCGTCTACGCCTCCTATCTCCTGGACGAGGGTCGCATCCGCGACGCCTGGGCGGTGATCAAGCCCGGTCGCCTCGTGGCCTCTCCCTCGACGGCCGAGATGAGGCGCTGGTTCGTGGCTGCGCGCGTCGCACTGGCAGCCGGGGACAAGGAAGCCGCCACCAAGCTGGTGGATGCCCTCGAGGCGCAGGAGATCGACTTCGAAGGCGTCGACGAGCTGCGCGCCCAGCTCGGATAGACCCCTGGTATTCGCCGTCCCGTTCGGCTTGATTCGACACCACTCCGCGCTTTCCCAGATTTGGGGGAAGAGTCGTGTCCATCGACATCAACCTGGTGGCCCTCTGCGGCCGGCTCGCGGCCGCACCTGAGACGCGGGACTTCGTCTCCGGCGGCCGATTGATCCGATATCTCGTCGCGGTGAAGAGCGACCGGCCGCAACGGAGGGTCGACGTCCTCCCCGTGACCCTCTGGGACCCGCCCGATCACCTCTGGGACGAGCCAGGCGAGACCGGTGCCCGGTTCTGGGCTGCGGGCTCTCTCCAGAGGCGCTTCTGGGAAGGGCCGGAAGGCAACTCGAGCCGCCTCGAGGTCATCGCCGAGGAAGTCCTCGTGGGGGACCTGGGGGAGCGCGCTCCCGTGAAGTTGTGACGCCCGGGGGATCTAACGTTGGGGGCCCTGAGCAACGCCCCCGCCTCGCGGCACCCACTCCTCAGCCCCGGTTGGCTTCTGGCCCACACCGCGGTCATCGCCCTCGCTGTCGGGTTCGTCATGCTTGGACTCTGGCAACTGGATCGCCACCACGAAAGGTCGGAAGCGAACCGGGTGGGTCGGGAGCGCCTCGCCATGCCCGCAGTTCCGTTGGCCGAGATCCTGGGCATGGACCCGTCCTCCATCCGGTACCGGGCAGTCACCGCCACAGGAGAGTTCCGGCCCGCCGACGAGGTGCTGATTCGCTCCCAGGTCCATCTGGGCGGGGCGGGCTTCCACGTCATCACGCCCCTCGTGTTGCCCGACGGCACCGCCGTGCTGGTCAACCGGGGATGGGTGCCGCTGACCTTGGACCGGCCTCCCGTGGCGGAGGCGGCGCCACCGGAGGGCGTCGTGACGACCACAGGCTGGGTCGAAGAGTCCCAGATCAGGCCCGCGCTCGGGCCGGCGGACCCTGATTCCGGGCGCCTGGAGACGATGAACCGAGTCGACATCGACCGAATATCGGAACAGGTGCCCTACGCCCTCGCGCCCGTGTACATCGTGGCAGTGGGGGAGGGGGACCAGTTGCCCGCCTCCATCAGGCCGCCTCGCTTCGATGACGCAGGCCCGCACCTGGGCTACACGATCCAGTGGTTCGGTTTCGCCGTCGTCGGTCTGGTGGGGTACGTCTTCCTGACCCGGAGGCGGATGCGTCAGTCGCGGGCCAGGTCGGCCACGACCTCGTAACCCTTCAACCCGACCAACCGCGATGGGTCGAGGCGGATCTTGGCGTCTCTCGACCCTGCGCCCACGATCACCCACTCGCGTTCCACCACCCGCGAGTCGATCCAGACCGGCATCCCGGCCGGCAGGCCGAATACGGTCACCCCGCCGATCTCCTGGCCGGTCAACTCCCTCGTCAGGTCGGCGGGGGCGAAACTGACCTTCCTCACGCCCAGCTTGCGTCTCACCGTCCCGTTCACGTCGAGTCTGGTGGTGGCGAGCAGGACGCAGACGGCGTGGTGCCCGGGAGGCTGGCGGGAGGCGACGAGGATGGCGTTGGCGGAGTTCTCGAGCGGGATGTCGTACTCACGGCAGAAGTCGGCGGTGTCCGCCAGTGCGGGATCGATGTCCATCGACTCGTAAGGGATGCCCAGTCGCTCCAGGTCGGCGACGACGGAAGGGTGGACCGGCATATCGCCAGCTTAGAAAATGGCCGAAGGGGTTCCGTCCCGGCGTGCCAGACTCAGAGCCATGCCAGATCCTGAAAGGCCCCTCTACGGGGACGTGTGGGGGCCGTTCTACGACGAGCTCTTCCATCAAGTCGACATCGACGCGGTCGCGCTCCTCGAGGAGCTGGCCGGGCCCCAGAAGCGGCTCCTCGAGCTCGGGGTGGGCACCGGTCGTGTCGCTCTGCCCCTCGTCAAACGTGGGGTCAGGGTCACCGGGATCGACGAGTCCGAGGTCATGGTCGAGAAGCTCCGCGGCAAGGACGGGGGCGAGCTGATCGATGTCGTGATCGGGGACTTCGCCCAGGTGCCCGTGGACGGCTCGTTTCCGCTGGTCTTCCTGGGCTTCAACACCCTGTTCTGCCTCCTCACCCAGGAGCGCCAGCTGGAGTGCTTCAGAAATGTCGCCGCCCATCTCGAACCGGGTGGACGCTTCGTGCTCGACTGCTTCGTCCCCGACATGGAGAGGTTCGACAATCACGGAACGAGGGTCGGCGTGTCCAGCCTCGGGCCGAACGGAAGCCATGCCTACGAACTGTCCATCCACCATGCCACCAAGCAGATCGTCGAGGTGCAGATGGTGCGGCGGCAGGCGACGGGGGAGACCGTCGTCCTGCCTCTGACCGTCCGCTACGCCTGGCCGTCGGAGATGGACCTCATGGCCAGGATGGCGGGTCTGGAGTTGGAGGATCGCTGGGATTGGTACGACCGCCGGCCGTTCACCGACAACTCGCAGGCACACGTGTCCGTGTACCGCAAGCCCCTCTAGTCAGTGGGCGTGGTCGTGACCCTCGTGGTCGTGGTCGTCATGGTCATGGTCGTGGCCGTCTTCCTCGGCCATCTGGGCTCGTACCGCGTCCATGTCGACGTCGCGTACCTTCCCGATGAGGTCGTCGAAGATGTGACCGGGGAGGGCCCCGGGCTGGGCATACAGGATCACCTGGTCGCGGAACACCATCAGGGTGGGGATGGACCGGATGCCGAACGCTTGGGCCAGCTCCTGCTCGGCGTCGGTGTCGACCTTGGCGAAGACGATGTCTTCGTTCTTCTCCGAGGCTGACTCGAAGATCGGGGCGAACTGGCGACACGGGCCACACCACGCGGCCCAGAAGTCGACGATCACGGTGTCGTTGTCCTGGATCGTCTGGTCGAAGTTCTCCTTGGTGAGCGCCACTGTGGGCATGTCAAAGCCTCTCTCTGCTGTAAGGGAATCTCAAAGGGGGCAACCGATGCGGGCCGGACGGTATTCCCGCACGGCGTGGCGAGAAGCGCCCATAATCCAGGTTATGTCAAGTTGGGTGGTGGAGGCTTTGCCTTTCCTCAGGATGTTGGTGCTCCCCTCACTCCAAAGGCGTCTCGACACAGGATGGCCCCGTGAGGCCGGGTGCGGCGGTGAACTGGCGCCCGGGCGTGTACCAGCCGGAGCCGGGCTCGTCGGTCGTCAGATAGGACTCGATGGCGTCGGCGATGGCACTTCCGGCGACCTCGACGTACTCCTCGGTGGCGAACAGCTCCGCTTCGGAAGGGTTCGACATGTACCCCATCTCCAGGAGCACAGCCGGTGTCTCGGGGACCCGCAGCATGCCGTAAGTGTCGAGCCCCCTCTGGTTGTGAACCGTGATGACCCCGGCGTCGGGGGCCGCGCTCCACTGGACCTCGGTGAATCGGGCCAGCGCCCGGGTGACGTGCGTGTAGAGCACGCCTCCCAGGCGTCGGGACTCGGCCGAGCCGGTCTGCATGAAGATCTCTGTCCCCGGAGTGGGCGAAGGCCCTGGCGTGGGCGCGTTGTGGTGGATGGACACCAGCACCTCTGCCTGAAGGGTGTCGGCGAGGCGCGATCTGGTGGGGATCGTGGTGGCGTAGTCGGAGGTGCGGGTGAGGACCGCATGGATCCCTCGATCGGCGAGCTCGGCCTGGGCGGCGAACGCCACGCGGAGGTTCGCCACCTTCTCGGGCAGGCCGTTGCGTCCCTGCGCGCCCACGTCCCGGTCGCCGCCGTGGCCGGGATCGAGCACCACCGGAGTGCGGTAGAGGGGCTCTCCCCCGCTGACCCGGGTCAGGGCGCCGCAGGGCGTCCACACCATGTAGCCGTCGGGTACCCGGAAGCGGACGGCGACGGGGATGCCGGCCGGTGTGATCAAACCGAGGACCGGCCCGGGGCTCGTGGTGGTCGTAATGGCGATCGTGGTGGTCGTGGTCGTAGGCGCCGCCGTGGTGGTGGGTGCGAGAGTGGTGGTCGTGGAGGTCGGGACCACCGTGGGTGTCTCCCCGGCGGGGATGGCCGCGCAGGCCGCCAAAGCCAGCACCGTGACCACCGCCGCGGCCCGGTTCACGAACCCGCCCCCGCGGCGTAGTCTGAGCCCATGTTCGGACCGCTCAACGGCGTCAGGGTCGCGTTGGTGTGCGCGGCGGCTGGAGCCGCAATCGCCGCCCTTCTCCTGGGGCACGTCATGGTGAGCCTGGTGCTCCTCGCCGGCGTCGCCGTCCACGGGCTCGGATGGCTGTACCTGTACCGGCAGAAGACCGGCTCATCTCGAGGCCCCATCCGCCAGGGCCCGAGCGACTGACCCGGCCCGCTCCCCCAATCTCGACTGGGCCTGGAACGGGTCCGGCCCCACCTCCCCCCTGAGATCCGCGTACACCTTCAGCTTCGGCTCGGTGCCGGACGGGCGGACGAGGGCGCGCCCCAGATCGCCGAACGAGATCTCCACCAGGTCCTGGGCGCCGAGCCAGAAAGGGCGCTGTTCGGCCCCGGTGCGGTAGTCCGTGATGCCGGTGACTTCGATCCCGTCGACCTCCCGAGGCGGGTCGGCGGCCAAGCGGGCCACGGCCGCCTTCAGCTCCGCCATGCCTTCCGGCCCCGTCCTCGTCACCGACGCCTGGGCGCTGGCCCAGACTCCGACTTCGGCCCACAGCTCGGCGAGCCGGTCCCACAGGGTTGCTCCCCGCCGGCGCAGGGTCTCGGTCAGGTCGGCGAGCACCAGCGCGGCGGACATGCCGTCTTTGTCCCTGACGACGGACCCGATCGTGTAACCCAGGGCCTCTTCGTAGCCGTAGACGAAGGTCCCCTCCCCCGCTTCCTCGAGGTGGAGGCCGGCGTTGACGATCCACTTGAAACCGGTCAGCGTGATCTCGTGCCGCGCGCCGCGCGCCCGGGCGATCTCGCCGAACATCGGGCTCGACACCACGGAGTTGATGACGATCGGACGGTCGAGGCCGGGTGACGAGAGCACGTAGTCGCCCAGGAGGACACCGAGTTCGTTGCCCGAGAACGCCCTCCACTCCCCCGCCAGCGGCGCGGCGGCTGCCAGGCGATCGGCGTCGGGGTCGTTGGCGATGACTAGATCCGCTTGAACGCGGCGGGCCGCGTCGAACGCGAGATCGAGCACCCCGGGCTCCTCCGGGTTGGGGAATGAGACCGTCGGGAAGGTGCCGTCCGGTTCGAACTGCTGTTCGACGGGGATGAGGCCGGTGTGGCCGGCTTGGGCGAGAAGAGCGGCGACAGTCTCTCCCCCACAGCCGTGGACCGGCGTGTACACGATCTTCAGGTCGGAGCCCACCGGCCCCGGGCGAACTGCCTCGACGTCAGACTGGTAGCGCTCGAGGATGTCGGGCGGCGCCAGGGAGAAGAGGGCCGACTCCCAGGGGGGATCGACCTTGGGAATCCCGTCAGCCGGGCCCGTTTCGGCGATCCGGGCGGCGATCTCCGAGTCCACCGGGGGGATGATCTGGGCGGCGTTGGCCCCGTACACCTTGTAGCCGTTGTCCTGGGGCGGGTTGTGGGACGCAGTGACCACGACGGCCCCGGCTGCCCCTAGGACCTTGGCGGTGTACGCAGCCAGAGGAGTCGGTGTGGGCGTCGGAAAGAAGACGACCGGGATGCCCGCGGCCAGCAGCACGCCGGCGGTGTCCTGGGCGAAGCGGGCTGAACTGGGTCGGGCGTCGAAGGCGACCACCACCGGAGCGCCGTCGGTGTCACCCAGGTGCGCGGCCAGGCCGGCAGTCGTGCGGATGACCATGGCCCGGTTCATCTGGCCGGGGCCGGGCCCCACCCGACCGCGAATCCCAGCCGTCCCGAAGGTCAGCGGCTCGGCGAAGGCAGCTTCGAGCGCCGCCGTGTCCCCGCGTTGGAGCATCTCGGCGACGAGTCGCTTGGTGCCGGGGTCCGGATCGTGCTCAGCCCACTCTCGGGCCGTCGACTCGAGTGTGCTCACCGGGCTCCCTGTTGCCAGCGCCAGGCATCGGAGCACATGGTCGCCAGATCTCGTTCGGCTCTCCATCCCAGGTCGCTCTCGATCCTGGAGACGTCGGCCCACGACTCGGCGACGTCACCGGGACGCCGGTCCACGATCTCGTATGGGACCGGTTTGCCGGACGCCTCCTCGAAAGCGCGGATCACATCGAGTACCGAGCTTCCCGAACCGGTGCCCAGGTTGTAGGTGTGGACTCCGGGCTTGCCCGCGAGGCGCTCCAGCGCCACCACATGCCCCTCGGCGACGTCGACGACGTGCACGTAATCCCGGACGCCCGTCCCGTCGGGGGTCGGGTAGTCGCCACCGAAGACTTGCACGCGGGGAAGCAAGCCGGCTGCCACCCTGGAGACGAAGGGCATGAGGTTGTTGGGGACGCCAGTGGGGTCCTCGCCGATGAGGCCGCTCGGATGCGCGCCAACCGGGTTGAAGTAGCGGAGCAGCGCGATGCTCCAGGCCGGCTCGGCGACACTTAGATCGCGCAGGACCTGCTCCATCATGATCTTGGACCACCCGTACGGGTTGGTGGCGGTGCCAATTGGCATGTCCTCGGTCAGCGGGAGGCTCGTGGGCTCGCCATAGACCGTGGCCGACGAGCTGAACACCAGGTTCCGGACTCCGGCCTCTTCCAGCGCGCGGACCAGCGAGATGGTTCCGGTCACGTTGTTGTCGTAGTAATCGAGAGGCATGGCGACCGACTCCCCCACTGCCTTGAGGGCGGCGAAATGCATGCACGCGTCGAACCCCGAGGCCAGTACCCGGGCCATCGCGTCCGAATCGCGGATGTCTGCCTCCCAGAATTCGGGCTCCGACCCGGTGATGCGACCGATCCGTGTGATCACCGACCGGGAGGAATTGGCGAGGTTGTCGACCACCACGGGCTCGTGGCCCGCTTCGGTGAGCGCTACTACCGCATGGCTGCCGATGAACCCGGCGCCGCCGGTGACGAGAACTCGCATCGGTGGGAGGTTAGGGGCTTGGGGCCGCTCACCCTGCCGGGAGCGACAGCACGAAGCAGGTCAGGCCGCCTTCGCGCCGGTAGACCAGGTCGCCGTCCATGAGCCGGGCCAACCGGCGCGCCACGGCGAGCCCGAGCCCAACCGAGTTGGGAAGATCGGGCGCGCCTCCACGTTCGAACGGCTTGAAGATGCGCTCCACGTCGTCGTCGGAGATCGGCTCCCCGTCGTCGCACACCGCGACCTCGACACGGTCGCCGGCGGAGCGCACACGCAAAGAGAGCTCGGGGCCTCCGTAACGGACCGCGTTGCTGACCAGGTTGCGGATGATCTGCCGTGTCCGACGCGGGTCGGCGAGAGCGGTGGTGCGTTCTCCTTCGACTTCGACGGTGAGCGGGCGGTCGACCACTTCCAGCACCCGCTCGGCGGCCTTGACGACATCGAAGGGCTCGGTCTCGAACGCCATCACCTCGGGGTCCTCCCGGTAAGCGACGAGAAGGTCCTCGAGGAGCCAGGAAGCGTCCTCGGCCTGACGCGCGATGAGAACCGCCAAGTCACGGCGCTCGGTGTCGGTGAAGGAGTCATAGTTGCCGGCCAGTTCCTCGCCCAGACCCAGCACGACCGTCATCGGCGAGCGCAGCTCGTGCGAGACGGTGGCGATGAACTCGTTCCGGGACGCCTGGGCGGCGACTTTGGCCGTGACGTCGATGAGCGCCCCGTCGTAGTAGATGATCTTGCCTTCATCGTCTCGGACGGCGCGTGCGGTGTCCTGGACCCACACGGTTGAGCCGTCGACTCGCCGCAACTCGACATCGAATTCGTGGACCACGCCCTCGCTCTCGATGCGGTGGAGCCATGTGGCGCGCCGGGTCGGGTCCACATAGACCGAGTCCACGGGCGTCATGCCCCGCTCCATCTCCGCCAGGGAATCGAAACCGAGAAGGTTTGCCAGGGCCGGGTTGCCGGCTACAAGGGCTCCGTCGCGCGTCGTGCGGTACAGCGCGACCGGGATGCGCTTGAAGAAATCGCCTAGTTCTTGCATCTGCTCGCCTCAGTATCGGATGAACGCCCTCGAAACTAGAGCGCCGGGGTGACACTCCCGGTTTCGCCGTCGACTTCGACCCACCCCTCCCCCACTTCCTCGTCCGTGACCACCACCGGGCACTGGGACCCGTAGAGCTCCCTCGCGACCAGAGAGCCGATGGCCAGGATGGAGTCGGGCTGAGAGAGCACGATCGCGGCGGGCCCGAGTCCGAGCCGCAGGAGCTCGGCGAGGACCGAAGAGGCCGAACTGGAGCCCCGACCGTGCGGCACGACCAGGACGCGGCCGGTGAGGTTCTGCCCGAACTGCGGATGGGCGGGCTCGATGATGTCCCCAGTGGCGGGGTCCGCCCCACCCCACAGGGAAAGGGGCTCGTCGAGGTGAAGCACCTCCCCCCTTGCCCGGCCCGGAACCAGTCCCCTGTTCACTGCCAGTCCTCGGTCACGACCGGAGAACCGGCCATGGCGGACTCGACGCAGTCAGCCAGAGAGGCAAGGGCGACGCTGGCACCGAGGTTGGCGGGCGCGTAGTAGGCGAGCTTGCCGGAGTTGGTCATGACGTCGCCGTCGATCTCGCCCATGATCGGCGTGACGTATGTGCAGGTGTCCGTGACCAGACGGACCCCGGCACCTTCGATCGCATCGAGGATTCCCTCCGCCCGGGCCTGATCCACGATGTGCCGGGCGGTGTTGGCGTAGAACGGGACCCGGCTCGAGCGCCCGGCGACGAGCTCCGCCAGCTGGCGCATCTCGGAGATGGACATGTGCGGAGTCCCCACGCTCACTGCGCCGAGCCGGCCGGTGGGACGGTTCAGTTGGGCGCGGGCATCGGCCAGGGAGGCCATGTCGATCACAGCCCGTCTCGCCTCGGAAGGGGCGACCGCAGTCTCCAGGTCCGGTGCCTCCGGCGTCACCCCCACGGCATGGAACATGGCCACCGCCCCGGAGGAAGCCGAGGCGGCGCCCAGGTTCTTGAGGCGGTCTTCCGTCGCCTCTGCCGGATCGAGTCCGGTCATCACCGGCAGGTCGACTCCGGACAGACGGCCCAGGGCATGGCCGATCAGCGGGTAGGCGAGCTCTCGTTCCAGCACTCCGTCGTCCACCCGCACTTCGACGACCAGCGTTGCACGCCGTCCGACATCGGTGTGGAGGCCCGTTTCCGGCACGCGCCCCACTAGGGCGGCGCAGATGTCGAGGAAGTCCCCGTAGCGGTTGGTCCGGGCTCCGAGCACGGAGTTGGCGAAGACGATGGCGTTCGACTCGCCCCACGCGATCTGGGAGCCGAAAGCGGGCCGCTCGGGCAACTGATAGGGCGCACAGGTCCAGGTGGGCCTGCACCCAAGTTCGACGTGGGCGTCCATCAGCCTGCGGGCTAGCTCCGCGGTGTGCTGATCGCCGCGGTAGAGCTCGGGGTGGAGCAAGTCGAGTGAGGAGACGTTTAGGGTCGTCGGCACGGCCACCGCTCCCCCGCCCTCGACGAGCCGCTCCGCGAAGTCGACGCCGGCCACCCCGTGGAAGAGACAGCCGTCGATGTGTGCCGAGACGACGTCGATGAATCGCGCTGCGCCCTCGGCCCGCCCGACGGCCACCAGCAGCTCCATGGCCAGTCGTGCGGCCTCGCCTCTCTCGCCTGACAGGACCGCCAGGTCACGGGCATCGAGATCCATCAGTCCTCGAACGGGATCTCGAGCTGGTCGTCAGGCCGGTGTAGGCGGTTGACTCCGTTCCACATCAGGTGGTCCATGAACACCCACGAACGGCGATGTATCGCGGATGGTCCGAGGGCCTGGAGCGCCGACTTGTGGATCGGGCACGGGTAGCCCTTGTTCGCCTCGAAGTTGTACGCCGGGTAGTCGGGGGCGGCATCGCGCATCATCCGGTCCCGGGTCACCTTGGCGAGTATCGACGCCGACGCGATGGAGAGGGACTTTTGGTCGCCACGAACTATGCGGCGGGCGCCGCCGACGAAATCCCAGTTCCCGTCGACCAGGACGCCGTCCACGGCCAGACCTAGCCCCTCGATGGCACGGCTGGCGGCGAGGCGCTGAGCGTCCGACATCCCGAGCTCGTCGCACTCCAGGGCCGTGGCATGTCCGACGGACCAGGCCAGGCACCATCCGGCGACCCTCTCGAAGAGCGCCTCCCGTTCGGGCTCGGTCAGCATCTTGGAGTCGCGGATCTTGTACACGCGCCGATCTCGAGGGACGATCGCCGCGCCGACGGTGAGGGGCCCTGCCCAGGCCCCACGGCCCACTTCGTCGACGCCGACCACGATCGAAGCGCCCCCATCCCAGAGCTCTCTTTCGAAAGCGAGGCCCGGGGACCGCTTCTTCAAGCTCGGGCGAAGGCGAGGGGCGGTGGCGGTCACGGCGCCAGGGTAGATCACCGGGCCTGCGTGATCAGTTCAGGCCCGCGTCGTCCGGGAAGAGCGCGGTTGCGCCGAGGAGGCCGGGTTGACGCCTCAAGACCCTGCGCCACAGGCCATCCGGCTCGCCGAATGCATCATCGGGGGCCGCCTCCAGGACGTACCAGGAGTCGGTGGTCAGTTCCGACTCGAGCTGCCCTGGCGACCATCCGGCGTAACCCGCGTACACCCTGATCCTCGGCGACGAGTCGTCGGGCGGATCGCTCGGGTCGACGAGGGTCAGTCCGGCGAGATCGTCCGGGTCGCTACTCCGCCCGAGCCCGATGGCCACCTCCGGCTGAACCGGTCCGCCGACGTGGACCAGGCCGGGTGGCACCAGGTGCGACTCCCACAGCGGCAGGTAACGACCGGCCGGCTCGTCCGTGACCCGATTCAGGATCAGTCCGACGGCGCCCTCTTCGTTGTGCTCCACCAGGAGGATCACCGTGCGGGCGAAATTGGGATCCTCCAGCGCGGGAGTTGCCACCAGCAGCTTGCCAGTGAGTGTCACCACACCATCGTGGCACAAGGCGGTGCATGTACGTGCAGGGCTAATCTCGCCCCGTGGCCCTCCCTTCGGTGCTTCTTCACGACCACCTGGATGGCGGGCTGCGTCCGGCCACCATCGTTGAGCTCGCCGACTCGACCGGTTACGACTCCCTGCCGTCCAACGACCCCGCCGATTTGGCCGCATGGTTCGATCAGTCGGAGTCGGGCTCTCTCGAGCGGTATCTCGACTCCTTCGCCCACACCATCGGTGTCATGCAGGACGCCGACAGTCTCGAGCGTGTGGCGCACGAGGCAGCGGTCGACCTCGCGGCCGACGGAGTGGTGTACGCAGAGATTCGCTTCTGTCCTTGGCTGCACACGAGGAAGGGACTCGATCCCTGGACCGTGGTGGAGGTGGTCGCCGCCGGTTTCGCCGGGTCGGGCACCGGGCTGGAGTGGGGTCTGATCATCGACGCCCTGCGCCAGGAGTCACATTCGGACGAGATGGCAGCGCTGGCGGTGTCGGCGAAGCGGCTCGGTGTGGTCGGCTTCGATCTCGCCGGCCCGGAAGCGGGAAACCCGCCGCGGCGCCACCTGGCCGCCTGCCGCAGTGCCCGTGAGTCGGGGCTCCGGCTGACGCTTCACGCCGGTGAGGCGGCCGGAGCCGACGGTCCGGCCTACATCGCGGAGGCAATGGACGTCTGCGGAGCGGAACGCCTCGGTCATGGCGTGGAACTGGCACGGGACTGCATCATCGAGGACGGCGAAGTGGTCAAGGTGGGGCAGGTGGCGGCGAGGGTGCGCGACCGGCAGTTCCCCCTGGAGATGTGCCCGGCTTCGAACCTCGCCACCAGCGCGATGCCTCCCGAGCAGCATCCGATCGGCGCGTTCTACCGCGCCGGTTTCAACGTCACCATCTCCACGGACAACCGCCTGATGAGCACCACCTCGATGCCTCGGGAGTTCGACTTCGTGACCAGGCACCACGGGTTTGGGATCACGGACCTCGCCGTGACGACACGGCGGAGCCTCGCCGCCGCGTTCTGCGGGCACGAGACCAAAGTGCGGCTGTGGACCGATGTCATCGCCCCCGCCTACCGAGTTGCGGGCGCCGAGGTCGACGAGGTGTGGCGATGAGGGCTCTGGTGAAGTATCCGGACGGCCCGGGCCTGACCCTCGAAGAGGTGCCTGTGCCGGAACCAGGCCCGGACGAGGTCCTGGTGCGGGTGCACACGACCGGGATCTGCGGGACCGATCTCCACATCTACCACTGGGACGACTGGGCTCGGGCGACCATCCCCGCCCCGATGACGGTGGGTCACGAGTTCTCCGGGCACATCGCGGCGATCGGGGTCAACGTGGGCGGGTTCGAGCTCGGGGAGCTGGTCGGGGCCGAAGGCCATGTGGTCTGTGGTCGCTGTCGCAACTGCCTCGCCGGGAGGAGGCATCTCTGCAAGGAACCGAAGGGGCTGGGGGTCGACATTCCCGGTGCGTTCGCCGACTACGTGGTGCTCCCGAAGCAGAACGTCTGGCGCCATACCGAAGGCCTCGACCCGGAGATCGCCGCACTGTTCGACCCGTTCGGCAACGCGGTCCACACGGCCCTCAAGTATCCAGTCCTGGGTGAGGACGTGCTCATCACCGGTGCCGGCCCCATCGGTCTGATGGCGGCGGCCGTGGCGGCCCACGCCGGGGCCCGCAATGTCGTCGTCACCGACCTGGACGACTACCGGCTCGGCCTGGCTCTGGAGATGGGGGCGACACGGGCCGTCGACCCGACGAAGGCCTCGCTCGCCGACACCCAGAGGGAGCTCGGGATGACCGAGGGCTTCGACGTCGCGCTCGAGATGTCGGGCTCCCCGGCCGCCATGAAGGACATCCTCGCCAACACCATTCACGGCGCCCGGATCGCTCTCCTCGGCATCCCCTCCGAGCCGTTCGCCATCGACTGGTCGACCGTGATCTTCAACATGCTCACCATCAAGGGCGTCTATGGACGGGAGATGTTCGACACCTGGTACAAGATGAGCATCCTCATCCAGTCGGGCCTCGACATAACGCCGGTCATCAGCCACCGGTTCGACGCCGCGGACTACGAGGAGGCGTTCTCCACCCTGGACTCGGGCCGGTCGGCGAAGGTTCTGTTGCGCTGGGCGGACTAGAGGCGGGCGCGGATCCAGTCCGCGACCTCGGCGACGATATCCGGACCTTCCGGCTCGTTGAAGATCTCGTGCCGGAGGCCGGGGTAGGTGCGGCGCTCGAACCCGGCGAGAGACCCCAAGGGCTCTGTCGACTGAGCGGGCACGATGGTGTCATCTTCGCCGTGCAGCACCAGAACGGGAACTGTGATGTCGGACGCGGAGTCGGCCACCCGGTCCATGGCCGAGAAGAGCTCCGCACCGAGGCGCGTGGTGGCGCTGGTGACGACGAGGGGGTCGGCGAAGTACTTCTCCCCGACCAAGGGGTCTCTGGATAACTGGGAGCCTTTGATCTTCTGCGGAGCCGGCAGCTTGGGAAGGATCCGCGCCACAAACGGAGCAATGGCCCGCTGCCATGCTGCACCGCCGGTGAGGGCCGGAGCGGAAGCGACCACGAGGTCCACCGGGGCCCGATGGGACGCCGCGTAGCCGAGAACCAGGTTCCCGCCCATCGAATGCCCGAGCAGCACGCGTGGATGGCTGGCCTCGATGACGTGTGACTCGATCTGATCGAGGTACTCGTCCCAATCGTCGATGTGGGCCCTCCTCCCGCCGGTCATGCCGTGGCCGGCGAGGTCGAACCCGGTGACTCGGAACCCGAGCCCGGCGAGAATCTCCCCCACCCTCTCGTAGCGCCCCGAGTGCTCGGCGATGCCGTGCACCAGGATGATGTCAGCCGCCGGATCACCCGAGGGCGTCCAGGTGCGTACCAACTCGGTGCCGTATCGGGGGTGGGCTCGAGCGGTGGCGACGCTCACGACGCGGGCTCCGCGGTCTTGTGGAATGGCGGCTTGGCCTGGACGGCCGGCACCCACCGCTCCCTGATCTCCACCTCGAGGCTCTCGCCCGGTTCGGGCGGGGGGCTCAAGTAGGCCAGGCCCACACCCTGCTCGATCATGGGGCTCATGTTGCCGCTGGTCACTGTGCCCTCGCTGCCGCCGGACGAACGGATGCGGTGGCCGTGGCGGGGAACCCCCCTCTCCGTGAGCTTGAAGCCGACGAGCAGTCGGCGGAGGCCCTCACGCTCTTGGGCCTCGAGGGCCTCGCGACCCACGAACTCGTGGGCCATCGAGACGGCGAAGTCGATACCCGCTTCGAAGGGAGTGGTCGTCTCGTCGATGTCCGCTCCCCACAGGGGAAGTCCCGTTTCGAGCCGCAGCGTGTCCCGTGCGCCCAGGCCGGCGGCAACCGACCCCCTGTCCACCAGCGCCGACGCGAAGTCGACGGCGGAATCGTTGGGGACGCACACCTCGGCACCGGCCTCTCCGGTGTACCCGGTGCCTGCCATCTCGATCCTCTCGCCTCCGAAGCTGGCCTCGGCGGTGCGGAACCGCCGTGGCGAGCACCCCAGGATCTCTTCCAGGAGGCGGGGGGCGTCAGGGCCCTGGACGGCGATGAGCGCCGTCCGCTCCCGGACATCGCTCACCTCGGCGCCCGGCTGCCCGGAGAACGCGGTCATAACCCTCTCGTGGTTGGCGGCGTTGGGGAGGATCCGGAACCGGTCGGGCTCAGGCCACCAGACGATCAGATCGTCGATGATCCCGCCCTCGGGGTTGAGCATGGTCGTGTACTGACACCGTCCCGGCTCCACCCGGTCGATGTCGTTGCTCAGCAGGTACCTGACGGCGTCTCGGGCACCCGGCCCGGTGAGGTCGAAACGACCGAGATGGCTGACGTCGAACCAGCCGCTCGATCCGCGGACCGCCTGATGCTCGGCGATGACCGATTCGTAGCGGAGCGGCATCTCCCAGCCCCCGAAATCCGTGAATCTGGCTCCGAGTCCGGTGTTGAAGTCGTGGAGCGGCGAGCGCTTCATCCGGTGAGTCGACCGCCTCGATCCTCCAGCCGCACGACCTCGGGTGGGCCGGGGAACCTGGTGGGGGCCGTCACCACTTCGAGGTGGTCGGGCTCCTCGAGGCCGTACTTGATGACCAGGTGGAGGTAGTCGCGCTGGTAGAAGATCTTGCAGCGAATCTCGGGGTGGGTCTCGCGGAGCTGTCGGACCTTGCGGTTCTTCTTGGTGACCAGCTTCTGGTTCATGGTCGTGATCTCTACGAAGAGGTCGTCCTCGGGGAGGTAGAAGTCCGGCGTGAACCACTTGATGGCGTTGCCGTCGTCGTCGAAGGCGATGGGGAAGGTGTGCGCCTCGTACTCCCACGGGACTGCGTAGAAGTCGAGGAGGAGGGCGAACTGCCGCTCACTGTTGTGAGCGAAATCGATGTCACCGGCTGCCGGTCGATCGGTTCTCAGGTGGCTCCTGCCTCAATCACCCCGGCCAACTCTACTGGTTCGTTGAAGAGGTGATGAATGTCCCCCTCCACCTCGTCCTGGACCGGCCCGATGGCGATCCCGAAGACGCCCTGCCCGCGGCGGAACACATCGACCAGCTCTTCCGGGTTGTGCGCCGCGTAGATGGTCTGTCCATCGCTGAGCAGCGTCACGTCGGCGAGCGGTCGGTCGGAGTCGAGTTGCTCTCGCAGGATCTCCACTGCGGAGCGGATCTTCTTGAGGCTCATGCCGGCGTCGAGCAGCCTCTTGATCACCTTGAGCTGGACGACGTCGGTGAAGGAGTAGAGGCGCTGAGAGCCGGAGCCGGAGGCGGCCTGAAGCGACGGAACCAGCAGATCGGTGCGAGCCCAATAGTCGAGCTGCCGGTAGGTGATCCCCACCAAGCTGCACACCTGCGGAGCGCGCAGCCCCGCGATTTCTTGCGTCATCGGTCCTCCACGGATTCCTCCGGGTTACACCAGTGTAACTCGGCCCGGAGCAAGCTAACCGTCCCGACACGCCGATGTCAACGCTTTCTGTGGAAAACCCTGTGGGCAGATTTCCCCGGGTCAGTCAGACGGGTCGTCGCCGAGAAAGTCCTCCACGGTGACATCCGACAGAAACTCACGGAACCTGGCCACCTCTTCCTCCTGGTCGACGGTGTCGTCGAGCAGGATCGCGGCCTCGTCGAGCACGGCGGCGAAGGCGAAGATCGGCGTCCCGGTGCGAACCGCCAGGGCAATGGCGTCCGACGGCCGCGAGGAGACTTCCACGGTTCGCCCTTCGGTGTCGAAGGTGATGTCGGCGAAGAAGATCGAGTCCCTCATCTCCGAGATGACCACTTTCGAAGTGACACCCCCGAGCACCTCGATCACCGACGTGAGGAGGTCATGGGTGAGGGGCCGGGGCGTGGTCACCTTCTCCAACGCGGTGGCGATGGCGGTCGCCTCGGGCGCCCCGATCCAGATCGGCAGGTAGCGATCGCCTTCGAGCTCCTTGAGCAAGACGATCGGCTGGTTGGAGGGCAGTTCCAGTCGCACGTCGACCACCCGCATGGGGATCAAGGTGTCGTTGCCGTCCATACGGCGAGGTTATCACCGGCCCGCCGGTGTCTCCCGGGCCTCGGCAAGGGCACGGGCGAGGAGTTTCGGCTCGTTCACGAACGCCTCGGCGTCGAGGAACGCCCACACCGACCCCAGGTTGCGGTACAGGCCTCGCCAGTCCAGTCCGTACCCCACCAGATACTCGTCGCCCACCTCGAAACCCCGGTACTCGATCTCGACGTCGGCGAGCCGCCGCCGCGCCTTGTCGAAGAGGCTGACGGTCGCCACGGAGGCGGCCCCGCGGTCCTCGATCATCCGGCGCAGCACCTTCAGTGTCAGGCCGGTGTCGATGATGTCCTCGACCAGGATCACGTGCCGATCGAAGACGGGCGTTGACAAGTCAAGGGCGATTCCGATCCGGCCGCTCTCGCCGAACCGATTGAGGAGCATGAAGTCGACCTCGGCCGGGATCGAGATCGCCCTGGCCAGGTCGGCCGCGAAGACGAACGAGCCCTTGAGCACCACGACCAGGAGCGGGTCGCGCCCCTCGTAATCGGCGGCGATCGCAGCGCCCAGCTCGGCGACACGCGAGGCCAGGTCGTCGGAGGTGATCACCTCCGTGGCGAAGTCGAAGCTGGTCACGAGCCGAACAGCCGGTCGAGCCAGTACACGAGGGCCTGAACCGGCCCGGTGGCGCCGTCCGGGACGCGGTTGGTCGTCACCGTGGGGGGTGGCGGCAGGTCGGGCAGTTCCTCGGGCTTGGTCGGGGCCTCTGCCAGGAGCCCCTCCCCCGCCATGTGAACCTGGGCCTCGACCGATGCCGTCAGCTCGATGGGGTCCGGACGCATGGTGAGGTGAGTCGGCTCGTATGCGAGGCCGGCGAGAACCCCGTACATCTGCAGCTTGTCGAACCCGTAATTGAAGAGGGCTGAGGCCGCGGTGAAGTGGCTGCGCCGCTCTTCGGTGCCCAGTACCACGGCGTAGAGCTCCCGGCCGTTCCGGGATGCCGACGCCACGAAGGTGAGCAGCGCCCGGTTGGTGAATCCGGTCTTGATCCCGTTGGTCCCGTCGTAGTCCTCGAGCATGAGGTTGGTCGAGCTCCCGATCCGGCGGGTGCCATCGGGAGCGTTCGGGAACACCATCATCCTGGCCCGCGCGATGTCGCGGAATGCCGGGTTCTGCATCGCAGCGACGGCGAGGGTGAGCATGTCTCGGGCAGTGGTCACATGGCCGTTCGCATCGAGCCCGTGGGGGTTGACGAAGTGGCTTCTCGTCATCCCCAGTTCGGCGGCCTTGGCGTTCATCATCGCGGCGAAGCCGTCTACCGAGCCGCCCACGTGTTCGGCGATGGCCGTGGCGGCATCGTTCGCGGAGTGGATCATCGCGGCTTTGAGCAAGGAGTCCAGGGGCACCTGCTCCCCCGCTACGAGCTCGATCTCGCGCTCCCCCGTCGCTGCGGCGCGGCTGGAGATGGTGACCATGCTGTTCGGGTCGGCCTCTTCCAAGGCCACGAGCACCGTGAGGATCTTCGTGATCGACGCCGGCGCTCGCTGCTCGTCGGCGTTGCGCTCGGCGAGAACAACGCCGCCGGAAGCGTCGTAGAGGATCCAAGAGGCGACATCCAGGTTCGGGGGGCTGGGTTTGCCGTAGCCCTCCTGTCGGAAGCTCGGGAACGCCAGCGGAGCCCCGAGAGCCGGGGCGGCCAGGCCGAGAGCCAGGGACGCGGCGATCAATCCCGTTACGAGTCTCCTGGTCACGACAGCTGACGCCTGAGCTCGACGGTGAGCAGCGCCCGATGGATCACACGAATCGAATCCGAGCACTCCGACAGCATCTCCCTGGCCTGCGAGCGGGCATCCGGGTTGGATGCCTTCATGAGCGGCGCAGCCATCTGGGTGAGGAGGTCGGACATTCGGTCCGCAGCGAGCTTCACGGACCTGAGGTGACGGGCCTCGAGGCCGTACTCCATGAGCCGCCGGGCCTCCGTCGCCACGATCACCGCTTCGGCCGGGTACACGGTGGTGCCTTCGACCGGCCTGACGAGCCCCGCGTCGTCGAGTTCCGCCAGCTGTGCCGGTGTCAGACCGGAGCGCTTCAAGACCGTTGCCTGGTCGACAGGCTCGCCGGTCTCCGTGAGCTCCTCGGAGTCGTCGTCGAACCCGTCGACGTCATCGCCCCTCTCCCACAGGGTGAGCTTGGACTTGATCACCTTCAGGGGCAGGAAATGGTCACGCTGCTGCTGGAGGATGAAGCGCAGACGGGCCAGGTCCGCCTTGTCGAACTGGCGGTACCCCGAGGACGTCCGGTTGGGGTCGATGAGGCCCTGGCTCTCGAGGAAGCGGATCTTCGAGACGGAGACGTCCGGGTAGTCGTCCCGAAGGAGGTTGATCACCTCCCCGATGCTCAGATCTCCCGTGTCAGCCATCACCGTGGGCGACGATGAAGTTGAAGCGCCCGATGAGGACCTCGTCACCTGCGCGGAGCGTCGCCTGGTCCACGCGAACCTCGTTGACATAGGTTCCGTTTGTCGAGCCGCTGTCCTCGACGCGGATGGTGTCCGGGCTGGTCACGAACCGGCAGTGATGGCGGGAGACGGTCACGTCGTCGAGGAATATGTCGCTCTCGGGATGGCGGCCGACCGTGGTGTTCCCCTCGCGGAGCAGGTACGTGACCCCCATGCTCGGTCCCCGCTCCGAGACCAGGGCAAAGCCGCGAAGTCCACTGATGTTGGCGGCTTCTTCCCGGGTGAGCGGGGCACCGTCGCGCTCGCCGAGCGGCAGGAAGAAGACCGTGGGGTCGCTTTCGACCTGCACTTCAGGGTTGGGTGGCTTGGCCTCGGCCGGGCGCTCGTCGGTCATGCCAGGGGAATCTTAGGTTGGCGCCCGGACTTGGCGGGCTATTCGGTCAGGTCGCGGTAGGCGGCTGCGTCGAGGAAGCCCTCCGCGCTGAAGCCATCGTCGAGGACCATCTCCAACAGCCAGCCCTCACCGTACGGCGAGTTGTTGACCAGGTCGGGTTGGGTCACGACGGCATCGTTGACTGCGGCGACCGTCCCCGCTATCGGTGCGTAGACCTCCCCGACCGACTTCGTGCTCTCGATCTCCGCCATTAGGTCCCCGGAGGCGAAAGCCTTCTCGGTCGCAGGCAGCTCGACATAGACGACATCACCGAGTTGGTCTTGTGCGTAGTCGGTGATCCCGATCCGCACGCGTCCGTCGTCCATCTGGCGAATCCACTCGTGCTCGTGGGTGTACAGGAGGTCTTCGGGAACTTCCATCGGCCTTTTCTCTAGGGGTGCCGGGACTCTAGTTCGAGTCGGCGGGCGTCACCGACGTACTGGAACAACACGCCCCAGTACAGGGCCAGGCCGACCACTCCGAGGATCCACGCCACCGTAGTCATGAACCAGGTCGCAACCCCGGCGGCCGACAGGTAGAACGCGGGGATGACGCCGTAGAGGAGAAAGGTCGCCAACTTGCCCCAGTAGCGGACGGCGAGCACACCATGGCCTCGGGCGGCGAGACGGGCCGCCACGACGGCCATCACTGCTTCCCTGACCAGCAGCGGTATGGCGATGACTGCCGGGACGACACCGGCGATGAGCCCTCCGATGACAGCAGATGCGATCATCAGGCGGTCCGCGACGGGGTCGAGTGCCTTACCGAGCTTCGAGACCTGGTTCAGTTTGCGGGCCAGGTAGCCGTCCACCCAGTCGGTCCAGCCGATTCCGAGGATCAGCCACGCGGCGACCACGACGTTGTCCCGGCCGACGAGTACCCACCAGAAGACGGCCACGCCGACGAGGCGGATGAACGTGACCAGGTTCGGGATGGTGAGGATGCGGTCCTCGTTCGAGGTCACGGTCCGAGGGTAGCCCCGGTCAGTCGGAGACCCTGGCCACGTCGGCGACGCCGCCGAGACGTCCCTGCAACCCTCCCAGAGTGGGACCGTATGCGAACGAAACGCGGTCCGATCGGTACACCTCGGTGATGGTTGCGTTCTCGAGCAGGAGGTATGGGAGGTCGGTCGCCAGGATCATCTCCATCTCCCACAGTGCCGAGCGGGCCGACTCGTGGTCGGTCGCCGACCGGTAACGGCCGAGAGCCTCGGCGAACGCCTCCGAGGCATATCCGGTGTTGTTGCCCTCCGCTCCGGCGGCGAACAGCGCTCGGTAGAAGTCCGGTCGGGCGGGGTTGCCGAGGGTCCAGCCCAGCATCGCCATGTCGTAGTGAAGGGTGCCGTTGTCGTCAGGAGTGAAAGCGAGGTCGAGGACGGTCTGGAAGTCCGTCTCCACCGGGCGGCAGTCGAACCCGATCCAGCCCAGCAGCTCGGCAATCTCCGCCGCCCGCTGCGGCCGTGCGGGGTCGTAGGAGTCGCCGGGGGTGAGGATGGTCAGGATCGGCGCCTCGACACCGCGGATGCGGAGACCACTGCCCGGCACACGCCGGCCGCCTTCGAGGCTGGGCGGGGTCTCCCAGGTGTAGCCCGCACCGGTGAGCAGTTCGATCGCGTCCGCCAGCGGGTCTTCGCTCTCGTAGAGCGAAGCGATGGAGCCGGCTGCGACCGGGTCGAACCAAGCCTCGTTGTCCGCAGCCACGAAGCTGAGTCCGGGGCCTTCGGCGAGAAGGGCCAGCGCCTGGCGGAAGGCCGGGTCGGACATCGGCTCCCGGGCGAGGTTGAACCCGAGGAACCGCACCGCGTTGGAGGGACTGGTCATGGTGGTCAATCCCGGCATGCCCTCCAGGGACGCCGCCTGCTCGGGGAGCAACCCGTTGGGCGAGAGCACGGTGTCGACTTCGGAGGCCACGAGGGCCTCCACCGCCACACCGAGATCCGGGTAGACCCTGTACTCGACGATGTCTGGAGCCGACGGTCTGTTGCCTTTCGACACGACCCGATCCTCGGTCACTTCGACGATGGCGAGTGGTCCGCCTCCCACGTCTCCGTCGCCGGACAGGGCGTACAGGGCTTTGGCGTCCGACGCCCCGTGGTCGCGCCAGATGTGGGCAGGCATGACGGGGGCGGTGCCGGCGGCGTGCGGCCAGATTCTCAAGGAAGGAGGACCGGCGAAAGAGATCCGGAGTGTGTGTTCACCGATCGCCTCGACCATGGTGATTTCCGGAGGGAAGGACTGTGCCCAGCCTCCGCCGAGGCCCAGGGAGCGCACGGTCTCGAAAGTGAACGCATAGTCACCGGCGGTTATCGCTGCGCCGTCGCTCCACTTCAGGTTCTTTCGGAGGTTCACGTCGACGTGCCACCCCACATCGTCGACGGCTGGAGCGAACGCGCTGGCGAGATCCGGGACGAGGCGGTTGGTCGCCGGGTCGAGCCCGAAGAGGGCTGGCTTGGTCGGCCCGAGGATGTAGGCGTCCCACACCGACGGGCTTCCCCCGTAGAACGCCCAGAAGTTGTCCGTCTGGAGCCCGGCCAGGACACCGACTCGATAGTGGAAAGCGGGCACGGTGGTGGTCGTCGGCTCGTCGGCGCTCGTGCTGGTGGTGGGCTCAGGGGCAGCGACCTCGACCGGCGTCTCCGGTGGTGCGGTGCTGAAAATGGCCGCGACGGCCACAAGCGCGAGAACACTGCTCGCGCCGAGGGCCCTCATCGTGCCTATCCGCATTCCATACCTCCCGGTGGACAATCGGCAGATCCCGGGCGGCCCTGAAGGAACCGGGCCCTATCCGACGGCGTCCAAACGACATGAGAGGGAGCATGGCCCTGGCAGTTGTCGTCCTCCTGACCGTGGCGGCGTGTGGGACCGAGCCGGCCGGTCCGTCGGTAGTTGCGACGAGCTCATCGGTTCCGTCGTGTCAGGAGATCCCGAGGATCTCGGCCCCTCCAGACGCTTACGCGGGCTCTCCGATATACGTGGCCAACGAGATGCCGATCGAAGACGTCCAGGCCTGGGCCAGGTTGAAGCCCGGCTTCGAGTCGATCTGGATCGATCGGGAACGGAACGGATGGATCACGCTGGCCTTCCGCGAAGATGCGGCGGCTCGACAAGCGGAGGTCCGCGACGAGTTCCCCGGTGTGGGGGTGGTCGTGGTAGAGGTGCCCTGGACCATGGACGAGCTGCGTTCGTTGCAGGAACGTGTTCACACCGAGCTCGGGCCGATGATGGAGATCGGCTCTGGCATTCTCGAAGACCGTGGTGTGGTGGAGATCGATGTCGCCGTCCTCACCGATGAGATCCGAGAAGCAGTGACCGACCGCTTCGGCGGCGAGAGGGTCTGTCTCGAAGGTGGCGATCCGGCTGACTTCCCGCCGCCAGGTCCTCAGCCGCAAAAAGGCGAAGGTTGGCGACTGCTCGTCAACGAGGCGCAGGTCGGGTGGCCATACCGGACCGGTATCGCCACCGACCCGGAGAGCTTGAGAGCCCTGTGGGGGGAGATCGGGCTCGGTCAGCCCCCACCCGAGGTGGACTTCGGGGCCGAGGTCGTGGTCTGGTTCGGCGCCGTGTTCGGAAGCAGCTGCCCAGATCTGAGACTCGACGACGTGGTCGTCGAAGGCGATCTCGTCTATCCCCTGATAGTGCTCGCCACGCCTCACCTCGCGTGCACCGACGACGCCAACCCCATGGCCTTCGTCGTGGCCGTCGAACGGTCGATGCTCCCCGTGGGGAGGTTCACGATCCAGCTCGGTCCCGAGGGCCCACCCTCCGGCGCCTCGGAAGAGAGAACGATCGTCGACGCAAACCTGACCATTCCCGGCGCCGTGGCTGGACCGGATCAGGTGGGGCCCGATCCCGCTCTCCCCCGACCGCCGGAGGTGGCCTCGGGCGACTACCTCGAGCCAGGATTCGCAACAGGCCCGTATCACCTCTACGCCCATTGCGGAATCGAGTGGCTGGGTGTGTTCAACGACTTCACCTGGCGCACCGATGAGGCCATGCCGGACGAGTGGTCTGCACTGATGACCTCGGACCAGACCATCGACGTCGAGTTGCTGTTGCTGACCGATCCCGAACCGGTCATCGAAGCGACTGCCGGCGGCGTGACCGTGACCTATCGGGTGACCGACCGGGCAGCTCCGGGCTGCGATTGAGGTCGAGCGGGCGTTGACCCGGAAGCGCAGAAACCCCAACGACCACCGGCACAGTCGCCTGTGGTCATTGGGCTCTCGGTGGTCGGGCTGGCCGGATTTGAACCGACGACCTCTTGACCCCCAGTCAAGCGCGCTACCAAGCTGCGCCACAGCCCGAGTCAGCCGAAGTCTAGTGGCCGGTCGGTGAACGGACCTCCAAGCTCAACCTCGCCGAGTGACCGCCTCACGCTTCGACGCCCACAGGGCCAACGCCCCGAAGACTGCCGACGAACCCAGCACCCAGATCGCATTGGACCAGATCGGCTGGATGGCCACGCCGGTCCACTGCTCGATGTCGGCCACGGGCATGAACACCCGGTAGGCGATCTGTCCGAAGTGGAAGGTGGGCAGGTATTGGGCAATCCGGGCGACCGCGCTCGGAAACTCCGACAGCGGCATGAAGAACCCGGACGCGAACGCCAGCGGCAGGAAGATCATGTTCGAGATCGTGGTCGCAGCCTTGGGCTTGGCCAGGTAGGAGATGGCGAAACCCAGGGTGCTGAAAGCCACCACACCGAACACCATCAGGACGCCGAAGAGGATCCAATCCTGCCAGACGGCCTCGACGCCGCCGGCGGTCGCCGCGAGCAGGCTCATCGCCAGGGTGATCAGAGCTGCATGGACCATCGCCGTCAGCGACTTTCCCACCAGGTAGAC
This sequence comes from uncultured Acidimicrobiaceae bacterium, assembly GCA_964388105.1. Classification (GTDB taxonomy): domain Bacteria; phylum Actinomycetota; class Acidimicrobiia; order Spongiisociales; family ZC4RG35; genus ZC4RG35. Next base: position 29,652 of record CAYLYQ010000004.1, read on the forward strand.
GTCCGTCGGGAACGGTGTCGCCATCATGGTCCGAGTCCATCCCCTCCCTCGCTCCTTGGCGATGTACTCGCCAAACGTGAAGATCGCCAGCGAGATGACGCCGAAGGAGCAGATGGACACCAGCATCGTCGCCCCCACCCGCGTCCCGCTGGGAAGCTGGCTATCGGCATTGGGCAAGCCGATCATCACGTAAAGGATGACGGGGATAACGACTGCCCCGACCGCGAACTCCACGGTGCGGAGGCTCGACCGGAGAGCTATCAGGGTGTGGAGTCGCAGCAGGCCCCAGCGGCCGCCGTTGGGCTTCGGCTGGCTTCCGGGCCCAGGCCCCGGTGCGGGGCGGTGGGATAGTGGTTGCGCGGTCATGTTCAGGCTCCTCTCTCAAATGCGTTCGATACTTCGGTGGTGAGGGCGAGGAAGACCTCCTCGAGGTCTTCGCTGCCGTGGTGGGTGAGCTCGTCAGGCGTCGAGTCGACCAGGACCTGGCCGGCGTTCATGACGACCACCCGCTGGGCCATCGTCGAGGCCTCGTGAAGGTCGTGAGTGGCGAAGAGGATCGTGGTCCCTTCGCTGGCTCGGCCTTTGGCCTGCTCCCAGAAGGAGCGACGCGAGGCCACGTCCATGGCCGCGGTTGGCTCGTCGAGCAGCAGCAGTTCCGGGGAGCCGATCAAAGCCATCGCCAGGAGCAACCGTTGCCGCTCACCCCCGGACAGTGCCGTGACCGTGCGGTTGGCTCGCCCGCTGAGGGCCGTTCGCTCCAGCATGTGGTCGACGTCGACGGACTGCGGGTAGCTGCGTCCGATCAGCTGAACCAACTCCCGCACTGTCGTCTGCTCGGGAAGCCCTGCGCCCTGGAGCATGGCCCCGATCCGGCCGGGCTGGGTACCCGGCGCCGCACCGAGGATCTCCACGGTGCCAGACGTCGGTTGGGAGAGCCCGAGCAGGAGCTCGAATGTTGTCGTCTTTCCGGCGCCGTTCGGTCCGAGCAGGGCAACGATCTCCCCCTGCTCCACCTCCAGGTCCATCCCGGCCAGGGCGTCGTGCCCCGGGTAACTCTTGAATGCGGATTGCATCTCGATGACTGCCAAATTGGCCTCCTTCCTATTTCGCCAACGTACGAATCGGGAGGCCGGTGCGCATGTGCCGCCGGTCACCAAATCAGCCCGTGACTTCTGGCACATGTGGAGGTTCGGGTCCGACCGTATGATCGATCGGTGAACCTGTCGCACCACGATTCGAACGCGCTCCGGCGAGACGAGCAGCTGGGCTCCGGTGTCGGGATCGCCACCGTGGTGGCCGTGGGAGTCGGGATCCTCGCTCAGCAGATGTCCGGTGGGGAGCGCGCGTTCCAGGCGATCCCCCTGGCCTGGGCCGCGTATGGCATCTACCTGGCGGTCTTCACGGCACAGGCGATAGCGGAACGGTCGGGGCGAGCGTGGCGCCCCGAAGTGGTGGTCGCCCTGCTGTTCGTGTCGGGGATCGTGGTCCGTCTCTCCGCTCCGGCTTTCGACTGGACGTCAGTCCTCTTCATCGTGACGGCCGTGGCAGCGGCGTTCGAACTGAAGCCGGGCGTGGTGGCCGCGATCATCGCGGCGCAGACTGTCGTCACGGGCGTGGCCGCCGCGATCGCATGGGAAGGGGTCTTTCCAGTCGCCCTCATCACTGCTCTCTACCTCGCGTTCCAGATGTTCGCCGTCGTCGTCGTCCGCATGGCGACCCGCCAGGCCGAGGCGCGACGCCAACTCGCCGCCACCAACGCGGAGCTGGCTGCTGCGACTGCCTTGCTGGCTCAGTCCAGCCGGAACGCAGAACGACTGCGCATTGCCCGCGAGCTGCACGATGTCGTCGGTCACCAGCTGACGGCTCTTGCCTTGGAGTTGGAGATCGCCGGGCACAAAGAGGATGACTCGGTCGCCGGTCACGTGGACCGAGCTCGACTGCTCGCCAAAGATCTGCTCGGTGACATCCGCCAGGTCGTCAGCGCTCTGCGGGAAGACCCCCAGGGCGGCCTCGACGAAGCCCTCCGTCCGATTCTCGCGGGCCTTCCGGGCCTTGCTGTCCAGGTCGACATCTCGGAGGATCGGCCAACAGACGAGAGCCACGCTCTGGCCGTGGTCAGGCTGGTCCAGGAAGCGGCGACCAACACACTTCGGCATGCCGGCGCCAGCAACCTCACCGTGCGCGTGGTTTCGACCGACGACGGAGTGAGCGTGGAGGTCCTCGACGACGGCAAGGGCACGAACAGTCTCCAGGTCGGCAACGGGCTGCTCGGGATGAGGGAGCGCATCGCTCAGTTTGGAGGGACGGTCGCGTTCAACTCCGAGCCGGGGCACGGATTCGAGGTCAGGGCATGGTTGCCGGTGGCGTGATCCGCGTCGTTCTCGTCGACGACCAGACGCTGATCCGGCACGGGATCAGGGAGCTCCTCGCCTTGAGCGAGGAGGTGGAGGTCGTCGCCGACGGGGCCGACGGGGACGAAGCACTCGACCTGGTGGAGGAGCACAGTCCCGACGTGCTCTTGCTCGACCTGCGCATGCCCAAGCGGGACGGGTTGGCAACACTGGAGGCGCTCGCAGAGCGGGGAATCGACCTGCCGGTTCTCATCCTGACGACGTTCGACGACGATGACCTCGTGCTGCGCGCCATCCGCGCTGGTGCTCGTGGATTCCTGCTCAAGGACGTGACCCTCGAACAACTGGTGGAAGCGATCAAAGAGCTCGCCGCAGGCGGGACTTTATGGCAGCCGGTGGTCACCGATCGGATCTTGCGAGCGGTGCGCGAGCGGCCCGACGTGGTCGAAGGCTTTGCCCGACCGGACCCGCTCACACCGCGCGAGCTGGAGATCCTGCGGCTCGTCGTGGCGGGCTACTCGAATCGGGAGATAGCAGCAGCGATCCACCTGGCCCCGGGCACGGTCAAGAACCATGTCTCCAACATGCTGCTGAAACTCGGCGTGCGGGATCGAACCCGGGCCGCCATGCGTGCCCTCGATCTCGGGATTCTCCAGGCGAACGACGCAGGTCGCATCGACTGATCAGCCGCCGATGCGGTCGATGACCCAGATGATCCCCTGGACGAGGCGCCATCCCAGGTAGAGGACGGTGAGGGCGATCATCAGCTTGAAGGTGAACGGCGCCTTTAACTCCTCGTCCGGGACTGCGGAGACCTCCGGAAGCTCGTCGCCGTCGTGTTCCGGCAAGTAGGTCTCGTCGCTCACCTGCGTTCCTTGGCCCTGGTCATGATGTGGATCGGCGTCCCCGCGAAGTCGTACTCGGCCCGCATGCGGTTCTCCAGGAACCGGAGGTAGTCGTCGCCGAGCTCGCCTCCGGACACGAAGAGGATGATGGTAGGAGGGGCGACTCCCGCCTGGACCGCGTACTGGACCTTGGGGCGGCGTCCCTTCCTGACGGGCGGCGGGTGGGCAGCCACCCACTCACGAACCTTTCGGTTCAACTCCGCCGTCGGGATCCTCCGCTCACGATTGGCCAGGACCACCTCGAGGGCGTCCCCGAGGCGGTGAACCCGTGACCCCGTGAGAGCCGACATCCGGATCAACGGAGCCCAACCGACGAATTCGAGCCGGTCCGGGATCGACCGCTCCGTTATCTCCCGTTGCTCCGGGTCGAGGGCATCCCACTTGTTGAAGAGGAGCACCAGCCCCGCGCCCGCTTCGGCGATCTCGCGGGCGATTCGCTGGTCCTGGTGGGTCACGCCCTCGGTGGCGTCGAGGACCAGCAGGGCGACATCGGCCGAGCCCAGGGCGTCCCTCGCCCGCAACACGGCGTAGAAGTCCGCGTCCTCGGTGATCTGAGGCTTGCGCCGGATGCCCGCCGTGTCGACGATCACGTAAGGCTGGCCGTCGATCTCCGCACTCACATCGATCGGGTCCCGCGTCGTCCCGGGTCGGTCGGAGACGATCACACGCTCCTCCCCCACCAGGCGATTGAGCAGCGTCGACTTCCCGACATTGGGACGCCCGACGATCGCCAGACGGGGCGGTCCCTCCACCTCTTCTCGCCCCTCCGCTTCGGGGAGCTCGGCCACGATCCGGTCGAGGAGGTCGCCTACACCCCTGCCGTGAAATGCGCTCACCGGGCTCGGTTCGCCCAGACCGAGCGACCAGAGCCTCGTGGCGTCGACCTCGAGTGCCGCATTGTCGACCTTGTTCGCCGCGACCACGACGGGGGCGGCACTCCGCTTGAGGATGTTGGCCACTCCACGATCGTCTTCTCCCACGTCGGTGGTGGCGTCCAGGACGAAGACGATGACGTCGGCCGCCGACAGAGCCGCTTCCGCCTGCTCCCGGATCGAAGCGTCGAGCGGGTCCCCGGGCCGCGCCTCCCAACCACCCGTGTCCACGATCATGAATTCCCGCCCGGCCCAGTCGGCCTCGAACTGGCGGCGATCGCGCGTCACCCCGGGCATCTCCTCGACGACTGCCGAGCGCGATCCGATGATCCGGTTGACCAGCGTCGACTTGCCGACGTTGGGGCGGCCGACGACCGCCACCACGGGGAGGGAACTCATGGCGTCAGGCCGAGATCAGCCGGAGCGCTTCGGTGGCGGTCCACTCGCGGTCGCGATCGAGCAGCGCGGGCTCGCGAGACTGCCGGGCCGTGACCCCGGCTTCGACCAGATTCTGCAGGGTCATGACGAAGGCCCGCAGCTGCGGCGGCAGCGGGAAGTACTCCGCCTCCTCCGTGGTCGACACCAGCTCGAAGCCCCTGGTGGGAGCAAGCCTGTCGATGACCTCCTGGACGAGGTGGTCCGGCGCCGAGGCGCCGGCGGTGAGCCCGACGGTGGACACTCCCTCGAGCCAGACAGGATCGATGTCGCCGGCGGAGTCGATCCGGTAGGCGGCGGCTCCCCTCTCCCGGGCCACCCGGACCAGTGCCTGCGTGTTCGACGAGTTGTGTGACCCGACGACCAGCACGAGGTCGCACTCGTCGGCGAGTTGCTCCACGGCACCCTGACGGTTGGTGGTGGCGTAACAGAGGTCGGACTTGCGAGCGGTCTTCAGCTCGGGGAAACGCCCCTGGGCGTCGTCGAGGACCTGGCGCCACTCGTACATGCCGAGGGTGGTCTGGGCCACCAGCGCCACCTTCGACGGGTCGCTCGGAGCGAAACCGTCGAGGCCGGTCTCCGGTTCGACCAGGGTGATGGCCTCGGGGGCCTCGGCGATTGTGCCCACCGCCTCGTCGTGTCCCTGATGGCCGATGTAGATGATGTCGTAGCCCTTGGCCGACATCGTCTTGACCTCGTGGTGGACCTTGGTGACCAGAGGGCAGACGGCATCGATGACGACGGCCGCCCGATCCGCTGCGGTGGCGACGACCTCGGGGGCGCTGCCGTGAGCGGACAGCATCACCGGGGCACCCTCGGGCACCTCAGAGACATCGTCGACAAAGACGACGCCCACCCGCTCGAATGCCTTGACCACCCATTCGTTGTGGACGATCTCGTGATAGCAGTAGACGGGCGGCTCGAAGATCCGGGTCATCCAGGTGAGTGCCTTGATCGCCATCTCCACCCCGGCACAGAAACCGCGGGGCTCGGCGAGCAGCACCCTTTCCACAGTCATTTCGCCCCAATGGTAGGGACAGCCCGGCGATTCACGACTTCGCGGCGACCAGGGCGCTGACCGCCTCGACCACTTCTTCGAACGGCATGTCGGAGGTGTCGATGACCGTGGCCCCATCAGGCACGGTGAGGGGCGATGCCGACCTGGTGGAGTCGATCCGGTCCCGCGTGGCGATCTGTGCCGCCACCTCCCCCGGGTCCTCCCCGCGTTCGACGGCCCGACGCGCCGCGCGGACTTCCGGACGGGCGTCCAGGTAGACCTTCACGGCGGCATCGGGGAACACCACGGAGCCGATGTCGCGGCCCTCCACGACGGCAGAGCCTCCGTTCCGGTCGACCCAGGCTCTCTGGCGCTCCACGAGCATCCGCCTCACCTCGGGATGGGCCGAGACGGCGGACACGTTCGAGGTGACGTCGGGATCCCGGACGCGTTGCGAGACGTCGGTGCCGTCCAGGTAGGTGACCCCGTCGAACTGGTCGATCTCGATCCGAGCCACCACCCCGATCACTCGATCGGCGTCCTCAGCGTCGATGCCCGCGTCGATCACCGCCGCGGTGGCGGCCCGGTAGAACGCGCCGGTGTCCAGATGAGGGAGCCCGAACCGGTCGGCGACGGCACGTGAGACGGTGCTCTTTCCGGTGCCGCTAGGACCGTCGATGGTGACTATGACTGCCACGGGGAGCGAGGTTAGGAGAGGGCCGGCCCCGGAGGGGTTGTCCTACTTGGGGGGTTCTTCGGACAATGGGGGCGAAATGCGGGGCCGGAATCCTCTCCATTTGCCAAGGTAGCCGTTTGAACGCCCTGATGCACGTCATCGCTCAACCTCACTGAACACCACAGATCGCATCACATCCCAATAGCCGGGCCATGTCTTTGCCACCACACCGGGGTCTTCCACCTCCACTCCCTCGAGTCTCAAGCCGGCGAGCGCCAGAGCCATGGCGATCCGGTGATCCCCGTGCGACCGGATCCTGGCGCCCCTGAGACCGACGGGGGTGACCTCCAGGGTGTCATCCGACATCCAAACCCGTCCGCCCAGGCGGGTCAGACCCTCGGAGAGGGCCATCAATCGGTCCGATTCCTTGTGTCGCAGCGTGTGCAGACCGGTCAGGGTGCTGGTCCCCTCGGCGAAGAGACATGCGACCGCGAGCGCCAGGGCTCCGTCCGGGGCAACGGACAGGTCGGCATCGATCGGTTGCAAGGACTCCGGCCCCGTCAGGACCAGTCCGGACTGCCCGGCTCGGGAGGTGCAGCCCATCTGCGACAAGAGCCCGACCAGGGCCATGTCGGGTTGCGGGTCGAGCGGATCCAAGCCAGCGATCTCGACCTCGCCCCCGGTGATGGCGGCGGCCACCATCGGATACGCCGCCGATGAGGCGTCGGGCGGGATGCGCAGATCAGCAGGGCGATACCTCGACACCGGGACCCGGAACACATGCCCATCAGTCTCCACGACCACCCCGAACCTCTTCATGAGATCGAGAGTCATCCCGACGTACCCGGCGGCTCCCGCGGGCCCCTCGGTCTCCACCTCAAGTGGAGATTGAGACATCGGTGCCACCATGAGGAGGGCGGTCAGGAACTGGGTGCTGGTCCCGGTGTCGACGGTCACTCTCCCCCCGCGCAAGCCGCCCCCGCCGGAGATGGAGACCGGCAGATGTTCAGTGCCTCTGCGCACTGCGACTCCGAGATCCCTCAGCGCAGCGAGCAACGGGCCCATCGGGCGCTCGGTGAGCCTGCCCCGGGCATTGACGGTGACCTCGCCGTCGACCAGGGCAGCCATGGCCAAGGCGATCCGGGCGGTCAGCCCCGACTCGCCCGCGTCCAGCTCGGCGGCCGGCACCGTGAGGGAACTCCCCGACACCGACCAACTCTCCGGGCCCTCCGTCACGGACGCACCGAAACCGGTCGCCACCCTGGCCATGGCGCGGACATCCTCACCTTCGGGCATCCCGCTCAGGTGGGAGATACCGTCGGCCATGCCAGCCAGAGCCAACGCCCTGATCGCCACGGATTTCGAGCCGGGCACATGGACCACTCCTCGGACGGTTCCCGTCGGGAGGGACCCGGAGGTCATCGGGACGCCTCGATGAGGAGGCGGCGCTCATCGTGGGTGATCGGCCGGGACTGCCCCGGGGTCAGGCGAGGATCGGTGAGGGGGCCTATCGCAGTGCGCACGAGGCGCACCACTTCATGACCCAGCGCCGCCATCATCCGCCGAACCTCGCGATTCCGTCCCTCCCCCATCACAAGCTCCACCAAGGACATCCCCTGGCCCGAGTCGATGAGCCGGGCCGAGAGCGCCTTCGCCGGCCCGTCTTCGAGAACCACGCCCTCCTGGAGCCGCCTGATGACACCCGGGCCGACCGATCCGGCCACTTTGGCGAGGTAGGTCTTGGTGATCCCGTATCTGGGGTGGGTGATCAGGTTGGTCAGCTCGCCGTCGTTCGAGACGAGGATCAGGCCCTCGGAGTCGGCGTCGAGCCGGCCCACCGGATAGAGGCGTTGCGACGAATGCACCAGGTCGACCACGGTCGTCCGGCCCTGGGGGTCGCTGGCGGTCGAGATGACATCGATCGGCTTGTAGAGAAGGTGAGTCTCGATGCTCGGGTCGACGACCACGCTGACACCGTCGAGGGTGAGGGTCTGGACACCGAGCTCCACGCGGTCGCCCAGGCGTGCGGTTCTGCCGTCGATCGCCACCCGGCCCGAGGTGATGGCCAGCTCGGCGGCCCTACGGGACATGATCCCGGCCTGGGACAGGGCCTTCTGGATGCGGATCCGGTCCGCCACGGGTCAGGTCGACCCTGGCCGGAGGCTCTCTTCGAGCGTGTCGACGAACTCAGCCGGGGGGACGTGGTCGGCGAGAGGCGGCAGCTCGTCCAACGAGCGGAGACCCAGGCGCTCGAGGAAGAGGTCCGTGGTGCGGTACACGGCTGGGTTTCCGGGCAGGTTGAGCCGCTCCTTCTCCTCGATCAGCCCCATCCGCTCCAGGGTTCTGACCGCCGAATCGGAGTCGACGCCCCTGATCTCGGAGACCTGGCCTCGGGAAACCGGCTGCCGGTAGGCCACCACCGCGAGGGTCTCCAGGGCTGCGGATGACAGCTTCCGCCCGGTGGCCGACGAGGCGAACCGCTCCAGGTACTGAAAGGCGTCCGGGTGGCTGTAGAGGCGCCATCCGCCACCTGTCTCCCTGAGGACCAGCCCCGACTCCCGGGCGGCAAGGTCGGCCGACATCTCCGACAGCAGCTCCGTGACCCGGGACACGGGAAGCTCGAGTACCTCCGCGAGCTCGCGCGCCGGCACAGGTGACTCCGTGACGAACAGGATGGCCTCGAGGGCCGACATCTCCCTCACGCCGTCCACTCCGAAGTCAGATCGATGCCGTCGAGTTGACGGGCCTCGACTTCGATCGTGGAGAGCCAGTCCTGCTGGGACAGCGCCACCATTCCCCATCTGGCCATCTCGAGCAGTGCGAGGAAGTACGCAGCCACTTCGACAGGGCGGCCGCACTCCTCGGTGAGCTCGTCGAAGGTCGTGTAGGCGACCTCCTCGAGTCGGCTGCGGAGATCGCCGATCGCGTGCTCGACTGATGGGAGGTCGAGATCGAGATGGTCGAGGTCCGGTTCGCCGGCCTTCCGATTGAGCACCAGCGCTGCGATGCGGGCCAGGCCAGCCGCGTCCACCGGGAGCTCCACCTCTCGCGCCGGCGGCTCGATCTTCTGGTCGAGACCCGACGTCCGCGGGACGAGGCGGTTGTTCTCCTGCATTCGCCGGGCGAGCACGGCGGCGACGTCCTTGAAGGTGACACATGCCAGCAGCCGGGACAGCAACCTGTCACGCTCGGAGATCAGGGCCAATTCGTCATCGAGGTCGAGGTCCCCCGGCCGGGGCAGGAGCGAACGGCTCTTCAATTGGATGAGGGTCGCGGCGATGAGCAGGAACTCCGAAGTGACCTCCATGTCGAGCGTCTCCATCTCCTGGAGGAACGAGAGGTACTCCGAGACGACATCGGTGAGCCCGACCGCGCTGATCTCGACCTGATGACGGGTGATCAGCTGCAGGAGCAGGTCGAGCGGCCCCTCGAACACCGTGGTCTTGACCTGGAACGCCATTCGGCTCGAGATTATCCCGGGTCAGCGGTTTCCTCGGGGCAATGCCCCGAGGTCGGCCGCGTTGAGGACATCCCAGTCCCCGGGGGCGATGTCAGCCGGCCGGCGGTGCTGGTGATGGCGGGCGAAACTGACGGCGAGCGGGGATGCGCCCGCTGCCTCGAGGTCGATGGCTCCCAGCGGACCGTGGTCCCGATAGGCCGCCATTCGGCCCCGGAGCGGGATCTTGAAGGCCATCAGGACCGTGGCCAGGCTTCGACGAAAGGCCCCGAGGCGAGAATGACGTTTCCCGACGTCGTGGAGCGCTGCCGCCGCCACCAGCTCGAGCCGGTGGCCGGCTGAAGCCACGGCTGAGGCGATTTCGTAACCGTGGCGCTGGTCGGCGTCTTGCTGGGTGTAGAAGAGGGCGGCCAGCTCGCCGGAGCCGATCCAGGACTCCACCTTCTCACGCTCCCCCTCGTCGAGCGGCGTCGCCCCGAGCACTTCGAAGAAGCGTCGGACCAGGTGAAATGGACGGCGGAGCGTCAGATCGCGGCGGCCTTGGTCTTGCAGTCGACGCAGAGAATGGACGCCGGGATGATCGCCAGCCGATCGGCCGGGATGTCCTTGCCGCAGCTGACGCAGATGCCGTACTTGCCGGCTTCGATCTGCTCCAGGGCGCGATCGATGTCGTCGACCTGGCCCTTCAAGGAGTCGACCAGACCGAGCACTTCCGTGCGCTCGGCGGTCACCGCAGCGGCATCGGCAAAGCTCCCCCCGAAGTCGATATCGACGTTGAGGTCGCCGGTCTCGGCGGCTCCGAGATCGGACAGCTGGCGGACCAGACGCTCACGCTCCGAACGCAAGGCCTGCTCGGCTTTGGTTGTGTCGAACGGCATCAACGACTCCTCGGGTGGGATTGGACGTAGATCTCCATCACGTGGGTTGTGGTGACCCTCGTGTAGACCTGGGTAGTGCTAATCGTAGCGTGGCCGAGCATTTCTTGGACGGTCCGGAGGTCCGCTCCAGCCTCGACCATGTGCGTGGCGGCCGAGTGCCGGAGCACGTGCGGCGACACTCGTCGGGGGTCGATGCCGGCCCGGATGGCGTTTCGTCGCACGACGTCGAACGCACCCTGGCGGGTGAGCCTCCCCCCTCGCATGTTGAGGAACACCGGATCGCCCTTCACTGCGCGCTTCGCCAGTGCCAGACGGTCGGGAAGCCATCCGCGCAGCGCGGCGACGGCTTTCGATCCCAGCGGCACGAGACGCTGCTTCGAGCCCTTCCCCGTCACCAACGCGACGCCTTCGTCGAGGTCCAGGTCACCGAGGTCGGCGGCAACCGCCTCCGACACCCGGGATCCCGTGGCGTACAGGAACTCGAGAAGTGCGGCGTCCCGCCTTCCGGCGATGGTGGCGGTGTCGGGAGCCTCGACCAGCGCGATGGCCTCATCGATGTCGAGCGCCTTGGGGAAGGGATCGGGCCGCTTCGGCCCCGTGGCGAGAACAGTCGGGTCGTCGGCGCGGATTCCCTCGGCGACGCAGAACCGATGAAGGCCTTTGATGGCGGACAGCTTGCGCTTCTGCGTGGAGGGGGCGAGCCCCCGCCGCGCCACCTCGGCCGAGAACGCCTCCACGGCGGAAGCATCGGGCTCCCTTCCGTCCAGGAACTCGAGGTACTGGCCCAGGTCGCGCCGGTAGGCGGCGATCGTGTTCGGCGCCAGACCTGCTTCGACACGCAGCGAGGACAGATACTCCTCCACCGCGTCGCGGAGGGTCAGGCGTGAGGAGTTCACACTCCGGCCAGGGCCTCCAGCGGAGCAACGTGGGGCCGGCCGAGACTGGCCGCCACGGCGGGGTGGCAGACATTGTCGCCCACCACGTTGACCCCGCCCCCGAGCTCGGGATGTGCGGCCACGGCGCCGGCGACTCCCATCTCGGCGAAGGCCACGGCGTAGCGGAGGGTGGCGTTGGTCAGGGCGTAGGTCGATGTGTTGGGGACGGCCCCGGGGATGTTGCCCACGGCGTAGTGGATCACGTCGTGGACGGAGTACACCGGGTCGGTGTGAGTGGTCTCCCGGGAGGTCTCGAAGCAGCCACCCTGATCGATGGCGACGTCGACGACGACCGCGCCCCGCTTCATCGCCCGGATCATGTCCTCCGTGACGAGCTTGGGCGCCGACGCGCCAGGAATGAGCACCGTCCCGATGACGAGATCGGCGCCGATCACCTGGTCCTCGATGTTGAGGCGGTTGGAGTGCAGGGTGGAGATGCGACCCTGATACAGGGAGTCGATGGTGCGGAGCCGGGCGATGTCGGTGTCCAGGACCACCACCTCGGCCTGCATCCCCATCGCGATCACCGCGGCGTTGGTGCCGGCCATGCCGCCACCGATGACCACGACGCGGGCCGGCCTCACTCCGGGTGCCCCTCCGAGGAGGATCCCCCGCCCGCCGTGGGCGCGCTCCAGGTAGTGGGCACCCGCCTGGGTGGCCATCCGCCCCGCGATCTCCGACATCGGAGCCAGGAGGGGCAGGGACCGATCAGGGAGCTGGACGGTCTCGTATGCGATCGCCACGACCCCGCGCCGAAGCAGCGATTCGGCCATTTCGGGGTAGGCGGCGAGGTGCAGGTAGGTGAAGAGGACCTGGCCCTCACGCAGCATGGCCACTTCGCCGGCCTGGGGCTCTTTGACCTTGAGGATCATGTCGGCGGCGCCGAAGACCTCGTCGGGGTTGGGGACGATGCTCGCCCCCTGGTCGACGTACTCGTCGTCGTGGATGCTCGACCCCTCGCCGGCGCCCTTCTCGATCAGGACCTCGTGGCCCCTCTCGGTCAACTCGCGCACACCGATCGGTGTGATCGCGACCCGGTGCTCGGCGGTCTTCACTTCGCGCGGAACGCCAACGATCAATTCGGAACCTCCATTGGGGAGAGGCTAGACCGCCGCGGAGGGCGGTTGCGCCGTGGTCAGGGAGCCTCGACCCCGATGTCGTCGATGACCACTTCGGGCTCCAGTTGCTTGCGGTGCCGGGCCGCGGCCGCCATCACACCGGCGAACAGCGGGTGCGGGATGTCGGGCCGGGAGCGGAACTCGGGGTGAGCCTGCGTGGCGACGAAGTACGGGTGGTCGACGAGTTCGATGTACTCGACGAGGTTGTCGTCGGGTGACAATCCGGAGAGTCTCATCCCGTGGGCCTCGAGCTCCTTGCGGTAGCGGTTGTTGACCTCCCAACGGTGCCGGTGACGCTCGTACACCAACTCCTCGCCGTAGAGGGCCCGAACCCTGGATCCTTCGGCCAGCTTCGCCGCGTACAGACCCAGCCTCATCGTCCCGCCCATGTCCTCGACGCCTTCCTGGCTGGCCATTAGGTCGATCACCGGGTGCGGACTGGTGGGGTCGAACTCCGTGCTGTTCGCCTCCGGGTAGCCGAGCACGGCGCGCGCGAACTCGATCACGGCGCACTGCAGCCCGAGGCAGAGCCCGAGGAGTGGCACCCCGTTCTCGCGGGCGTACCGGATGGCGGCGATCTTGCCCTCCACGCCCCGGTATCCGAACCCGCCGGGGATGACGATGCCGTCGAGGTCTTCGAGGTAGGTGTCGGCCAGGAGGCCGGTGAGATCGTCGGAGGTGATCCACCGCAGGTCGAGCTTCACCCCTTCGGCCGCCGCGGCATGCCGCAGCGCCTCGGCCACGGACAGGTACGCGTCCGGGAGGTCGACGTACTTCCCGATGATCCCCACCGTGACCGGCTCGCTGGCCGATGCCGCCCGCTCCACCATCGACCGCCAGTTGTCGAGATTGGGAGGCCCGGTGACCATCCCGAGACGGTTGCACACGACCTCGTCGAGGCCCCCGTCGTGCAGGGTCAGGGGCACCTGGTAGATGTCGGGGGCGTCCGGGCAGGCAATCACGGCCTTGGGCTCGACGTCACAGAAGAGGCTGATCTTGCGGCGGACCGACTCGTCGATGTCACGGTCCGACCGCACGATGATCACGTCCGGGTGGATGCCCTTGCTGCGAAGCTCCGCCACCGAGTGCTGGGTGGGCTTGGTCTTCAACTCCTCGGAGGCCGCGAGGTACGGGACCAGGGTGACGTGGATGAACAGGGTGTTGGCCCTCCCCACTTCGTTTCCGAACTGTCGGATGGCTTCGAGGAACGGCAGTGACTCGATGTCGCCGACGGTGCCGCCGACCTCGGTGATGACCACATCCACGTCCTGGCTGCCGACGCGGCGGATCCGCTCCTTGATCTCGTTGGTGATGTGCGGGATCACCTGCACCGTGTCGCCCAGGTAGTCCCCACGCCGCTCCTTCTGGATGACCGAGAGGTACACCGAGCCGGCGGTGACATTGGAGGTCCGCTTCAGGTTCTCCCCCGTGAAGCGCTCGTAGTGCCCGAGGTCGAGATCGGTCTCCCCGCCGTCGTCCGTGACGAACACCTCACCGTGCTGGAACGGGTTCATGGTTCCGGGGTCGACGTTGATGTACGGGTCGAGCTTCTGGTTGACGACCTTGAGACCCCTCGCCTTGAGAAGCCGGCCCAACGACGCGGCGGCGATCCCCTTGCCGAGACTGGAAACGACGCCACCGGTGACGAATACGAACTTGGGGGTGGAGCGGGCCTCGGAGATCGCTTCAGTGGTCTCGAGTGGCCCGTTCATCACGGGATGTCACAGTAGCAGCACCGGGCCCGGACCCGGAAGCACCGTTTCACCCCTTCGCCAGCTCGAGCAGCTCGGCGGCGGCCACCTGGCCCGCCTCACTGTCGGGAAGCCCGGCGAGCATCCGCGTCATCTCCCGCACCCGGTCCTCCCCTTCAACGCGCCGAGCGGTCGCGTTGGGGCCTTCCCGGGTCACCACGAAGTGCGCGTCGGCGAAGGCGGCAACTTGTGGGAGGTGGGTCACACACACCACCTGGCCCCCTCGGGCGAGCTCGGCGAGCTTCCGCCCCAACGCCAGTGCCGTGGTCCCCCCGACCCCTGTGTCCACCTCGTCGAACACGAGAGTCTCACCCGCCGCCGTGCGGGCGGCGAGCCGGACGGCGAGGACCAGCCGCGAGAGCTCGCCACCCGAGGCCGTCGACCCGATGGGCGCCAGTTCGAGGCGCGGATCGGAAGAGAACCAGATCTCCGCGCGGTCCATGCCGCTGGGGCCGGGCGCGGCCGAGTCGAGCCGAATCTCCAAGCGCGGCTCCCCCATCCCGAGGTCGGCGAGATGGTCCAAGGCGGCTCGGGCGAGCCGGTCCGCCGCGACCCGCCTGGCCCCGGTGAGCTTCGCGCCTGCCTTCTCCAGCGCCTTCTCGGCTGCGCGCAGCCGTTCGTCCACGTCGTCCACCATCCCCAGCAGCCGCTCGATCTCGGCGGCGCGGGCTGCCGCCTCGCTTCCGAATTGGCGCACGTCGGCCAGCGTCCGACCGTACTTTCGTTTCAGGTCTCCAAGAGCCGTGAGGCGCTCTTCGACTTCGCCCAGTCGCACCGGATCGTGCTCGATCGACTCCGCCGCTCCGGATGCGGCACGGCCCAGCTCCGACACCTGCTCGGCGAGGAGCTCCGACTCCGTGGCGAGGTGTCGGGACCCGGGGTCGAGATCGGCGACCTTGCGGAGGCGGGCAACCAGTTCGCCGACAGCGTCGGTCAATTCCTCGAGCAAACGCGACGAGTCGGAGAGGTGGAGAGCGATCTCCTCCGAGTTCCGCAGCCGGGAGGCCTCTCCCTCCAACGAGGTGTCTTCCTCCTCCTCCGGGGCCATACGGGCGATCTCATCGGCCTGGAATGAGACGAGGTCGAGCTCGCGCCGCAGGCTCATGCTGTCGCCTCCGAGGGTGGCCGCATCCTGGCGCACGGCGGTCAGGACGGCCCAAGCCTCCCGGTAAGCGCCGAACGCTTCGTCGATGATGTCCGCGCCCGAAGCATCGACGAGGCCCAGGACGGTGGACGGCCGGCGAAGCGCCAGCTGGTCGTGTTGGCCGATGACTTCCACGAGAGGGCCGAGGCGGTCGGCCAGCGACCCGGCGGACACCAGGACCCCATCCAGGTGAGCCCGGCTCTTCCCGGTGGAGGGCACGATCCTGGCCACGGCAACTTCAGTTGCGCCCTCGTCGAAGAGCCCCTCGGCGCGGGCGTCCTCGGTCCGGTCCCCTACCTTCGCCGGGTCCGCCTTCTCGCCAAGCAGGAGCCGCAGCCCACCGAGCAGGAGGGTCTTCCCCGTACCGGTCTCCCCGGTGATCACGTTGAAACCCGGTTCGAGATCCAGAGAGGTGTCGGCGATGACACCGAGGTTCACGACCCGGAGGTGGTGAAGCATCAGCGCAGCCCGAATTTTTCTCGGAGCACCCCGGTGAACTGATCAGACCTGAGCGAGACGAACCGAAGCGGGCGTTCGCCGCTGGTGACGGTCAGCTCGTCTCCTTCCCGCATCTCTCCGAGACTGTCCTTGTCGACGTTCGCCCTCACCGTCCGATCGGAGATCACCTTCACGCCGATCACCGACCCTGCGGGGAGCACCAGGGCCCGGTCGAAGAGGGAGTGCGCGGCGACCGGGGTCATCACAAGGGCGTGGATCCTGGGGTCGACCAGTGGCCCGCCCGCAGAGAACGAATAGGCGGTCGAGCCGGTTGGTGTGGCGAGGATCAGACCGTCGGCGCGGTAGGTGACGAAAGGGTCCCCGTCGACCGTCACTTCGAGCACCACGAGGCGCGTCGTGTCGACCTTCTCCACGACCACGTCGTTCATGCCGGTGCGGGTGAGGCCGTTGCAGTGGGCAGTGACGGTCATCCGCTCCTCGACCGTGTACTGCCCCGCCATCAGCCGGTCGACGACGGCGCCGGCGTTGTCAACCTCCGCCTGGGCGAGGAAGCCCATGGTCCCGAGGTTGAAGCCGACCACCGGGGCGTCGATGTCGAGCGCCAGGTGCGCCGCGGCGAGCATGGTTCCGTCTCCACCCACTGACACCACCATGTCCGGCTCGCCGGAGATGTCAACCACCTTGGCGCCGGCATCCTCGATGACGCCGGCCAGCTTCACGGCGAACTCCTGCGAAGGCTCGTGCCCTGGCCGCGCGTGGATGTGGAATCTCACGGTCCCTCCAGGGTGGTCGCTACGGCTCCTCTCACGGCCCACACAAGGTACTCGACGTTGCCGTCGCCGCCTTCCACCGGCGAGACCATGGACGCCTGCGCGCCCAGTCCTGCCGCCAAGAGGGCTTCGACGACACCCGCCAATGCCGCCGACCGCGCTTCGGCGTCACGCACGACTCCGCCACTCCCCAGAGCGGCCCTTCCCACCTCGAACTGGGGCTTGACGAGCAGGATCGCATCGCCCCCGGGACACACGAGGTCGGCGACCGATCGTGCGACGGTGCGGACGGAGATGAACGACAGGTCGACGACAGCCAGGTCGAAGCAGCCGCCCAGCTCCGCCGCCGTCGCCGCCCGGACATTGAGGCCCTCGATGGATGTCACCCTGGGATCGGCTGCGAGATGAGAGGCCAGCTGGCCTCGTCCCACATCCAGCGCCACCACCGAACGGGCTCCCCGATCCAGGAGGACCTCCGTGAAGCCGCCGGTGGATGCACCGATGTCGACACAACGCCGACCCTCCACAGCAACGGGAAACCGGTCGAGTGCGGCAGCGAGCTTGATGCCGCCCCGTGAGACCCAGCGAGGCGCAGCCGGGTCCACCGCGATGTCGGTATCGGTGCTGACGCTTGCGGCCGGACGCACCTCGACCACGCCCCGGACCGTCACAGAGCCCTGGCGGATGAGGTGGCGGGCGTCGCTCCGGCTCCTGGCAAGCGACCGTCGAACCAGCTCCAGGTCGAGGCGAGTCGTCATGCTGCGGCCGCAGCAGCTTCCTCGGCCCGGGACAGACCCTCCTCCCATGTCCCGGGGGCAGCCTCGATCTCTGCCCATCGGGAACCCAGGGCGTCGCGGGTCGCGGCGAAGGAGTCGGCGTAGCCCACTTCGTCGGGTGGGGGCCAGATGAGCCGATCTCGAAGGGCCGTCTTCTCCGCCAATGCGTATAGATGCCCGGCTGAGACCTGATCACCCTGGAGCCGGATGAGGCCTGCCAGAGCCACGGCGGCGATGGCCGCTCCCCTGCCGTCCACGGCCTCGATACAGAGGCGGAGGCTCTCGACGAGCGGATGCCATGCCCGGAACGGTTCACCGGCCCTCTGCGCGGTCTTGCCCATGTGATAGAGGTACTCGGCGAGGGCGGCACGCGCCCCTACCTGGCCTTCGGTCTCGTTGGCGCGCCGGCGGTTGAACTCGACGACCTCCATCAGCACACTCGTCGGCGGGTTGCCTTGGATCATCGTCTTCAGCTCGAAGAGATTGGTGCTCGCCTCCTCGTTGAGACCGAACCCCTCGAGCACGCCCCGGAACAGACTCAGCGCCCGGTCGTGGTCCCCCTGCAGCCACGCCACCGCGCCAAGCCCAGCGTCAGCGTGTGCCGCCCCGAGGTGGTCGCCGGCCTTCTGCAGCAGCTCTCTGCCGATGGCGTAGTTGTCCACCGCGCCGGGGAAGTCGCCTTGATCCCGGGCCAGGGCCCCGAGGCGGAGATGGGACCAGCCCGTGTCGATCACGCCTCCGGCCGCGCTGATGATCCCGTGGCTGCGCCACAGGTAGCTCTGGGCAGTCGGCAGATCTCCGAGGCAGCGAGCGATCGTCCCCTGCACCGCAAGGGTCCACCCCTCGGTCCATCGGTCGCCGGCCTTCCGCGCCAGCTCCTCCGCATCCTGACCCAGTCTCCTGGCTTCCTCCAGATCGTCACGAAACCAAGCGACCACCGACAGGTGGTAGGTCTCCCTGGCGATGCCGGCGTCGTCGCCGGCTCCGGTGTACAGAGACAGGGCTTCTTCGAATGACCGTTCGGCGCGGTCGAAATCGAGCCTCATCATCGAGAGGAGGCCGATCCCGTTGAAGGCCCGTGCCGTGACCACGGGGTCGGCACTTCCTCCCTCGAACCCGCGATTCAGCCAATGCCATCCTTCCGGAACGTCCCGCCGGATCACCCAGAACCAGCGCAGGTGTCCGGCCATCGCCAGCACGTCCGCCCTCCGATTGTGGTCATCGAGCCATGTCAGAGCGGCCCGCAAGTTGTGGCGCTCCAGATCGAGACGGGCCAGCACGGTGTTCTGGCTGGAACCGAGCGGCTCATTCTGGCCGGCGAGATCGAGGAAGTAGGCGGCGTGGCGCTCCTGCAGACGGGCCGAGCCCTCTCCCTGGGCGAGCCGCATGCGCGCGTACTGCGCGATCGGCTCGAGGAGTCGGTATCGAGCCGGCTCGCCTTCCGTGGGCGTGACGAGCGAGGTCTCGACCAGACGACCGAGCAACTCGAGGACCAGGTGGCTCTCGACTTCCCCACCGGAACACACCGCCTCCACGGCGTCGATGGTGAATCCGCCCGAGAAGACCGAGAGCCGGTTGAAGAGCATGGCCTCGGTCGGCTCCAGCGAGTTGTAGCTCCAGTCAAGGGTGGTCTCCAACGTCTGCTGGTGAGGCACCGCCGCCCCCGGCCGTGAGCCCAGCACGGAGAACTGTCGATCGAGACGCTCCAGCAGTTGGTCCAGGGTCAGCATGCTGAGACGCGCCGCCGCGAGCTCGATGGCCAGAGGTATGCCATCGAGGCGCCGGCAGATCTCGGCGACGATCGGTGCGGAGGTGTCGTCCAGGGCGAAGCTGGGGACGACCGCGTGGGCCCGGTCCACGAAAAGGGCGACCGCATCGTGCTTGCCGACCTGGGAAGGGCTCCGAACTCGCTCAGGCGGCACGCCGAGGGGCTCCACCGCCACGAGCCGCTCTCCCCGCATCGACAGCCACTCGCGACTGGTGACCAGGATTCGAAGTGATGTGGTCCGCTGGAGCAGATGGTCGGCGAGAGACGCCACCTCGCCCACCATGTGCTCGCAGCCGTCCAGGATGATCAGGGTCATGGCTCTTCCGAGCCGGTTGGCCAGGGTGTCCCGGGCGGACTCACCCGGGCTGGCCGTGATGTGAAGTTGACGCGCGATCGTGTCGGCGAGCATCTCGGGGGCAGTCAGCCGCGAGACCTCGATGAACCAGACGCCGTCGGGATACGCGGTGAGCACTTCGGAGGCCGCGTTGAGGGCCAGGCTGGTCTTGCCGACACCGCCGGGCCCGGTGATCGTGACCAGGCGGGAGCTCTGCAGGGATTCGATGACCTTCTTCCGGTCCTCCTCCCGCCCGATGAAGGTCGACTGAGCCGGAGGGAGGTTTCCTTTCAGCGTGGTCAGGGTGCGGATAGGCGGAAAACTCGTCTGCAGCCCGTCAACGGTCACCTGAAACAGGCGGTCGTCACCCTCCATGTCCTTGAGCCGGTGGGTTCCCAGGTCTTCCAGGGTGATCCCGGGCGCCAGGGCGTGGCCCACCAGCCGGGCGACGAGCTCGGAGATGACGATCTGGCCCCCATGCCCGGCGGCCCCGATGCGGGCGGCTCGGTGGACGTCTATTCCGACGTAGTCCGAACCGCCGAGGACGGCCTCCCCGGTGTGGACCCCGATTCGGGTTCTCACCGGCCACGGGGTGGTCCATGACTCGGCTTCGAGGTCACGCTGGATCTGGACGGCGGCGTTGACCGCGGCTGCAGCCGACTGGAACACCGCAAAGAAGCTGTCGGCCTCGTCCTTCACGATCACCCCGCCGGCGGTTTCGATCGCTGAAGCCACCAGCTGCTGGTAACGCCGGAGCGCGCTCTCGAAGCCAGGCCCCATCACCTGAAGCAGGCGCGAGGAGCCTTCGATGTCCGTGAACAGGAAGGTGACCGTCCCGGTGGGGAGGTGGCGCCGCGACATGAGGGAAAGTTAACGGCGCGTCGACCCCAAGTCCGGCCGGTTTCAGGAGAGGTCGTCGAGGATGCGACCGAGGACCTCGGCCAGTTGGGCCGCCGGCTCGGGCACTGAAGCCGGGTCGAGCTCTTCGATTCGGTCCAACAGAGCCTCGATCTCGGCGACCTGTTCGGGGGTGAGGTCCATGGTCGTCGATTATGGCCTGAGCGACGACCTGATCAGCGGAGGATGAGATCGACCGCTTCGCCCAGGCCGTCCACCACGTGGTCGGCGACGCCGTCGTCGGGCTCGTCGGTCACCCCGCCCAGGACCAGGATGGATTCCCATCCCCCGGCGGCCGCCATGGCGATGTCGGTGTCGAGACGGTCTCCGACGACCCAGACCGGGCCATCAGAGAGGCGGCTGCGAACCAGGTCCACCATCGGCTGGTGCGGCTTGCCGGCCACTTCGGGCCTGGTCTCGGCGGCGGTGGCTATCGCCTCCACGATGGCACCCGCGCCCGGCAGCAATCCGGCCTCGATCGGGTAGGTCGGGTCGACGTTGGTCGCCACGAATCGCGCCCCTTCGCGCACGGCTGAGGCCGCCCGCGCGATCCAGTCGTAGTCGATGCGCGCCGTCAAACCCACGACCACGCTGCGCGCCGAGCGCGCGTCCGTCGTGATGGTGTGCCCCGCCTCGGTCAGGGCGGCGTCGATGCCCTGCTCACCCACCACGAACGCCGGCGAGTCGGCCGGCTGCAGCATCATGGCGGCAGCCTGGGGTGAGGTGCACACCTCCTCGCGCGTGCAGGGCACGCCGGTCAGCTCCGTGATGTGCGCGGCGGCACCATCGGGCGTCCTCGTCGAGTTGTTGGTGACGAAGAGGAACCTCCCGCCGTTCTCCCGCAGCCGGGTCATTGCCTCCGGCACCCCCGGCAGGACCCGACGCCCCCTGTAGAGGACCCCGTCGAGGTCGCAAACGACCTGGATCAACTGGCGAAGAAGTGGTGGAGGACCCGCTCGTACAGGGCGGTGGTGCGCTTCACCGACTCGACCGAGACGCGCTCGTCGTGCCCGTGGAACAGAGACAGCATCTCCGAGAAGGTCATCCGGTCGTCGAAGAGCCCCACGCCGTAACCCACGGATCCCTTCTCCCGCCAGAAGCGGGCGTCGGTCCCGACTGTCATCAGGGTGGGCAGCAGATTTCGGTGCCCCTCGAGGTCCTCCACGGAGTCGGCAATCGCCTCCCAGAGCCGGGTGTCGGTCCGGCTCACCGTCGCCTCGAGGTCGTATCCGTAGGGCTCGATGTCGATGTCGTCGCGGGCGTGACCCATTGCCTTGTGCAAGTGCGACTCGACGAAACTGCGGTCCTGCCCGGGCAAGGACCTGATGTCGATGGCGGCAGACGCCTGGTCCGGGATCATGTTCACCTTCATCCCGGCGTCGAGGCGGTTCGGCGAGATCGTCGTGTGCGTCAGCGCGTGGGCGTACCGGGCAAAGAGAGGGTCGGTGATGGCGAGGTCATCGACGGCGTCGTCGACCCGGTCCGGGTCGGTCAGAGCCGACTTGAGGTCGGTGTCGAGGTCGAGTCGGGAGACGAAGTCGATCCATTCGGGGCTGATGCCCACGGGCATCTGGGTGTCGAATATCCCTTTCAAGGCGTCGACGATCTTTCGCAACGCGTTGTCCTGGCCGTACGGGACGGAACCGTGCCCAGGGCGCCCGTGGGATCGAAGGACGCTCCAGTAGCCGCCCTTTTCTCCAATCGACACCGGCACCGTGGGGCCCGATGTGTACTCGAGTGCGGGGTAGGCCACCTCGGTGAGGACGAACGGCGCTCCGACCAGATCCCAGTGGTCGTCGGCGAGGACCTTGGCGCCGTAGATCCCTCCGGCCTCCTCGTCCGCAGCCGCGACGAAGATCAGGTCACCCGACAGGCCGACCTCCCCGCGAACGTATGGCCGGGCGGCGAAGGCCATGGCCGCCGTGACGTTGAGCATGTCGAGGGCGCCACGGCCGTAGACGAAGCCATCCACGATCTCCGCCGCGAACGGATCGACCGACCATCCCGAAGGATCGACGGGGACGACATCGGTGTGCGGCAGGAGTGTCAGAGCTGGTGCTTGGGGATCCTCACCCCGCACCCGGTACACGAGGGACTGGCGCCCCGGTGCCGGTTCGAAGACCTCTCCCTCGACTCCGAAGAAGTCCTGGAGAGTGGACACCGATCGGTGCTCCTGGCCCGATCCGGGGGTCCCGTCGTTGACGCAGGCGTTGCGGATCAGCCGCTGGAGAAGGTCGATCACCTCGGATGTCATTCGCCCAGGGTATCCAGCAGATCGAACATCGTCCTGGTCAGGGGCAGGCGTCTTGCCTCATCCAATCGAACCCATCGGGCGTCCTCGGCGTCGTCGGCGGCGCGGAGCTCGCCTCCGATCACGGTGGCGGCGTAGTCGAGGAGAACCAGGTGGTGCGTCCGGTCGATGACCTCGCCCGTCCACCCCAGGTCGCCGGCCTCGACATCGAGGCCGGTCTCCTCCATGGTCTCCCGTTCCACGGCCGCCCGCAGGGTCTCGCCGAACCTGACCTTCCCTCCCGGCACCGCCCAGAGCCCCTTCCCGGGATCCCGTCCCCGCTGGACCAGGAGGATCTCGTCACCACGGCGGAGCACCGCGCCGACACCGACGACCGGGCGTTCAACGCTCATCGTCGTGGTGCATGACTATCGAGCGCGCCGAGAACCCGCCCGCTTCGAAGAAGTTCTTGGCCAGGCGATGGCCGGGCAGCACGTGGGCGTCGAACTTGCTGATACCGCGGGCACGCAGCATCTCCATCACCATGTCGCGCATCGCCTCGCCGACCGCCACTTCCCTCGCCTCCTGCTCGACGTAGATGAGTCGAATCGAACCGATCTCCTCACCGCCCGACTGGGGGAGGGTCGGCTCAACCCTGGCCACCAGGAAGCCGAACGGATTGTGCTCGATCTCGCCGAGCAGGACGACGGCATCCGCGTCCTCCACCAGCGCCCGGAGGCTCTCGGCAATGGGTTCCGGCAGGCCGTCGGCGACGGGCCACATCGGGTGGAGGGAGGTCATCTCCTCTTCGAGACGCCGGTACAGGGCAACAAGCGTGCCCACATCGTCGACGGTGGCGACGCGGGCATCGACCTTCATCGGCGCAGCCCCAGGCGGGCCGGGAGGCTCTTCAGACCCCAGAGCGTCACCAGCCACATGGCCTCGACGACGATCTTGCCGCCCATCTTGGAAGTGCCCCGCGTGCGGTCGCGGAACACCACCGGCACCTCGACGATCTCGAGGCCCGCCTGGGATGCCCGCCACGCCATCTCCACCTGAAACCCGTATCCCGATGCCCTGGCGTCGCGATAGGGCAGCTTCGCCAGCGCATCGGCTCGGAAGGCGCGGAAGCCGGCTGTGGCGTCCCGAACGCCGATCCCGAGCATGGCCCGGGCGTACCAGTTGCCCCCCTTGGAGATCAGCCGGCGCAACAGCGGCCAGTCCGGAGTGGATCCGCCGGGGACATACCGCGACCCGATGGCCAGGTCGGCCCCGTCCGTCACCGCAGCGACGAGCCGCGGGAGATCGGCAGGGTCGTGGGAGAAGTCGGCATCCATCTCGATGATGACGTCTGCCTCGCCGGCGAGATGATCGAACGCGTCGGCGTAGGCACGACCGAGGCCCTCCTTGGCTTCCCTGTGGAGGACCGTCAGTGAGTCGTGGACGCGGGCCAGGTCATCGGCGATGGCGCCGGTCCCGTCCGGCGAGCCGTCGTCGACGACCAGCATCCGGTAACCCTGAGAGACGACCGCTTCTGCCAGTGCGGTGAGGTTCTCCCGCTCGTTGTACGTGGGTACTACGACGGTGACCCGGTCAGGCGACACAGTCCTGACAGAGCATCTTTCTCTTGTTGGCGAGCTGGCTGAGACGCTTGACCATGAAGCACGACTGACACACGAACTCGTCGGAGCGGCGCGCCTGGGCGTCGACATTGAGGGTCAGCTCCGCTCGGCGCATGGCCCGCAGCTCCTCCACTTCGTCGACGAGCATCGCCTCGTTGGCTTCGTCCTCGAGCAGCTGGAGCTCCTGGCTCTCCAGCTCTTCGAGGGCGTCGGCCGTCTCCTCGTCGTGCTCCTCGCCCTCTTCGTCTTCGTCGTCGTCGTAGTCCTCGTCATCGGTTTCCAGGACCTCTTCCACGACGTCGGCGACGATCACTTCGTCGGCGTCGTCGAGATCGAGATCCTCTTCATCGATGTCGGCGGGCTCGTCTTCGGCTTCGGGCTCGTCGGGCTCCTCGACCAGCAGATCGAGGTCGTCTTCAGACTGCTTTTTCTTGGTTGCCATGGGTTGTCACCAGGTAAGGGCGGCGGGAGTATAAGTGAGGGCGCTCAGATCTTGAGTCGGATCGCGGCCGGGACAACCCTCCCCTTAACCGGCGTATTCCCGACGAGGTCCCCATCGGCCTCGACCGGCCAGATCACGTCGCTCTCGATGGTGAATTCTGCAGCCGTGAAGCGCCTCACCGCCGGGTCCGGAAGATGGGTTCCCTTGATCACCTTGGGCACGAGGGCCGGAGCCTGTGTCTTCCGGGCATTGATCACCTGGATGTCGACCACACCGTCCATGAGTGTCGCCCTCGG